>JAUIFX010000086.1 GCA_030429865.1 Gammaproteobacteria bacterium | reverse complement strand
CGCCTGTTCTTCGGCACGTTCTCCGGGCCAGTCGTCGCGCTCGACGCCGAGAGCGGCTGCGCGCTGTGGGTGTTCGAGGCGGACGGCGGCGTGCGCACCGCGTTGACCCTCGGCAAGCTGCCCGACGGCACCATCAGCCTGTTCTTCGGCGACCTCGCCGGCAACGTCTACGCGGTCGACCCGAACACCGGGCAGGCGCGCTGGAAGGTCCTCGCCGACGAACATCCGCACATCCGCATCACCGGCACCCCGATGCACTACGCGGACCGCCTCTACGTGCCGTTGTCCTCACTCGAGGAAGTCGCCGGCGCCATGCCCGACTACGAGTGCTGCACCTTCCGCGGTGGCGTGCTCGCGCTCGACGCGGCGACCGGCGCGGCAGTGTGGAAACGGCACACCATCGCCGAGCAACCGAGCAAGCGCGGCAAGAACGCGGTCGGCACGCAGCTGTGGGCGCCGTCGGGCGCCGCGGTGTGGACCGCGCCGACCCTGGACCCGGACAACAACGCCCTCTACATCGTCACCGGTGACAGCTACTCCGATCCGGCCGCGCCCGAATCAGACGCCGTCATGGCACTCGCCATGGATAGCGGCGAGGTCAGGTGGATCACGCAGACCCTGGCCGGCGACGCCTACACCATCGCCTGCATGGACCCGTCGCCGGAAGCCCAGGTCGCGTGCCCCGAATCGGCCGGCCCGGATCTCGACTTCGGCAGCTCACCGGTGCTCGTCACGCGTGACGACGGCCGCCGCCTGCTGCTCGCCGGGCAGAAATCGGGCGTGCTGTTCGCGCTCGATCCCGATACCGGCGAGATCCAGTGGCAGACCAAGGTCGGCGCGGGCGGCATCGTCGGCGGCATCGAGTGGGGCTTCGCGAGCGACACGGAGAAAGCCTACGTCGCCATTTCCGCGGCCTGGGAACTGGGCCCGGGTGCGGCCGGCGGCATCAGCGCCGTCAATCTCGCCGACGGCAGCCTGGCCTGGCAGGTCGCGCCGCACGAGGGCACCTGCGGCGGCCGCGAGCGTTGCAACACGGGCCAGCTCGCCGCCGTCTCGGTCGTCGATGGCCTGGTCTTCTCGGGCAGCCTGGACGGCCACCTGCGTGCCTACGACACCGCCACCGGCACCGTGATGTGGGACTTCGATACCGCGCGCACCTTCAGCACGGTCAACGGCGTGCCGGCACGCGGTGGCGCGATCAACGGCCCCGGCCCCGCGATCGCCCACGGCCACGTGTACGTCAACTCCGGCTACGGCATGTGGAACCGCTGGATGCCGGGCAATGCGCTGATCGCGTTCAGCATCGATGGTCAATGACGGGAGCACAGTCATGAGCGACGAAATCGGCTTCGACGATCTGAAACTCGACTACGTCTCGATTGCCGAGGCGCGCCGTATGAGCGGTCTGCGCCTGGTGCTCGGTGCCTACACGGTGCCGGGTCCCTGGCGCGAGTCGTGCAAGGGCATCTTCTACGTCAAGGGTCTCGATTACACACCCGTACGCACCGCCAACGAGGGTGCTTCCGACCTCGCCATCGGCATGGAAGGCTCGCAGAGTGAGCTCATCGCCTGGACGGCGCAGTCGAGCGCGCCGGTCGCGATCTGGAACGACGAGCGGCCGCGCTCGCTGTGGAACGACCAGCTCAACCTCGCCGAACGCCTCGCGCCCGAACCGCGCCTGATTCCGGCCGACATCGAAGATCGCATCCGCATGTTCGGCCTCATCAACGAGCTCGCCGGCGAGAACGGCATCGCCTGGTCACAACGCCTGCTCATGGCGCACGGCCCGCTGAGCACCTTGCCACCGGACGACGAGAGCCGGCCGTTCTGGCAGGCGCTCGCGGACAAGTACGGCTACACCCCGGCCGGCGCCGAGGCCGCCTGCCGCCACATCGCCGGCATCTTCGGAACTTTCGACGCCCAGCTCGCGAGCCAGAAGTCGCGCGGCCACCGCTACCTGATGGGACCCGAACTGACTGCGGTGGATATCTACTTCGCCTGCTTCCTCGGCCTGTTCAAACCGATGCCGCCGGAACGGTGCCCGATGGCGACGGCCTACCGGCCGGCCTATTCGAATGACGACCCGGCGGTCGAAGCGGCCATCACGCCTGCGCTGCTGGCGCACCGCGATTTCGTCTACGAACGGCATCTCGAGTTGCCGATCGTGTTCTGAACAAGGCATCGGGCGGCCGCCTGGGGCATGACGCATGCCTACTCTTCGCGGCTCTCGGTGTCTGACACTTTTGCTTCGGCAAGAGTGTCAGACACCCGGCCTTCATACACCCCGCCGTCACCAAGCGTAGCCACGCCCAGCCCCATGACTACCGACACGCTCTACTTCGACGACGTCCGCCCCGGCGACACGTTCGACTTCGGCCCCTGGCCCGTCGATCGCGACGACCTGCTCGCGTTCAATCGCCGCTGGGACCCGCTGCCCATTCACACCGACGACGAGGCGGCCCGCGCACGCGGCCTGCGCGGACTCACCGCGTCCGGGCAGTACACCCTGTGCGCCAAGCAGGCAATGCTGAACGGTGCGGCCTGGACCGGCGCCGTGATCGGCGCGCTCGGTTTCGACGAACTGCGCTTCCCGCACCCGGTCTACCCCGGTGACGTCCTGCGCCTGGCTATCGAATGCCTGGAAACGCGGCCCTCGCGCAGCAAGCCCGATCGCGGCATCGTCAAGTTCCTCTTCCGCGTTTTCAACCAGGACGACGAACTCGTGCTGAGCTACCTCGACACCGTGATGTTCGCGCGGCGTCCAGCCGACGCGAGCACCGCGCGCCGCTGACGGCGCCCTCAGTCGGCCGCCTGCACCCGCAGGTCGGGCATCGCGAAAAAGGCATCGAGCGTGCGCTTGAGCGACCAGGCGTCGTCGACGCCGGCCAGCTCGCGAATCGAATGCATCGCGAACGTCGGCACGCCGACGTCGACCGTGCGCACCCCGAGCGCAGTCGCCGTCAACGGGCCGATGGTGCTGCCACAGCCCATGTCGGTACGCGTGACGAAAGCCTGCAGCGGCACCTTCGCCCGCGCCGCGGCGTGGCGCAGGATTGCCGCACTCTCGCTGTTGGTGGCGTAGGACTGGTTGGCGTTCACCTTGAGCACCGGGCCGGCGTTGATCAACGGTCCGTGTTGCCCGTCGTGCTTGTCGGCAAAATTGGGATGGATGCCGTGCGCGTTGTCGGTCGAGACCATCATCGAACGCGCGATCAGGCGCGCATACGCCTCTTCGCCGCCGGCGAGACGTTCGAGCACGCTGGCGAGGAAATTGCCCCGCGCCCCGGCATGCGAACCGCTGCCGACTTCTTCGTGGTCGTTGCACACGAGCAGTTGCGCGTGCTCGTTCTTCGCATCGAGCAGCGCGGCGAGACCGGTGTGGCAGCTGAGCAGGTTGTCGAGCCGCGCGCTCGCGACGAACTCCTCCTCGAGACCCACCACGGCAGCGCGCTGCGTATCGTAGAGGAAGAGTTCGAAATCGAGCAGGGTCTCGCCGCTGCCCGCGGCTCCCGTCTCCTTCATCGCCCGGCGCACCAGCGCGGCGACGTCGAGCGGCTCGCCGCCGAGCGCGAGCAGCGGCGGCAGCATGGTCTGCTTGTTGACGGTGCGCTCCGTGTTGGCTTCGCGGTCGAGGTGAATCGCGAGGCTCGGGATGACCGCCACCGGCCGCGAGAAATCGATCAGCCGGCTACGCAGGCTGCCGCCGCGCGCGCGCAACGTGACCCGCCCGGCGAGCGACAGGTCGCGATCGAACCAGGGATTGAGCAACACGCCGCCGTAGACCTCGACGCCGAGTTGGCGATAACCGTGCCGCGCCACCCCGGCGTTCGGCTTGAGCTTGAGGCAGGGGCTGTCGGTGTGGGCGCCGACCATGCGCAGGCCATCTTCGGCGAGCGGCCGGCGGCCGAGGCGGAACGCGATCAGGGACGAATCGTTACGCGTGACGAAGTAGCGCCCACGCGCTTTCGGCTGCCAGGTTTCGGCTTCGTCCAGCGGCTCGAAGCCGGCGGCGAGCAGGCGCTCGCGCATCGCGCGCACGGCGTGGAACGGGGTCGGCGAGGCGTCGAGGAACGCCAGCAGGTCACGGTTGAAGGTCGTTTTGCTCATGGCCGGGATTCTATCCAATCACGCGCCCGCCGGTCGCGCGGCACGCGCCGCGTCCGGGGCGCGCCGGCTTTACTCGGCAGGCCGCCTCGCATACAACCGCAGGCGTCGCGCAACGCCGGGGAGAGGCCATGACCGAGACCGTTCTGTTCACGCACGAGGCGCGGGTCGCCACGCTCACGCTCAACCAGCCCGCGAAGCTCAACGCGTTCACCGACGAGATGCTTGCCGCGCTCGTCGCGCGACTCGACGAGTGCGCCGCACGCGACGACATCGGCGCCGTGGTCCTCACCGGCGCCGGTCGCGGTTTCTGCTCGGGTGGTGACGTCAGCCAGATGGGCGCCGAGGCCGACAACACGCCGCACCGCACCAAGGCCTACATCGACGAAGTCATCCAGGCCTTCCCCAAGCGCCTCGCGCGCTTCGACAAGCCGGTCATCGCCGCCATCAACGGCGTCGCCACCGGCGGCGGGCTCGACCTCGCACTGGCCTGCGACATCCGTCTGTGCGCGGCGAGCGCGCGCTTCGCCGAGACCTACGCGCGCATCGGCCTGCTGCCGGGCGGCGGCGGCGCCTGGTTCCTGCCGCACCTGGTCGGCCGCGCCTGGGCGCTGGAACTGCTGCTAGGCGCCGACTTCATCGACGCTGACACCGCGCTGCGCATCGGCCTGGTCAACCACGTCTACCCGGACGACCAACTGGCCGGCGCCGCGCAATCGCTGGCGGCGCGCCTCGCGGCGCTGCCGCCGCTGTCGGTGCGCCTGATCAAGCGCGCCGTCGACCACGCCTTGTCCGGCGCCGACATGGCGACCTGCCTCGACCTCGTCGCGTCGAACATCGCCATCGCCAAGGCGGGCCCGGACCACGCCGAGGCGATCGCGTCGTTCCGCGAGAAACGCGAGGGCAGCTATCGCGGGTACTAGGGGTGCCCGGGGAAAATTTCTCGCACTCAGTGCGCGCGCACCTGGTAGCCGGCGCGCGGGTAGTGCACGGCGACGGCGCCGACATCGGCGTCGTCGCGCAGGACCACGATCTCGTTCTGGTCGAGGTGCAGAATGCGGCCGGTCGTGATCTCCTGCCCGTAATCGTCGGCCTGGATGTCGACCGTGTCGCCGACAGCGAAGCCCGCTGCGGCGACCGCCCCGCCGCCGACGTCGGCCGGCTCGGCAGCGCGTGCCACGGCGAGCGCTTCGGCAGGCGCCATGGCACGGCATTCACCCGGACCGAAGCCCGCGATGCGCGCCGCCCAGGCGGCCAGCGCGGGGCGCGCGGCGACGAGTTCGGCGAGTTCGGGGCTGTTCTGCATGAAGCGTACGGGGTGATAGCAGGCCGCGTCGGCAAGCGTGAAATGTTCGCCGACCAGCCACGGCGAGGCGCCGAGCTGGGCCTCGAGATAATCGAGCGAATGGCCGGCCTGGGCGAGCGCGTGCGGCGCGCCGGCGACGAGCGCCTCGCGCGAGAAGCCCGGCGTCATCTGCTGGCGGTCTTCGAGAAAGCCGGGTGGCAGGGCATCGAGCAGGCGCACCACCACCGGCGGCACGGCCTGCATGAACAGGCGGTGGTCGGCCCAATCCTCGATCACGGCGATGGCACCGGCGAACGCGTGCGGGATCGTGGCGGGCTCGGGATGCAGCGCTTCGATCCTGCGCGCGATCAGCGCGGTATCACAGTAGATGTCGGCGCCAATCTGCATCACCGGAATGCGGCGGTAACCGCCGGTCAGCGGCGTCAGCGCGGGCTTGGGCGCCATCACCGGCTGCTCGACGGCGCGCCAGTCGACGCGCTTGTAGGCCAGCAGGCGGCGAATCTTCTCCGAGAACGGGGACAGCTCGTAGTGATGCAGAATGATGTCGTTCATGCGTGCTCCGGTCGGCGATGAGGGATGAAGCCGGGCCCCTTCGGGTGCGCCAGGCGCGGCCGCCAGGCGCGCCCCGTCGCGTGGCGCCGTGCCGATGGCACGATCGCCCATCGCCCCGTTGCGCGCAACGTCTCCCGCCGGCGGGTCGGCGGTTTGTACCGAGTCCGCCTAGTCGTCCCCCTCGGGCAGCGCGAACGCGACGACGGCGTCGCCCTGCGGGAAATCGAACAGCGCATGACCGCCGGCGGCGACGACGACGTACTGCCGCCCGCCGGCCCGGTAGGTGACCGGCGGTGCGTTGACCCCGGCCCCGGCCCGGAAATGCCACAGCCGCTCGCCGCTCGCCGCGTCGAAAGCGCTGAACTCGCCGCTCGACTCGCCGGCGAAAACCAGCCCGCCCGCCGTGGCGAGGGCACCGGAGATCATCGGCAGCGGGCTGCGCGCCTGCCAGGCGATGTGGCCGTCGGCCGGATCGATCGCCGACAGCAGGCCCCAGCGGTCGATGTCGTTGAGGAAGCTGAGGACGTTGACCGCTTCGCCGTCGGCGTTACGTTCGAGCGTGTAGCGGGTCGGCTGGTGACTGGCCGGTACGTAGACCAGCCCGGTCTGCGGGCTGTAGGCCAGGGGTTGCCAGTTGGCGCCGCCGGCCGCGCCCGGCGCGATCAGCAGGCCATCCGGGGTGGGACGGTGAAACATGCCGGCGTTCTGCGGCACGAACGGCTCCGAGCGGCGCAACGGACGGCCGTCGCGGCGATCGAGCAGGTACAGCCAGCCCGACTTCGACGCCGCCGCGAGCGCTGGCACCGCGCGGCCCTGCGCGTCCGGCACCTCGAGCAGCACCGGCGGCGAAGCCGCGTCGTAGCCCCAGATGTCGTGCGGCACGAGTTGGTGGTACCAGCGCAGCTCGCCGCTGTCGATGTCGAGCGCCACGATCGACGAGGTGTAGAGGTTGTCGCCGGGGCGGAGCTGGTCGGCATACGTCGGCGAGGCATTGCCGGTGCCGAAGTAGACCAGGCCGAGTTCCGGGTCGATCGACGGCGAGGAGTAGATCGACCCACCGCCCCGGCGCCACGCATCGCGATGCGCGGGCGCGGCGGCGCGCTCGGCAGCCAGATCGCGCTCGAGCGCGTCGCCGAACGACGTGGTCGCCGCGAAGTCGCCCTCCCAACCGCTCGATGCCGTCGCGTACCAGCGCCACAAGAGGCGTCCGCTGTCGGCGTCGTAGGCCGAGAGGAAAGCGCGCAGGCCGCGCCGTACGCCGGGGCGCCCGAGCACCGAGGCGGATTGCTTCTCGGCATCGCCGAGCACGGCACTGTAGCCCGTGCCGCTGACGCCGACGAAGACCTTGCCATCGTGCACGACCGGCGCCATGTTGCCGGCGAAGCGGGTCGCGCGCGCGAAAGCCGCCGGGTCGTCCGGGTCGTAGTCCCGGATGGCGTCCAGGTCGGTCATCTCGCCGCTCATCGGATCGACCATGGGGATGTCCCAGACCAGCGCCCCGCTCGCGGCGTCGAGCGCGATGAAACGCGCATCGGCGGTAACCATGTAGAGCCGGCCGTAGCCCCACGCGAGACCACGATTGTGCGCCCCGCAGCAGAGCTTCTCTTCGGCAAGCTCGTGACGGTAGCGCCAGCGCGGCTCACCGCTCGCGGCGTCGAGCGCGACGACGTGGTTGTAGGGCGTCGTCAGGTACATCACGCCGTCGACGACCAGCGGGTTGGTGGGAAAGGTCCCGACAATCCCGGTCTGGTAGATCCACGCGGGGCGCAGCCGCGCGACATTACCGGTATCGATCCCGTCGAGCGTGCTGTAACGCTGGTTGGCCCAGCCGTGGCCGTAGGTCAGCCAGTTGTCCGCGTCTTCGCCGGCGCCGGCGAGGCGCGCATCGTCCGCCCCCGCGGGCGTGACACCGGCCGCCGCCAGCAGCCCTGCTGCCATCAGGTTTCGCAACATCATCATCGCGCCCTCCCCGCGCTGTGCCGCGGGCCGCGCGCGGACGCGGGCCCCGCCGGCCGCCTCGTCGGCAACCCCGATCTGCCCCGCCGCGTGCGTCGCACCGCGTCGTCGAGTGACGCACTGTAGCGCATCACGCGCGGTCGCGGCGCGCAGCTCAGGCGCTCAGGCCGAGTTCACCGGCCAGCGCCTCGAGACGTTCCTGCGCTTCGAGCCAGGCCTCCTCGTCGGCCTGCAGGGACTGCCTGAGGCGTCCCTGGCGCTCCAGCAGCTTCTGCAGGCGCGCCTTCTCGCTGTCCTCGTAGATGCTCGCGTCGCCCAACGCAGCCTCGATGTCGGCCAGCTCGGCCTGCGCCGAGGCCATGGCCTGCTCGAGCCGCTCGACCTCGCGGCGCAGCGGCGTGAGGCGCTGGCGCCGCGCGGCCGCGTCGCGACGCTCGGCCCTGGCGTCGCGCGCCGCTCTTGGCGGGGCGCTCACCGGCTCGTCGCCCGCGAGGTCCTCGCCCGTGCCGGCGCGCACGCGCTCGGCGAGCCAGCGGTGGTAATCGTCGAGATCCCCCTCGAACGGCGCCACGCGGCCCTGCGCGACGAGCCAGAACGCGTCGACCGAGTTGCGCAGCAGGTAACGGTCATGCGAGACGACGACCATCGCGCCGTCGAAGGCCTGCAGCGCGACCGTCAGCGCCTGGCGCATGTCGAGATCGAGATGGTTCGTGGGTTCGTCGAGCAGCAGCAGGTTGGGCCGCTGCCAGGCGATGAGCGCGAGCGCGAGGCGCGCTTTCTCGCCACCGCTCATGGGGCGGATCGGCACGAGCGCGGCATCGCCGTGGAAATCGAAGCCGCCGAGGAAGTTGCGGATCTCCTGCTCGGGCGTCTTCGGACTCAGGCGCCGCACGTGGGTCAGCGCGCTCGCGTCGAGGTCGAGCGCTTCGAGCTGCTGCTGATCGTAGTAGCCGACCGCGAGATGGGTGCCGGGCGTGCGCGTGCCCGCGAGCGGCTGCAGCTGGCCGGTCATGGCCTTGATCAGCGTCGACTTGCCGGCGCCGTTCGCACCGAGCAGGCCAATGCGCGCGCCGGGATGGATCATCACGCGCACCTCGCGCAGCACCGCACGCCCGTCATAACCGATCGCCGCGTCGTCGAGCACGAGCAGCGGATCGGACACCTTCTCGCTCTCGCGGATGCGGAAATCGAACGGCGAGTCGACGTGCGCGGCAGCGATCTGCGGCATGCGCGCGAGTTCCTTCAGCCGGCTCTGCGCCTGGCGCGCCTTGGTCGCCTTGGCCCGGAAACGGCGCACGAACGATTCGATGGCGGCAACCCGCGCCTGCTGGCGTTCGTGCAGGGCCTGCTGCTGCGCGAGGCGTTCGCCGCGCTGGCGCTCGAACGCGGTGTAGTTGCCGCGATAGGCGTGGATGGCACCGTGCTCGATATGCAGGATCTGCTGAACGGTGCCGTCGAGGAAATCGCGGTCGTGGGAGATCAGCAGCAGCGTCCCCGGGTAGCGCCCGAGCCAGCCTTCCAGCCAGTCGGTGGCGTCGAGATCGAGGTGGTTGCTGGGCTCGTCGAGCAGCAGCAGGTCGCTCGGACACATCAGCGCGCGCGCAAGGTTGAGACGAATGCGCCAGCCGCCCGAGAAAGCACTGACCGGACGCGCGAGCTCGTCCTCGGCGAAACCGAGCCCGTGCAGCAGCTGGCCCGCGCGGTAGTGCGCGTTGTAACCGTCGCGCTGATCGATTTCGGCGTGCGCGGCGACCATCGCATCGTGGTCGTCGGCAGCCTCCGCGCGGGCCAGGACGTCCTGCCAGTGACGCAGCTCGCGATCGCCGTCGATGACGTAATCGAGCGCGCTGGCCGGACTTGCTTCGACCTCCTGCGCCATGTGCGCGATGCGCAGCCCCCGGGGCAGACGCAGTTCGCCCTGGTCGACGCCGAGCTCACCGAGCAGCAGTTTGAACAGGCTCGACTTGCCGCAGCCGTTGGCGCCGGTCAGGCCGACGTGCTGCCCGTCGTGCAGGGTGAACGTCGCGTGCTCGAACAACGCCCGCGCGCCACGCCGGAGCGTCACGTCCTCGAAAGCGATCACGGCTGCGCCCCGCGCGGCGTGGCCCGCTCAATCAATGGTGATGGTGCCCACCGGGCCCGTGCGCGTGGCCATGGGACTTTTCTTCCGCCGTCGCCTCGCGCACCTCGACGATATCGATGGCGAAAGTCAGCGTGCGCCCGGCCAACGGGTGATTGGTATCGACGTCGACGACGAACTTGCCGGCCTTGACCACGACCACCTGGCGCGGGCCGCGGTCGGTGCCGACCTCGATGACCTGCCCGGGCGCCAGCTTCCCGCGTGTCCTCACGTACTTGCGCTGCACGCGCTGCACGGCAGCGTCGCGGCGCTCGCCGTAGGCCTCGGCCGGTGCCAGGGTCACCTCGAAACTGTCGCCGGCGGCGCGCCCGTCCATGGCGGTCTCGAGCCCGGGAATGATGCCGCCGTGGCCGTGCAGGTAGCTGAGCGGGTCACCGTCGTGGGAATCCTCCAGCGTATTGCCGTCTGCATCGCGCAGGCGGTAGTGAAACGTGACGACGCGGTCGTTGGCGATGTTCATCGGTGCGGTATCCAGGGGCCGGGAACGGCGCAGAGCATGTACGCCGCGATTGTAAGACGAACGCGCGCCGGCGTGGCAAACGCGCGATCACGCGTTTGCCGGGGTCGGTATCGCCCTCGTGCCCCGGGCACGCACGGCGCAAGCACAGACTCGCACCGCGCAGGCCGGCACGGTCGCCCGGGCCACCCCGCGGAACACCAAGCCGCGTGTCCCGCCACCGGCCCTGATCCGCGAAGCGGTCATGGGGCGGCAGGACGCCGTACGGCCCCGGCATACCCCAATTAAAGGTTACGATTTTTTTACCGCCACATAGCATCACGGACCACATCACAGAGAAACGGAATTCATGTCTCGCCTTACCATGAACACCCAGCTCTTGCTGAGCGCAGTTCTTCTCGTCACCGTTCCGGCCGCGCTGCTCGCCGCTATCGTGACCTGGATCGCACTGGAACACAGCCACGCCGCCCTGGAGAAGCAGACCTACGAACAGCTCGTGTCGCTTCGCGCCGCCAAGAAAACCGAAGTCGAGAACTACTTCGAGCTGCTGCGCAACCAGGTGCTGACCTTCTCCAATGACCGCATGATCATCGAGGCGATGCGGGAATTCAGGAGCGCCTTCGCCGACTACCGGCTCGAAAGTCCGGAGCGAGACCTGCTCCGCTCGCGGGCGAGCATCAGGCGCTACTACCAGGAGTCCTTCGCACGTGCCTACGCGGAACGCAACGCCGACGGCGCACCCGACGTGGACCGGCTGCTGGCTCCGCTCGATGCAGACAGCATCGCGTTGCAGGCGGCCTACATCAGCGACAACCCCCACCCGCTGGGCGCCAAGGACGAACTCAGCGACCTCGGCGACGGCACCCGTTACGCAAGCGTGCACAGCACCTTCCACCCGCACATCCGGGACTACCTGAGGAAGTTCGGCTACTACGACATCTTCCTCGTCGACGACGTGAGCGGTGACGTGGTGTACTCCGTGTTCAAGGAACTCGATTTCACGACTTCGCTGGTCGACGGTCCCTACGCGGAAAGCGGGCTCGGCCGCGCCTTCCAGCAGGCCCACGCGGCCGACCGCCGCGACACCGTCGTGCTGACGGATTTCGCGCCCTACGGCCCCTCCTACGAGGATCCCGCTGCCTTCATCGCGAGCCCCATCTACGACGGCGACACTCGCGTCGGCGTGCTCGTCTTCCAGATGCCGATCGCGGCGATCAACGACATCATGACCTACGGCCATGCCTGGCGCGATTCCGGCCTCGGCGAAAGCGGTGAGATCATCCTGATCGGCTCCGATGGCACCATGCGCAGCCAAGCCCGCCAACTGATCGAAGACAGTCCTCGATACATCGCTGAAGTCGCGGCGACGGGCACGCCCGCGGGCATCGTCGAAACGATTCGCCGCAAAGGCACGACCATCGGCCTGCAGCCGATCAACGCCGAGCTGATCGCCAGCCATCGGGGCAGCACGGGCGGTTCCGGCCCGGCGCACGACCAGCGCGGGCACGCAGTGCTCTCGGCGCACGCGCCGCTCGACATTCCAGGGCTCGACTGGACCATCGTCAGCCTCATCGACGCAGACGAGGCGTTCGCTCCGGAAGCGTCGCTGCGCCGGGAGATCGTGCAGCTCAGCCTGCTCTGCCTGCTCGTCCTGTTGCCCGTGGGCGCCTTGCTCGGACGTGCCTTCGCACGCTCGATCATCGCCCCGATCGAGACCACGGTGAACGCCGTCGATGCCATCGCCAACGACCTCGAGCGCGGTGACGCCGACCTCATGCAGCCGATCGCGGCCAGCGAGAACGCCATCTCGGCCCGCCTGACGGGTGCCGTCAACCGCATGTCCGCGACCATCGCGGGCACCTTGCGCGGGGTGCGCAGCGCCGCCGAGGAGGTCGCCGCGGCGGCCGATCGCCTGCGCTCCATCACCCAGGACTCGGCATCAGGAATGGACGCTCAGCAGGCCGCTGCCAGCGACCTCGCCACCGCCATGGACGAGATGCTCGAAGCCGTCGAAGAAGTCGCGCGCGGCGCTGCAACCGGCGCCAACGTCGCCAACATCGCCGACGACGAAACCAACGCCGGTCGCGCGGTCGTTCGAAAGACCATCGCGTGCATGGACCAGGTCGAAACGAGCGTGGTCGAAGCATCGCAGGTCGTGCAGCAGCTACGCGACGACGGCCAGAGCATCGAAGCGGTGCTCGATGTCATTCGCGGCATCGCCGAGCAGACCAATCTCCTCGCCCTGAACGCGGCCATCGAGGCCGCCCGCGCCGGCGAACTCGGCCGCGGCTTCGCGGTGGTCGCCGACGAGGTACGCATGCTGGCGACACGCACGCAGGAATCGACGCACGAGGTGCAAACGATCATCGAGGCATTGCGCACCCGCACCAATGCCGCGAGCGGCGTCATGGAACGCGGCCGCGAACACACCCTGGAAGCGGTCTCGATGGTTCGGCAGGCCGGCGACGCGCTCGAACGCATCGCTAACCGCGTGACCGAAATCGACATGATGAGCAGCCGTATCGCGGTCGCGGCGGAGCAGCAGAGCGCCGCCGCCGCCGGGATCCGCGACAACATCGGGCACATCAATCGCGTCAGCACCGACAACGCCCGCGACTTCGGCCACGTCGAGCGCTCGAGCGGCGAGCTCGCGGTGCTCGCCGAGCGTGTCCAGAACTCCCTGGCAGGCTACCGCATCGGCTGAAAGGCGCCGCGCGGCACGCTCACGGGCGCTGCCGCAGCGGACGCGCCCGCTGGTTGTAAAGGAGCTTCCTCAGCGCTGCCTTCTCTTCCTCGCTCATGTTCTCGAGATCGAGGCTGAGATCGCTGCCGACCGCCATGCCGCGCTGTACGGCAGGCCGCGCGGAGAGTTCGTCCCACCAGCGCTTGAAGTGGACGAAGCCGCTCACGTCCTGGCCGTGTGCCTCGGCGAGAGCGCACCACGGATAGGCGATCATGTCGGCGATGGTGTATTCATCGCCGGCCAGGTAGCGCGCCTCGTAGAGACGCTGGTCGAGGACGCCGTAGAGGCGGTTGACCTCGTCGGTGAAGCGGTTGACGGCATAACTCTGGTCGCCCTGGCTGTCACCGAGTCGACGGAAGTGCCCGCACTCGCCGGACTTCGGTCCCTGGTTGGCCATCTGCCACATCACCCACTGTGCCACCGCGTACTTGCCGCGCAGTTCCTGCGGCCAGAAACGGCCGGCCTTCTCGGCGATGTACATCATCATCGCGCCGGATTCGAACAACGGCAGCGGCGGCCCGCCATCGGCCGGTGCATGATCGACCATGGCGGGCATGCGGTTGTTGGGACAGATGTCGAGGAACTCGTCGGTGAACTGGTCGCCCTTGCCGATGTTGCACACCTTGACCTCGTAGGGCATGGCACACTCCTCGAGAAGGATCGTGATTTTCTTGCCGTTCGGCGTCGGCCAGTAGTAGAGATCGATCATGACGGGTCTCCCTGCGTACGGGTGGGCGAAGCCCGAGCATAGCGGCGATACCGCGCCGCGGCCATGGCGTGCCGGGGCGATTTGCGTAGAATCGGAGGCCGGTTGAAAACACGTCGTGGAACGCCATGTTCAAGGTCATCGGCATCATCAAGCGCCCGGCGGGCATGGATTTCGACGCGTTCAGGCAATGGTGGCTGACCGAGCACGCACCCAAGGTGCAGGCCTGGCCGGGCCTGGTGCGTTACAGCATCAATCTCGCCACCACGCCCGACCAGGCCTTCGACGGCGTCGCCGAAGTCTGGTTCGAGAGCCGCGCCGCGATGGAGTCCGTGTTCGACACGCCGGCCGGCCAGCGCGCCCGGGAAAGCGCGACGGCGAGCGCTTCGAGCATCGCCATCCTGATGACCGAGGAACACCGCATCGTCGAATAGGTGCCGTCGCCCCGTCCGGCCACGGCGCGACAACCGTTATCCCCAACAGGCCCAGCCGTTTGCAGGAGCCAGCATGCTGAATCCCACACCGCAGACCGTCCACCTGCGCGATTACACGCCACCCCCCTTTCTCATCGAACAGGTCGATCTCGATGTCGACCTGCGCGACGACCACGCCGAGGTACGCGCCACGCTCGCCCTCGCGCGCAACCCCGAGGCGGTCGATGCGAACGCGCCGCTGGTGCTTGACGGCGACGAGCTCGAACTCGTCAGCATCGCGCTCGACGGCACACCGCTCTCCACAGGCGCCTACACGCTCGATACCGAGCACCTGACGATTGCCGACGTGCCGGACCGCTTCCGGCTCGAGACCGTGGTGCGCGTGGCGCCCGACCGCAACACCCAGCTCATGGGCCTGTACCGCTCCAAGGACGGCTACTTCACCCAGTGCGAGGCCGAGGGCTTCCGCCGCATCACGTTCTTCCTCGATCGCCCCGACGTGATGTCGCGCTACACGACGACCATCCACGCGGATCGCGAACGCCTGCCATTGCTGCTCTCCAACGGCAACCTGGTCGACAGCGGCGATGAACCGGGCGGGCGCCACTACGCGCGCTGGGAGGACCCGTTCCTCAAGCCGTCGTATCTCTTCGCCATGGTCGCGGCGAAGCTCGACAAGCTCGAACGCGAGTTCGTCACCGCGTCCGGCCGCACGGTCAAGCTGATGGTGTTCGTCGAACCCGGCAAGCTCGACCAGAGCGAGTTCGCCCTGGAATCCCTCGAGCACGCGATGCGCTGGGACGAGGAGACGTTCGGCCTCGAGCTCGATCTCGACCAGTACATGATCGTCGCCGTCGGCGACTTCAACATGGGCGCAATGGAGAACAAGGGCCTCAACATCTTCAACACGCGCTACGTGCTCGCGCGGCCCGATACCGCCACCGACAACGACTACATGATGCTCGACCGCGTCGTGGCGCACGAATACTTCCACAACTGGACCGGCAACCGCGTGACCTGCCGCGACTGGTTCCAGCTGAGTCTCAAGGAAGGTCTCACCGTGTTCCGCGACCAGCAGTATGGCGGCGATCGCTACTCGCACGCGGTGCAGCGCATCCAGGAAGTCCGGCTGCTGCGCGCCGCGCAGTTCCCCGAGGACGCCGGCCCCATGGCGCACCCGGTGCGCCCCGATTCCTACATCGAAATCAGCAACTTCTATACCGCGACCGTGTACAACAAGGGCGCCGAAGTGGTGCGCATGATCCATACCCTGCTCGGCCCGGAACGCTTCCGCCAGGGCATGGATCTCTACTTCGAACGCCACGACGGGCAGGCCGTGTGCACCGAGGACTTCGCCGCCGCCATGGCCGACGCCTCGGGCGTGGACCTCGCGCAGTTCAAGCGCTGGTACGAGCAGGCCGGCACGCCGGTCGTCGAGGCGAGCGGGCACTATGACGAGAAGGCGCGCACCTACACGCTGACACTCAGCCAGCACTGCCCACCGACGCCGGGCCAGCCCGACAAGCAGCCGTTCCACATCCCCGTCGCGGTCGGCCTGGTCGGCCCCGACGGGCACGACCTGCCACTGCGCCTCGATCACGAAGGCACCGGGGGCGAGAGCACGCGCGTGCTTTCATTGACGGAAGCCGAGCAACGCTTCGTCTTCGCCGACGTCGAAGCGCCGCCGGTGCCGTCCCTGCTACGCGGCTTCTCCGCCCCGGTGAACCTCCGTTTCGACTACGACGAGGCTGAACTCGCCCAACTCGCCGCGCACGACAACGACCCGTTCAACCGCTGGGAGGCCGGCCAGCGCCTTGCATTGCGCGTACTCCTCGGTGCCATCGAAGACGTCCGCGCCGGCCGCGAGCCGGCGTACAGCGCGGCCTACGTCGAGGCCTGCCGGCGCGTGCTGGCCGATGCCGATGCCGACCCGGCCTTCGCCGCCGAAGCGTTGAGCCTGCCCGGCGCCGGCTATATCGCCGAGCAGTTGGACGAGGTCGATCCGGAAGCGATTCTCGCCGCCCGAACGGGCCTGCGGCGGCATCTCGCGCAGGCACTCGAACGCGATTTCGCCGCGGCGTACATGGCCCACGTCGTCGAAGGCCCGTACAGCCCGGATCCGGACTCCGCCGGTCACCGCGCGTTGCGCAACATCGCGCTCGGCTACCTGATGGAGCTCGAGACCCCGGAGATCCGCGCCCGCTGCCTCGACCAGCTGCGCACCGCCGACAACATGACCGACGCCATGGCCGCGCTCGCCGCCCTCGCCAACTGCGACTGCCCCGAGCGCGAGGAGGGCCTCGATTGGTTCTACGCGCGCTGGCGCGACGAGCCGCTGGTCGTCGACAAGTGGTTCGCCGTACAGGCGAGTTCGCGGCTGCCGGGTACCCTGGACGAGGTCCGCGCGCTCCTCGAGCACCCGGCCTTCGACCTGCGCAACCCGAACAAGGTACGCGCCGTGATCGGCGCCTTCTGCCAGGGCAACCACGCGCGTTTCCATACGGCCGACGGCAGCGGCTACGCGTTCGCCGCCGAGCACGTGATTGCGCTCGATGCCATCAACGCCCAAGTCGCCGCGCGCCTCGCGCGCGCGTTCGATCGCTGGAAGAAGTTCGACGCGGAACGCCAGCAGCACGCCCGCCAGGCGCTCGCGCGCATCAAGGATACGCCCGGGCTGTCCAAGGACACCTTCGAGGTCGTCTCGCGGGCGCTGGATTGACGCCGTTACGGCCCGGCGCGCGTGAGCGTGGCCGGCGCCGCGGGCTTGACGAGCTAATCGCCTTCGGCGGCGATGGCGTCGAGGTAATCGAGCAGATTACCGATCTGGCTGTCCGAGAGTTCCTCACCCCACGGCGGCATGAACTCGGAACGCCCGAGAGCTGCACCGCCCCGGCGCACGATGAGTTCTTTGTACTCGCGATTCTTGTCCGAGGTGACCAGGTTCGCAGGTGCGGGCGTGTACATTTTCGCGGCTCGCCCCTTGCCGTCCGCCTCGGGGCCATGACACAACGTGCAGTACGTGTTGTAAACCGTTTCACCCTGCGTTACGGATTCCGCGCGCAGACTGGCGGTTTCGACGTAATTCAGCAGGTCCGTGATCTGCTCATCCGTCAGTTCCTCGTCCCACGGTGGCATGAACTCCGAACGGCCTATCGCGGCTCCGCCACGGCGGACGATGAGCTCCTTGTACTCGCGGTTCTTCTCTGAAGCGACGAGGTTGGCCGGAGGCGGTGAGTAAAGTCGGGCGGCACGGCCCTTACCGTCCAGCGCCGAACCGTGGCACAAGGCACAGTAGGAGCCGTAGACCGTGGCGCCACGTGCCACCGAGGCGCTGTTCGTCTCCTTGTACGGAACCTCATCCGCGTTCGCGCTCATGGCGGGCCAAAGAAGCGATAGCGCGAGCGCGATTTGATAACGCATGACTCACTCCTCTATCGCGATCTTGAGCTTCATCGTCGGATGAATCGCACATTCGACGTCGACGACGCCGGGCTGCTCGAACTGTACTTCCCGTGACTCACCGTTCGGGAACGTGCCGAGGTCGAACGTCATCGTATCCGACAGTGAGAAGAGGTTGTGCGAGACGGAGTCATTGTTCTGGAACTTGACCGTGTCCCCCACCTTGACGGTCAATTCAGTGGTCGAGAACTGCTTGTCCTTTTGATCGACGACCACGTCGGCGGCCACTGCCGCGAACGTTGCGCCAACCAGGATCGTTGCAATGGAAACGCTCTTGAAAAAAACACCGGGCATGGTTCTCTTGCTCCTGTTCGACTAGTCACTTGGTGATTCAATCGTGCCCCTGCGCGATACGCTGGTCACCGCTTGAGCGGGGACCGCCGTACGCCGCTCCGGCTCTCGCATCACGCGGCTCGGAGGGGCGCTGCACCTCGGCCAAAGCCGCGGCGTCCACCGCGGCGGGTAGTTGCGGATACACCACCGCGGTGGGGCGTCGGTCCGTCAATGCCCCCATGAAGGCCACGAGATCGTCGATCTCCTGCTCCGACAGGTTCAGCGGCCGCATTTCGGGCGACAGGTTCTCCTTGCTGTCACCACCGCGGTTGTAGTGCTCGACGACCTCGCGAAGCGTGTCATAGCGCCCATCGCGCATGTACGGGGCCGAAAGCGCGACGTCGCGTAGCGTCGGCGTCTTGAATGCGCCCTTCATCGACGCAAGGGGCAGGACGTCGTGGCGTCCGTTGTCGGCGGCTCCGCCGGGTCCGGCGTCCAGGCCGATGTTATGGAATCCGCCATCGGTAAAGGCCCATCCAGAATGACAGGCGCCACAGTTGCCTTTTCCGTAGAACAACTCGTAACCGCGCCGCGCGCCTGCGGATAATGCCTTCTCGTCACCCCGAATCCAGTCGTCGAATGGCGAAGTCCCGCTCGAGACGATGGTGCGTTCATAGCTCGCGATCGCCTTGGCCACGGTCTCGCTGCTGATCTCCTCGCCCGGGTAGGCGTCAGCGAACATTGGTGCGTAACCCGGGATCGAACGAACTCGCGCGACCATTTCGCCGAGCTTCATGTTCATCTCCCCGGCCGCCTCGATCGGCCCTAGCGCCTGGTCCTCGAGCGTGCGAAAGCGGCCGTCCCACATCAACAGGGACAGGAAAGCACTGTTCAGGATCGTCGGCGTATTGCGCTCGCCAGCCTTCATGCCGTGGCCGAGCATGGTCGGTAACCCGTCTGACCAGCCCTGGCCTGGATTGTGGCAACTCGCACACGAAATCCACCCCGAGGCGGACAATCTCGGGTCAAAGAACAAGGTCTGGCCCAACGTCACGCGCTCTGCCGTCACCGCGTTGTGGTCCGGTGCCGGCACGCTGGTAGGCGGTAGCATGTCGAGGGGCGGAGCTGCACAGACGACAGCGCTCCAGGCGCTGACGAGAATCGATAGAAGACTTGCGCGTGAGACGTAGTTCATAGACGGTCCCTGTCCTTTCAATGATGCGTTTCAACTGGTCTTGATGAAGGCCACCGACTCGGCGACGTCGAGATAGTCGTCGCTCAGCCGCGCGATGTGAAAGCCACCTTCCGGCCGGCATTCGAAGATCAGGTAAGCCTGGCCGTCGTCATCGACGAACTGCCCGATGTCGCGGCTTTCCTTTCCAAGCGGACGGAAACTACGGACCCACTCGTAGTGTCCGTCGACCGTGTCACAGACCGCGACGCCCACTTCCGCCCGGCGATAGCGCGACCAGTGGCCCGGCACCTGACCATCGATGTGCAGGAACATGACGAACTTCCCGGTTCTCCGACAGTGGAACACTTTCGGCCTTTCGATGACCCACTCTCCCTCGATCCCAGCCGGATTCCGTCCTTCGAACACCCGGCCGCGGAACTCCCAGTGCATGAGGTCCTTCGAG
>JAUIFX010000085.1 GCA_030429865.1 Gammaproteobacteria bacterium | reverse complement strand
CCGGCATCGCTCATCGCCCCGTCACCCGTCAGGGGGCTGTCGCCGCCATTGCCCGAAGAGTCACGTCGTGCGTTCATGAATTCATCGTAGCAACGCGGCGCCGACGCGCATCGCCGTTCTACAATCGGGCAACGATTGAAACACGCCCGTTACAAGCACGTCGCCAGTCGGGCGTTTCTCAGCCCGGCCGCGCGTCCGGTACGTACATGTAGCCGAGGCCGCGACGGGTGCGGATCACGCGCGGCCGCTCGGGTTCCGGTTCGACCTTCTTGCGCAGGCGCGCGATGCGGATGTCGATGCTGCGATCGAAGGGATCCCAGTCGCGATTCTGGGTCAGGTTCATCAGCTGGTCGCGCGAGAGCGGCCGGTTGGGCCGTTCGAGGAAGACCTTGAGCAGCTCGAACTCGGCCGCCGTGAGGGGCACCTCGCCGCCGGCGGCATCCCACGCCTGGCAGGCCTCGAGATCCAGCAACACGGCGCCGAACGGTACGCGTCGCGCAACCGGCGCGGCAACCTCGGCGGGCGGCGTCTCGGCGCCTCCCTCGGCGCCCGGGCGCTGGTAGCGCCGCACCACGCTCTTCAGGCGCGCGCGCAGTTCGCGCAGGTCGAACGGCTTGGCGAGATAGTCGTCGGCGCCGACTTCGAGCCCGATGATGCGGTCGACCGTCTCACCGGCTCCGGAAACCATGATGATGCCGATGTCGAACTGCTCGCGCAGGAAACGGGCGAGGCTGAGCCCGTCCTCGCCGGGCATGCCGACGTCGAGCAGCACGACGTCGGGTACCCGCTCGGCCACGATCCCTCGCAGTTCGGCGCCGCTGGCGGCATGCAGCACGGCATAGCCATGATCACCGAGGTACTCGTCGAGCAGTTCGCGGATATCGGCATCGTCGTCGGCGATGAGCACGGTCGCGCGTTCGGTCACGGTTCTCCCCCCTCGCGGCATGGGCCGATCTCGACAGCGGCACAGGCACAGAGGAAAGACCTCGCCCGCAATGGACGGCCATGTCGCCTGCACACATCCGGAGACTGGGCGTCCTTGCGGGTAAGCCGCGCGCTGGCGCGCGGCCCTCCCCGGCTGCCCATTGTGGCACCATCGGGCGGCGCCGGGTAGCGCCCCGCCCGGGCGCGGCGGACGGGGCGTGGCTCAGGCGTGCGCGAGGTACCAGCCGCCGACGGCAATCAGCGGCGAGCCGGCGAGCAGGGCAAGGATGGCAAGGGTCAGGATGGCAGCCAAGGGCCCATCGACGAACGACGGGCAGCGTGCCAGCAAGGTATCGATCATGTTCGTTCTCCTGGGTGGGTGGTGCGAGGGGACGGCGCCGCGCAGGCGCCGCGCGGCGGCTCACGGCATCGATGCCGCCAGTGCGACGAAGAGCGTCACGCCGAGCGAGCCTGCGCACAAGGTGGTGAGGCAGGCGACGAAGACGTGTCCCGCGGTCTCGTGAAGGCGATGCGTCATGGTCATGGTCTTGCTCCTGTTGCGATGCGGCCGGCAGCACCCGGCGTCGAGAGCAAGGCTAGCGAGGCGATGTATCAGGCAGGTTCCAGGCCGGGCGCGTTTTGTATGCGAAATGTTGCGCGGCGCTTGACCTCGCCCGGGGCAGCCATGCCGTTCACACGGTAGAGTAAGCACCTGTTGTCACTCCGCGGACCGCTTTCAGATGACCAGCGAAGAAATACGCATCTCACCGCTCAAGATGCGCCAGGCGCAGTTCCACCGCGCCGTGCGCCACATGGGCCACGTCAAGCGCGGCCTGATCGATTTCTTTCTGCGCCCCAAGCGCACGCTCTCGCTGCATTTCCCGGTCGAGATGGACGACGGCTCGGTGCGCATCTTCCGCGGCTATCGCTCGCTTCACAGCAACATCCTCGGCCCCGGCAAGGGCGGCATCCGTTATCACCCCAAGGTCACGGCACGCGAAGTCGAGGCCTTGGCCACGCTGATGACATGGAAATGCAGCCTGATCCGCGTGCCGTTCGGCGGCGCCAAGGGCGGCGTGGCGTGCGACGTCAAGCAGCTCAGCCAACCGGAACTGCGGCGCATCACGCGGCGCTACGTCGCCGAACTCGGCGACAACATCGGTCCGCACACCGACATCCCCGCGCCCGATCTCTACACCGGCTCGCACACCATGGCCTGGGTCTACGACACCTACCAGGCGCTGCACCCGGGCGAGAACAACCTGCCGGTGGTGACGGGCAAGCCGCTCGATCTCGGCGGCGCCGAAGGCCGCGACGAGGCCACCGGCCACGGCGCCATCAGCGCGCTCGAGCGCTACCTCGACCTGCACCCGCTCGGCGACACGCGCGGCCTCGGCGGGCGTCGCGTGGCGATCCAGGGCTTCGGCGAGGTCGGGCGCGTCGCCGCGCGCCGCTGCCAGGAACTCGGCGCGCGCGTCATCGCGGTGAGCGACTCCGCCGGCGGCATCCGTGCCGACCACGATGATGGCCTCGACCTCGACCAGGTCGAGCGGCACAAGGCCGAGCACGGCCGCGTCGCGGGCGCACCGGGTTCGCATGCGATCGACAACGAGGCCCTGCTCGAACTCGACTGCGATATCCTCGTACCTGCCGCCCTCGCCAACCAGATTCATCGCCACAACGCGCCGCGCATCAACGCGCGCATCATCGTCGAGGGCGCCAACGCGCCGATCACGCCGCAGGCGGACAGCGTGCTGCAGGAGCGCGGCATCACGGTGCTGCCCGATATCCTCGCCAACAGCGGCGGCGTCGTGGTGAGCTACTACGAGTGGGTACAGAACCTGAAGAACGAGACCTGGAGCCGCGCCGAGAACCTGGCCAGGCTCGATCACCGCATGCAGGAAGTGACCGCCGAAGTCGTCGCCCGCCACGAGACGATGCGCGGCCAGCATGGTGCGCGGCGCAATCCGCCGGACCTGCGCACCGCGGCGCTGGCCATCGCCGTCGAACGGCTCGCGCGCATCACCCTCGAACGCGGTATCTGGCCATGAACGTCCCGCGGCCCCGGCACGCAGCACCCTACGACCACCACGCAGGAGTTTCGTCATGAGCAGGGACAGGCACGCGCACGGCGCCGTGCTCGAATCGCGCTACGCGCAGACTACGCGGCACACCACGCATTACCTCGCCTGCGGGCCGGAGGACGGGCCGCTGATCGTGTTCGTGCACGGCTGGCCGGAGCTGTCGCTGAGCTGGCGCCACCAGTTGCCGGTGTTCGGCGGACTCGGCTTCCGTGCCGTCGCCCCCGACCTGCGCGGTTACGGCCATTCCAGCGTCTACCACGAGCACGCCGATTATCGCCAGGAAGCGGTCGTGACCGACATGCTCGAACTGCTTGCCGAGCTCGGCCGTGAGCGCGCCGTGTGGGTGGGCCACGATTGGGGCAGTCCGACGGTCTGGAACCTGGCGCGCCTGTTCCCGGAGCGCTGTGTCGCGGTCGCCAACCTGTGCGTGCCCTACCTGACCATCGAGAACGGTCTCGACCACACGCTCACGCTGGTCGACCGCGAACGCTACCCGGAAGACGAGTACCCTGCCGGGCAATGGGAGTACATGCGCTTCTACGAGGAGAATTTCGCGCGCGCGACGTCGGTCTTCGAGGCCGATCCGTACCGCACCGTGAAGCTGCTGTTCCGCAAGGGCGACCCGGCCGACGCCGGGAAGCCGGCGTTCACCGCCGAAGTCCGCCGCCAGGGCGGCTGGTTCGGCCCGCTCGACGCCGCGCCCGACCTGCCGCGCGACGCCGACGTGGTCAGCGAGGAAGATCTCTCGGTCTATGCCGAAGCGCTGGCGCGCAACGGTTTCTTCGGACCCGACTCGTACTACATGAACCACGCTGCCAACGCGGCGTGGGTCGCCGGCAAGCCCGCACGGCTGAGCCTGCCGGTATTGTTCCTCGCCGCCCGCTACGATTACGTCTGTGACGCGGTCGGCTCACGCCTGGCCGAGCCGATGCGCGCGCAGTGCAGCGACCTCACCGAACACGTCATCGACAGCGGCCACTGGATGGCCCAGGAACAGCCACACGCGGTCAACGCGGCGCTTGCCCGCTGGCTGGCCACGCACCTCGCGGCTTACTGGCCGCAGCCGGCGACTGACGCCGGGTGAAAGGGCACCGCGCCGCGTGCATCACGCGCGCCGGCACCGGCGCATGCGCCGCCCGGTGACGAGGCGAGGCGCGTGGCCGCAGCGGCTCGCGGCGGCACTGCTGATCGGCGCCTCGCTCGCCGTCGCTGCGGACACGCAGCTGCCGGCGCCGCGCCGGCCGCTCTCGGCCGGTACGCCGGGCACCCTGGAGCGCCTGGTCGCGCACCTCGAAGACGCGCACGCGGTCGAACGCCTGCGCTTCGCGGCGCTGGCCCTGGACGAGCTGGCGCGCGCGTACACCGAGGAACTCGCCAGCGCGGCAGCCGACCCGCGCCCGGGCACGGACCCCGGCACGCTGGCTCGCTGGCGCGCGGCGGCGCGCAACAGCATCGACGGCCTGCACGCGACCGCGGCATCGCTGGCCACGGCGCCTGACGTGCGTGTGTTCGTCGACCCGGGCGCCACGCTGCGCTTCGTCGTGGCCGGCCGCACCGTGCTCGTCGACGCGCCGCGCGTGAGCGGTCCGGACGAGCTCAACGCCCGCATCATGCGCCGCTACTGCGAACGCGCGCCCTGTCCCGAGACGCTCGCCCCGTCACCGCGAAGCGAACCCCGGGTGTGGACGAGCTGGAGCTTCGGCGCGGATGTTCCGGCACTGCTCGAAACCAGCAGCGGACTCGATTTCCGCTTCGCCGATATGCAGGACATGGGCGCACGCAAACGGCACGGACGCGAGCTGGTCATCGCCCTCGAGGCCTCGGCGCACGAGCTGCGCGCGCACCTCGCGCGCGGTCTGCACGTCGACTGGCCCTTGCTGCACCTGGCCGCGGCGCCGACCGGGGACGGCTCGGCACTGGTCGTCAACGCTGCCGGCGACTGGCTCGCCGTGGCGCTGGCATGGCGCCCCCTGCCGCGCGAGCCCCTGGCGCGCTGGTACCGCGCGCGCGTCGATGGCAGGACCTACCGCCACGTGTTCGGGGACGGCGAATCCCTGTTGCAACCGGCACCGCGCGACGGCGGTGCCGGCTGAGGGCCGCTGCCCGGAGCTGCCTCAGGCCGTGCCCGAGACGATCATGCGCGAGGTGAAGCCATTGGTGCCGCTGTGCGAGAACTCGGCGCTGTCGCTCTTGTGCCGGTGCACGACCGACTCGTACTGGGTGTAGTTGTAGAACGCTGGCGACGGCAGGTTGTCGATCGTGATCGGCTTGCCACCGAGTCCCGTCATGAGCTTCATCTCGACGGCGGAGTCCGGCACCGTGTAGGCCACGGTCGTCGCCGTGCGTGTCACCGTCATCGGCACGCGCTGCTTGGCCACCATCAGCTTGTGGAAACCCTGGAAAGCGAGCGGGAAGACCTGCTCGAAAGCCGCATGGTGGGCGTCGTCGATGGCCTCGTCGACGTAGATCCGCACCCACTTGCCCATCTCGAACGTCGCCAGGAAGGAAACGCCGGCCAGGTCGGCGCCGTCGATGCTGCCCTGGGTGATCTGGATGAGGCGGTTGCCGTTGCACTGCAGGTCGGTGCGGCGGCCGAAGTTGCACGGGCAGGGAATCTCGCAGCTGCAGCACTCGGCGACGTCGGCCTCCAGCGCCCACGGCGCGCCGGCGGCGAGCGCGGCGGCCGAGCCGAGCGTCGTGGAAGCCGCGGCGGCGACGCCGAGATAAGTGTTGAATTCGCGTCGGTTCATGGTCTCTTTCCTCGTTTCGACAAGCTTCGCGGAGCGCGCGGACGGCGCGTGTCTGCGCCGTCGGCGTGCACTTTAGCGCACCGCGGCGCTCCCTGCGTGGCGCACGTTGCGCCGGTATTCGCGGCCCGGGGCGCCTTCAGCAGGCCTCGAACAGCCCGGCCGCGCCCATGCCCTTGCCGATGCACATCGACACCAGGCCGAGCTTCGACCCGCGCCGGCGCAGCTCGCGAATGACCACGCCGGTCATGCGCGAGCCGGTCATGCCGAAAGGATGACCGATCGCGATCGAGCCGCCGTTGACGTTGTAGATCTCGTTGTCGATCCCGAGCTTGTCGCGGCAATACAGGCACTGCGAGGCGAACGCTTCGTTGAGTTCCACCAGGTCGATGTCGCCGAGCGTCAGGTTCTTGTACTTGAGCAGGCGCGGAATCGCGAAGACCGGGCCGATACCCATTTCATCGGGCTCGCAACCGGCGACGGCCCAGCCGCGGAAATACGCCAGCGGCTCGAGACCGAGCTGCTGCGCGCGCTTTTCGGACATCAGCAGCGTCATCGAGGCGCCGTCCGAGAGCTGCGAGGCGTTACCGGCGGTGACGCTGCCGCCCTCTTCGAACGCCGGCTTGAGCTTGGCCAGGCCTTCGAGGGTGGTCTCCGGACGATTGCATTCGTCGCGGTCGACGATGCCCTCGACGATCGCGGTCTCCTTGGTTTCCTTGTTCATCAGCTTGAGCCACTTGACCGACATCGGCGCAATCTCGTCGGCCACGCGTCCCTCGTCCACGGCGCGCGCATAGCGCTGCTGGCTCTGCAGCGCGTAGACATCCTGCTGTTCGCGCGTTACCTGGTAGCGCCGCGCGACGACTTCGGCGGTGTTGCCCATGGCCATGAAGATGTCGGGCTTCTCCGCTTCCAGGCGCGGGTGGTTGTCGAACACCGCCGGCGTACCGCGGTCGAGGCCGGTGATCGATTCCACGCCGCCGGCGATCGCGATTTCGGCGCAACCGCTCGCGATCTGCGTGGCGGCGACGGAAATCGCGTTCAGGCCCGACGAGCAGGCACGGCTCAAGGTCATCGCCGAAACCTCGATCGGCAACTTCGAGAGCGCCACCGCGTGGCGCGCCATGTTGGCCGACTGCTCGCCGATCTGCCGCGCCGCGCCGACCACCACGTCCTCGACCTCGGCCGGGTCCAGGGCCGGGTTGCGCGCGAGCAGGGCGTCGATGCAGTGCGCGACGAGTTCATCGGCGCGGGTCAGGTTGAAAGTGCCGCGGTGGGCCTTGGCGAGTCCGGTGCGGATGTTGTCGACGATGACGACCTGGCTCATGCGATATTCCTCTCGTTTACTGGATCGGCGCGCCCCGGCGCCCGGCTGCGCCGCCCAGCGCATTGCGCGGCATGCCGGCGTCGCCGGACGCGGCGGCGGCAGTCATTCGCGGCCACTCGCCGCGACGTGCGGGGCCGTAGGGTAACCCATGCCGTGGCCGGATATTCAGTGCCGCGTATCCCGGGCGCGCGCAAGGCGCAGCGACGCGCTAGGCGTCGTAGAACAGCGCGGCGCCGGGCGTCGCCTCCAGGCCGTCCACCTCGCCGCGGCAGACCATGTCGAGAAACGACAGCGGGCCGCCGCTCCAGGCCGGGTAGCCCAACGCCGCGACGCCGAGCACGTCGGCATCCTCGGGCGTCGCGAGCAGACCGTCGGCCAGGCACGTGGCGGTCTCGCGGGCCACGTCGAGCATGATCGCGAGGCCGGCGGCGCGATCGGCCGCGCTGAAACCCGCGCCGTGCGAGTATGCGAGGCCGGCGCGGGAGAACAAGCCGCCGAGGTCGAGCGCGTTGGCCAGCGCCCCGCGCTTCGTGGCATCGGATGCATGCGCAGCCGCCGCTCGCCGCGTGGCCGCGAGCAGGCGTGCGAGCGGCCCCGCGTCGCCCGGCGCGGTCGCGACCGGTGTCAGGCGCAGGCGCCTCGCGATGGCGAGCGCGCGCGAGGCGAGTTCGCCCGGTTCCGCAGCGATCTCGACTGCCTCGGCGGCGTCGAAATCGCCCACGTAGCGCATCTCGGCAGCACAGCCGGTCGGTGCCGCGTCGAGCGCGCGCAGCCCGACGGCAAACTCGGCGCGCACGGCCCCACCCGGCGCGCCGGTGGCGAGCGTGGCATCGGCCTGCGCGACATCTTCGACCAGGACGAAATGCGCGGCCAGGCGTGGTGGCGCGTCGCCACTGACGCACAGCGCACGAACACCTCCGTCATCCGCGGCCAGCTGGCGCGCGGCGCGCTTCGGGGCGGCAGTGCGCGACAGGAAGCTCGTACGCACCATGTTGCCAGCGACCGGGTCCAGCATGATGGTGAGGAAATTCTCCACCTCGATCTCGATCGCGGCGTCGATGGGCTTGCCCCAGCCGTCGAGCAGGCTGCGGCAGACCGCACCGACCGCGGGGTAGAGATGCGCGACATCCGCCCCCATCCAGGCCCGCTCGAGCAGCTTGCCGAGCACGTCGTCGCCGGCGAGGAAACCCTCCGTATCCGGCGGTGCCTGCCAGCCGGCATGGTCCCAGCGGGCGCCGGGGCGTGCCTGGCGCGCAATGGCGCGCGCACTGTCGAGCAGTCGCGGCGCCGGCGCCAGGTGATCGACCAGCCCGGCGGCGTGCGCGACGGTGGGTGAAACCGGCTTGCCGTCGAGCAGCATCCGCGCGGCGAACGCCGGCGTGGTCAGGCGCGGCAGACGCTGTGTACCGCCGGCGCCGGGAAACAAGCCGAGCAGGATCTCCGGCAGCCCCAGGCCCGGCGGACCGCCATCGACCGCGACGCGGTGATGACATGCCATGGCGAACTCCAGGCCACCGCCGAGGGCGAGGCCGTTGATGGCGGCGACCGTGGGTACGCCGAGGCGCTCGAAACGGCGCAGGGCGTAATTCAGCCGCGGAAAGACGGCGCGGATCTCCTCCGCCGTCTTCTCGAAGCGCAACGTGGTGAAACCTCGCACCATGGCGAGATCGGCCCCGGCCATGAAGGCTTCCTTGCCCGAAGTGACGACCACCCCGCGTATGGCCGCATCGGCCTCGATGCGCGCGGTGAGCTGCTCGAGTTCATCGATCATCTCGTCCGAGAATACGTTGAAAGGGCGGCCCGGCATGTCGATGGTCGCGAGCGCGATTCCGTCTGGCGCAACCTCGAAACGGACGTTGTTCATGGATGCTTCCGCGAGTATGTCTGGTAGCGCGCAGCATAACCCCTCGGCCGAGGGCGTGGTGACGACATCATCGTACCGTGCCGCGGGTACCCCGCCTTTCCGCGTCTGGCGGTCACCACACCGCGACGGCGCGCGCCACGCGGCATTAGCGAATACCATGCGAGGAGGCAGACGCCCGGAGACCGCGGCCAGACGTGACCCACCCGGGCATACGAGGCAATACCGAAACGGCGGGAGGACACATCGACCATGGATCTCGGATTGAAGGACAAGGCAATCATCGTCACCGGCGGCGGCTCCAACATCGGGCGTGCCATCGTGCTTGCCTTCGCGCGTGAGGGCGCCAAGGTGATGATCGGCGACATCGACGTGCAACAGGCCGAGGCCGTCGCCGCCGAGGCGCGCGAGGCCGGCGCCGCGGCCGTCGACGTCGCCGCCTGCGACGTCACCGACCTGTCCCAGGTGCAGGCGATGTTCAAGCAGACCACCGACGCCTTCGGCGGCGTGGACGTATTGATCAACAACGTCGGCTGGGACCAGCTCATGTTCTTCACCCAGACGACGCCCGATCTGTGGGAGAAGATCATTCGTGTCAACTTCGTCGGCGTGCTCAACTGCACCTACACCGCGCTCGCAATCATGGCGCCGCAGAACCACGGAGCGATCGTGTCCATCAGCTCCGACGCGAGTCGCCAGGGCGAGCCACGCGAAGCGGTCTACGGCGGCATGAAAGCCGGCATCAACAGCTTCATGAAGACCATCGCCAAGGAGAACGGTCGCAACGGCATTCGCTGCAACGTGGTCTGTCCGGGTGTGACCATCCCCGCCGACGATGCCGAGGTCGGCGCCAACAGCATGTGGGTGAACAAGGACTCGATGTTCACCCCCGAGCAGCTCGAGAAGGTGGCGAAGAGCCTGCCGCTGAAGAAGATCGGCCGGCCCGAGGACGTCGCCAACGCGGTGGTCTTTCTCGCGTCTTCGGCGGCGGGGCATATTACGGGGCAGGTGCTGAGTGTATCCGGCGGCTATTCCATGATCGGCTGAGCGTCGTGCGCAAAGCTACTGCGCTTGCCAGCTCGCGTCCCGCCGGTGCTCGCAATCCTCACGTACGGCTGAGTACGCTGCGGTTGCTGCGCGCCGCCGGAACGCGACCCGGCTGCGCTCGTGACGCTTTGCGCACGACGGTCCCGAGGTTGAGCGCACCATGAAGCTACTGCGCTTGCCAGCTCGCGTCCCGCCGGTGCTCGCAATCCTCACGTACGGCTCAGTACGCTGCGCTTGCTGCGCGCCGCCGGAACGCGACCTGACTGCGCTCGTGACGCTTTGCGCACGACGGGTCAGTACGCCTCCTTCACTCCCTTTTCATCAGCAGACAGGACACCACGCATGAGCAGTTACGAAGACATCATCTATGAAGTGAACGGCCGCACGGCGACGATCACGATCAATCGGCCACGCAAGTACAACGCGTTTCGGCCGCGCACGGTCGTCGAGTTGATCGACGCTTTCCAGGCCGCGGGCTGGGATCGTGACATCGGCTCGATCATCTTCACCGGCGCCGGGGACAAGGCATTCTGCACCGGCGGCGACCAGTCGGACCACGAGGGTGGCACCTACGGCAACAACGACGCGCGCGGCGCCGTCGGCATGCCCGTCGAGGAACTGCACTCGGTGATCCGCGACGTCCCCAAGCCGGTCATCGCCAAGGTGCGCGGCTATGCCATCGGCGGCGGCAACGTGTTCGCGACGATCTGCGACATGACGCTGGCCTCGGAGAACGCCATTTTCGGCCAGGTCGGTCCGAAGATGGGCTCGGTCGACCCCGGCTTCGGCACCGCCTACCTCGCACGCGTCGTGGGCGAGAAGAAGGCGCGCGAGATCTGGTACATGTGCAAACGCTACTCCGCCCGGGAAGCTCTCGACATGGGTCTCGTCAACGCCGTGTTCCCCGACGACCAGCTCGACCAGGAAGTGCAGAACTGGTGCGACGAACTGAACCGGCGCAGCCCGACGGCGATTGCGCTGGCCAAGAAGAGCTTCAACATGGACAGCGAGAACATCCGCGGCATGGGCCAGTTCGCCATGCAGGCCGTCAAGCTCTACTACTTCACCGAGGAATCGCAGGAAGGCGTCAAGGCGCTGAACGAGAAGCGCGACCCCGATTTCCTCAAGTACTACAAGTAGCCGGACCTGCGCCGCAGCCGGGCGCCAGCGGCATCAGACGACGCCGCGGCGCTCGAGCAACTCGACCAGCGCGTCGACGCATCCGCTGACACCCGTCTTGGCAGTGTCGAGGACGAGATCGGGCGCCGCCGGCGCCTCGTAGGGCGCGCTGACACCGGGGAAGTTCGCGATCTCGCCGCTGTCCGCCGCCGCGTAATGGCCCCGCTGATCGCGCTCCCGGCACAGCTCGATCGGTGCGTCCACGTGCACCACCAGCAGCTTGCCGTCACCGAGTTCGGCAGCCGCGCGCTGGCGCACCTCTTCGCTCGGCGCGACGAAGCTCGCGATACACAGCAACCCGGCCTTGTTCATCAGCCGTGCGACTTCGACCGCGCGGCGCAGGTTCTCCGAGCGATCCTCGGCCGAGAAACCGAGATCCTTGCTGATGCCAAGACGCATGTTCTCGCCATCGAGCACCGTGCAGGCGCGTCCCTGCTCGAACAGGCGGCGCTCGAGCGCGTAGGCGATGGTCGACTTGCCGGCGCCGGTGAGGCCGGTCAGCAGCAACGTCAGCGGCTGCTGGCCGAAGCGCGCCGCGCGCTCGGCGTCGGAGACCTGGCTGAACGACTCGTGCAACGACTCGCTGACCGGTTCGTCGTCCCAGTGGTCACGCGCTTCGTTCGACGAGCGCGCCTGGATCATGCCGGCGCCGACGGTCGCGTTGGTCAGCCGGTCGATGATGATGAACGCGCCCATCAGGCGATTCTGTCGGTAGTCGTCGAACGCAACGGGCTCGTTCAGGCGGATTGTGCAGCGGCCGATCTCGTTCAGGCTCAGCGTCGGCTGCTCGTGCCGATGCAAGGTGTTGACGTCGACCGCGTAGCGCAGCGTGCTGATGGAGCCGGTGACGAGGCTCGTGGCATGCTTGATGTGGTAGACCTTGCCCGGCACCATCGCCTGTTCCGACATCCACACGACCATCGCATCGAAGCGATCGTTCATACGCGGCACGTTGCCGGTGCGCGAAATGACGTTACCGCGGCTGATGTCGACTTCGTCTTCGAGGGTCAACGTGACCGCCTGCGGCGCGAAGGCCTCTTCCAACTCGCCGTCGTAGGTCACGATCTGCTTCACGCGGGTCGTGCGGCGCGACGGGAACACCACCACCTCGTCCCCCTTGCGCACGATGCCGGAGGCAATCGTGCCGCAGTAACCGCGGAAATCGAGGTTGGGGCGGTTGACCAGCTGCACCGGAAAGCGGAAGTCCTCGAGATTGCGATCCGAACCTATATAGACCGACTCGAGGAATCCCATCAGCGTCGGTCCGTGGTACCACGGTGTGCTCGCGCTCTGGTCGACGACGTTGTCGCCGCGCAGCGCCGAGATGGGGATGAAGTCGAGATCGGGGATATTCAGCCGCACGGCGAAGTCGCGATACTCGTCGCGGATGCGGTCGAAGACTTCCTCACTGAAGTCGACCAGGTCCATCTTGTTGATCGCGACGACGACGTGGCGGATGCCGAGCAGCGACGTGATGAAGGAATGGCGTCGCGTCTGCGTCTGCACGCCGTGACGCGCGTCGACGAGGATGATGGCGAGATCGGCCGTCGAGGCGCCGGTCGCCATGTTACGCGTGTACTGCTCGTGTCCGGGCGTGTCGGCGATGATGAACTTGCGCTTGGCCGTCGAGAAGTAGCGATAGGCGACATCGATGGTGATGCCCTGTTCGCGTTCGGCCTTGAGCCCGTCGGTGAGCAGCGCCGGATCGAAATCGCCGCCGGTCGTGCCGTGAATCTTCGAGTCCTTCTGGATGGCGGAGAGCTGGTCCTCGTAGATCATCTTGGAATCGTAGAGGAGCCGCCCGATCAGCGTGCTCTTGCCATCGTCGACGCTGCCGCAAGTGATGAACCTGAGCAGCTCTTTCTCTTCGTGTTGACGCAGGTAGGCGTCGATGTCGGTGGCGATGAGTTCGGATTGATGTGACATGTTGCCGTCCGTCAGGCAGTGCGGCGGGCGTGCCGCGTCTGGGTGGTTCCGTGCGCGCTCAGAAATAGCCGCGGCGCTTCTTCTCCTCCATGCCGGCGCCGCCTTCGTCCTGGTCGATGACCCGGCCCTGGCGCTCGGAAGTGGTGGCGAGCAGCATCTCCTGGATGATCTCGGGCAGCGTGGTCGCCTGCGACTCGACAGCGCCTGTCAGCGGATAGCAGCCCAGCGTGCGGAAACGCACCATCTTCTGCTGGGGGGTCTCGCCGGGACGCAGCTCGAGGCGTTCGTCGTCGACCATGATGAGCACGCCGTTACGCTCGACCACGGGCCGCTCGGCGGCGAAGTACAACGGCACGAGCGGGATGTTCTCCAGGTGGATGTACTGCCAGATGTCGAGTTCGGTCCAGTTGGACAGCGGGAACACGCGAATGCTCTCGCCCTTGTCGACCCTGGCGTTGTAGAGGTTCCACAGCTCGGGACGCTGGTTCTTCGGGTCCCAGCGATGGTTGCGGTCACGGAACGAGTACACGCGCTCCTTGGCGCGCGATTTCTCCTCGTCACGGCGCGCACCGCCGAAGGCGGCGTCGAAGCCGTACTTGTCGAGCGCCTGCTTGAGGGCATCGGTCTTCATCACCTCGGTATGCTTTTCACTGTCCTCGAAGGGACTGATGCCGAGGGTGAGACCTTCTTGATTGGTATGCACGAGTACGTCCAGGCCGAGTTCCTTGCGCACGTACTCCTCACGGAAGCGGATCATCTCGCGGAACTTCCAGGTCGTGTCGACGTGCAGCAGCGGGAACGGTGGCCGCGCCGGGTAGAACGCCTTCATGGCGAGCTGCAACATGACCGCGGAGTCCTTGCCGATCGAGTAGAGCATCACCGGGTTCTTGAACTCGGCGGCGACCTCGCGAATGATGTGGATGCTCTCCGCTTCCAGTTGCTTGAGATGGGTCAGGCTGTAGCTGGACATGATGGGCCTCGGCGTGCTCCGTGCCGCTGGACTGGTTGAGACGAATTCGATGAGAGACGCGCCAGGGGGACGCGCGTCGCATTATAGCGTCGCGCCAGGGGCGTCACATGACAATGCGGAAAAACCGCGGGAACAGTTCGCAAAAACGCTCGCCGCGGGCGGGGTACGGCAGCCGGCCCGGGCCGCGCCGCCGCAGTCGGCGCGTTCAGCGCACGCGGCGCCCTACCAGCACGCGCGCACCGCGCTCGCCGTAGCGTTCGCTATGGACGATGCCCCCGGCCAGCTCGAACAGGTCGCCGGCGCGGCAGGTGGTGGTCTCGCCGGCCGCGGTCGTCACCACCAGCTCGCCATCGAGGACCAGCGCCGCGACGTCGAAATCGTGGCTGTGATCGGGGTTGTGGACGCCGGGCGCGCGCTCGATCAGCTCGGGCTCGTCGTAGCCCTGCTCGGCGAGGCGCGCACGGAAACTCGATTCCTGCATCGGCCGGGGTTCTCCGCCTGTGTCTGCAGTTCGCACGATACACCCGGCGCGGCCCTGGCGACAGGGGACAGCGGCGGCCACGCGGGCCGCCGCGTGACAGGCTCAGTCGGCCAGCACCTGCTGTACCGTGAGCTTGCCGAGCTGTGACATGTGCACTTCGTCGGGACCATCGGCAATACGCACGTAGCGCGCGTAGGAGAAGATCTCGGGCAGTACCGTGTCCTGGCAGACGCCCATGCCGCCGTGCGACTGCATGGCGCGGTCCGCGACGCGCTGACACATGCGCGGGATCTCGATCTTGACCATCGCCAGCGCGTCACGCGCGACCTTGTTGCCTTCGCGGTCGAGGCGATCCGCCGCCCACAGGCAGAGCAATCGGGCCTGCTCGATCTCGCCCCGCGACTTCGCGATGTCCTGGCGGATGCTCGACTGCTCGGAGAGCTTCTTGCCGAACGCGACACGCTCGTCGACTCGCCGGCACATGATCTCCAGCGCCCGCTGGGCGCCGCCGATGAGGCGCATGCAGTGGTGGATACGGCCCGGCCCGAGTCGGCCCTGCGCAATCTCGAAGCCGCGACCCTCGCCGAGGATGAGATTGGAAGCCGGCACGCGCACGTCGGTCATGCGCACCTCGGCATGCCCGTGCGGCGAATGCAGGTCGTTCAGCACGCGCAGCGGCCGCACGATCTCGAAGCCCGGCGTTCCCGCCGGCACCAGGATCATGGATTGCTGGGCATGGCGCGGCGCGCTGGTGTCGGTCTTGCCCATGACGATGTAGATCTTGTTGCGCGGGTCGTAGACACACGAACTCCACCACTTGCGCCCGTTGATGACGTACTCGTCGCCGTCGCGCCGGATCTCGGTCTCGACGTTGGTCGCATCGGAGGAGGCCACCTGCGGTTCGGTCATGAGATAGGAAGACCGGATCTCGCCGGCCAGCAGCGGCTCCAGCCATTGCTTCTTGTGCTCGTCACTGCCGTAACGCGCCAGCACTTCCATGTTGCCGGTATCGGGCGCGGAACAGTTGAAGACTTCGGAGGCCCACATCACACGGCCCATCTCTTCCGCCAGCGGGGCGTACTCGAGGTTGGTCAGACCGGGGCTGTAGGGGGCGTACTCGTGGGGCAGGAACAGGTTCCAGAGGCCCTCGGCGCGCGCCTTCTGCTTGAGTGTCTCGATCTGCGGCGGCGGCACCCACAGGTTGGCCGGGTCATGGACGAACTCGAAGATCTCTTCCTCGATCGGGTAGATGTGCTCGTGCATGAAGGCGCGTACGCGCTCGAGCAGCTCACGGCAGCGCTCGTTGTATTCGAAATTCATGGTCTCGACTCCTCGTAGTTCTGGCGGCGGGTCGCCGGCGCGCGGCCCCGCATCGTCGGCAGACGCCATCCTAGCCATCGGTTTAAAATCACTCCAATTGATGTTTTGTATATCTATCCATAGATGCTGGTGATGTTCCGATGAACCCGCGGCGGCTCGACCTGAATCTCTATCGCGTTTTCGAGGCGATCTACCAGGAGGGCAGCCTGACCCGCGCCGGCGAGGTCCTGCACATGACCCAGCCGGCGGTCAGCAACGCGCTCGCGCGCCTGCGCGAAGCCTACGACGACCCGTTGTTCGTGCGCCGCGGCCGCGGCGTCTCGCCAACGCCGCTCGGCGAGAGCCTGGCCGGCGACATCGCCGAGGGTCTGCGCCTGCTCGGCACGGGACACGCCCGGCGCGCCGCTTTCGACCCGGCGCGCGCCGACCGCCGCTTCCGTCTCGCGGCCGGCGACCTCTCGGCGGCGCTGGTCCTGCCGGCCGTACTCGAAACCCTCGCCGGCACGGCGATGCGCATCGAGGTCCAGGCCTACAACCGTCGCCAGGTCGTGCACGCGCTCGCCAGCGGCACGGTCGACCTGGCCCTGGACGCCCTGCCCATGCCGGATCCGCAACTCCTCTCGCGCAAGCTCCTCGAGGACGAGATCGTGTGCGCGGTACGTCCCGGGCACCCGGCACTCCAGCGTCGCCTGACCATGAAGCGCTACCTCGCCATGGAGCACGTGCACGCCTCGGGGCGGCCGCGCGGGCTGGGCCAGGTCGACATGGCGCTGAGGCGGCTCGGCGAGCAGCGTCGCATCGTCGTGCGCACGCCGCATCACCTCGGCCTGCCCTACCTCGCGCACCGGTCCGATCTCGCGGCGAGTGTCCCGCGCCGCCTCGCCGACGCGCATCACCTCGCAACCATGCCGCTGCCGTTCGACATCCCGCCGCTCGAAGTGCATGCCATCTGGCATCGGCGCACCGCCGCGGACGCCGCCAACGGCTGGTTCCGCGAGCTGCTCGCACGCGCCCAGCGCGACACCGCGCGCGCCCCGCGCCGACGCTGAATCGGCGGCCGGCCGCGCGGACTGGCAAGGTCCCGCGACGAACCGGCGCGGCGCGATTCTCCTCAGTCCCCGGCCGGGGCGAGCAGCAGCGTGTCGAGAAACTGGTCCAGCCAGCGCTCGCTGGCCGCCGCGTAGCGCGCGAAATCGGCCAGCTGGCGCGCGCAGTCCGGTGCGCCGTGGTGGGCGATGCGTTCGCGTCCGGCCTCCGATGTCGACCAGCGTTCGATCATCGCGCGGGTCATCTCGGGATGGAACTCGATGCCGTAGACGTGGCGACCGTAGCGGTAGGCCTGGGCATCGAACATCTCGCCGGAAGCGAGGTGCTCGGCGCCGCGCGGGATGTCGAAGGTCTCCGCGTGCCACTGGTAGAACATGGTCGGTGCCTCGAGGAAGCCGGCGGCGGCCGCGGTCGGCACGACTTGGTGATAGCCGATCTCGGCGTGACCGCCATCGTGCGGATAGACGCGCGCGCCGAGCACGCGGGCGATCTGCTGCGCGCCGAGGCAGATCCCGAGCAGCGGCTTGCCGCTGCCGAGGGCGTGCCGTTCGAGCCAGTCGAGCTCGGCGCGAATACCGGGCAGGTGATCGTCGTTGGCGCTTTGCGGGCCGCCGAACACGACCAGCGCGTCGTAGGCATCGAGCGCCGTGGGCAGGGCATCGCCGAGGTTGGGACAGCAGTGCTCGAGCACGTAACCGCGCGCGGTGAGCGCCGCGCCGACGTGCCCCGGCGTCGAGTGGGCCTGGTGCAGGATGGTGAGAGCGCGCTTCTTCATGGCTTACCGGAAGGTCCGCAGCTATCGGTGGGCGGGCGCGGCGGCCAGTGCCGCCGTGACTATCGCAATCCGCCCGACCGGACCGCGCTCACCAGTCTAACGGCATGCGCCCCTCGCCGTCGCCCCGCACGGACCAGTCAGGGCGTGAAGACGTCGCGCGCGAAGGCCGCGGCACCGCGCGCGAACGCTTCCGCCGTGCCGCCCTGCGGGCTGACCACGATGGTATCGACGCCGGCGGCGTAGTCCGCCGCCACCTGCTGCCAGCACCACTTCTCGTCGCCGAAGGTGAAGATGCGGCGCACCATGTCGTCGCTGATCGCCGCCGTAATCCGCGCGCGGTCGCGTGCCGCGTAGCCGGCGACCGCCTCTTCCACGGCGGCGCCGTAACCGAGCTCGCGCAGCACGTTCTGGTACTGCTCGGCCGACGCGTAGAAGGCGAGGTGCTGGCGGAAGTACGCCATGGCCGCGGCCTCGTCATCGGTCACGTAAAGGGCACGGCGCTTGACGATCTCGAGGTCCTCGGCGCGCCGCCCGGCGCGCCGCGCGCCGGCATCGAGCCGCGCGAAAGCGTAGTCGAGCCGATCGGGCGGGGTGAAGTCGTTGAGCACCACCCCGTCGGCGAGTTCGCCGGCCAGTTCGAGCATGCGCCCGCCGATGGCGCCGAGGTGGATGGGAACCGGTGTGGCCGGAACTGCCTGCAGGCGGAAGCCGTGACTGTGCAGCGTACGCCCGGCGAACGCGGTCTTCTCGCCGGCGAGGATCGCACGCAGCAGGACCACCGTCTCCCGTACGCGCTGTAGTGGCCGGGCGTACTCGAGCCCGTACCAGCGTTCCACCATGTTCGGCGTGGACGCGCCGAGTCCCAGCACGAAGCGGCCGGGCGCACGCGCCTCGGCCGCGACGACGCCGGCAGCAAGCACCGGCGGCGGGCGGTTGAAGACCGGCACGACCCCGGTGCACAGGCGCGCACGCGTGGTCACCACGCCCAGCGCCGCGGCGAGCGCGATCGGGTCCTCCATGCCCTCCGCGTCGCACAGCCACAGGTCATCGTAGCCGGCGGCTTCGGCCCACTGGCCACGCTCGAAACCGGCATCCAGCCCTGGCACCGGCCACAGCATCAAGCCCATGCGCCGTCGACGATCAGCCATTGTCTCTCCTCGTGTCGCGCACCCCGTCCGCGCGCGTGGCAGGTCCCGCGCGAACGCACCCACGGGCCCCGCCATCGCGCGCCGGGACACGCATTATGGCCGCAAGCCGAAGGAGAGAGCCATGCGCCGCGGGAATGCGATCGTCGTACGGGACGGCGGCGACGCGGGCTGAACGTGCACGGCCGACGCCGGGCCGCGGCGCGGCCGCTACACGACGGTCGTCCGCCGCAGCGACAGCCGGAGCTGCTTCTCGGCCTCGATCACGGCGAAGAACACCATGCCGACGCCGACCACCAGCAGGCCGTCGGCGAGCGGCACCGCCTGCGTTCCGAAGACCCGCTGCAGCGGCGCGGCGTAGGTCACGGCAAACTGCGCTGCGGTGACGACGACCACGCAGATCCACACTGCCGGCGTGCCGCGCACGGCATCGAGTGTGAGCGACGTGCCGTAGATGTTGCGGATGAAGAACAGGTGGAAGATCTCCAGCACCACCAGCGTGTTCAGCGCCATCGTACGCGCGAGGTCCGGGGCGTGGCCGCTGTCGATGGCGTAGGCGTAGATGCCGAACACGGCCGCGAGAAACAACATCGACACGAGCACCACGTGCCAGATCAGCTCGCCGCTCAGCAGCGCCTCGCCACGCGGGCGCGGCGGGCGTCGCATGGTGTTCGCCTCGGTCGGCTCGAACGCGAGCGCCAGGCCGAGGGTGATGGCGGTGATGAGATTGACCCACAGGATCTGCACCGGGCTGATCGGCAGCGCCATGCCGAGGAACAGCGCGACGACGATGGTCAGCGCCTCGCCCGCGTTGGTCGGCAGGGTCCAGCTGATGACCTTCTTGATGTTGTCGTAGACGGTACGGCCTTCGCGAACGGCGGCCACGATCGAGGCGAAGTTGTCGTCGGCGAGCACGAACTCGGCAGCTTCCTTGGCCGCTTCGCTGCCCTTGCCGCCCATCGCGATGCCGGCG
>JAUIFX010000084.1 GCA_030429865.1 Gammaproteobacteria bacterium | reverse complement strand
TTTCGCTCGGCCGCCCGGTCGTGCTCAAGGTCCTCGACACCACCGTGCGTGATGCCCCGGAGACGATTGAGCGCTTTCTCAACGAGGGGCGCATCATCGCCTCGCTCAACCACCCGCACATCATCACCATCTACGACATCGGGCGCCACGGCGAGCACGCCTACATCAGCATGGAGTACGTCGAGGGCGGTGACCTCAAGCAGCGCATGCAGCGCCACGTGCTGACCCCGGTGCAGGCGCTCGACGTGGTCGAGAAGATTGCCGGCGGCCTCGCCGCGGCGCATCGCGCCGGCATCGTGCACCGCGACGTCAAGCCAGGCAACATCCTGTTCCGCCGCGACGGCACGCCGCTGCTCAGCGACTTCGGCATCGCCAAGCGCCTGAGCGGCGATTCCGACCTGACTTCGACGGGCATGTTCGTCGGCAGTCCCAACTACATGGCGCCCGAGCAGTCCGAGGCGGGGCCGATCGACGGCCGCGCCGACATCTACTCGCTCGGCGTGATTTTCTTCGAGATGCTGAGCGGCGAGCGCGCCTATGTCGCGGATTCGGTCATCGACGTCATCCTGCAGCACAAGCGGGCGCCGGTGCCACGGTTGCCCGATGGCCTGAACGAGTTCCAGGAACTGCTCGACCTGATGATGGCCAAGCGCCGCCGGGATCGCTTCCGCGACGCGGACAGCCTGATCCACTACGTGCGCGAGTTACGCCGCCAGGGCGCGATGAAGAGCGACGAAGAGACGCTCGCGCAGCCGGATATCGACGCCTCGGGCGAGCCTGCTTTCCTGCCGACCGACACGACCCGCTCGACGCGCGTGCGCCTGAGCGACCCGTCGCCGCAGCGTCGCTGGACGCGACGCGTGCTGTTCGCTGCGCTGCTGTTGTGCCTCTCCGGCTGGATGGCGCTGTTGCTGCTGGAGCGCAACCTGGCGCGGGAGCAGCAGGCGCCCGCAATGGTTTCGGCGACCCTGGAGCCGGTTGCCGCCGAGCCCACGCCGGCGGCGGCAGCGGCGGCCGGGCCAATCGAGCGCGCCCGCGTGACCGAGGCTTTGCTGTGGCTCGCACATCACAGTCTCGCCGCGCTGCGCCTGACCGCGCCACCGCGCGATAATGCCTATTATTACTTCACGCGCGTGCTGCAGCTCGAGCCTGGCAACCGCGCCGCGCGGGAAGGTCTGGACGCCATCGCGCGCCAGTGCGCTTTCCTTGCCGAACGTGAAATCGCCGCCGGCGACTACGAGCGGGCCCTGAGCTATGTCGGCATCGGTCTGCAGATCGACCCGGGCAACGAGTCGCTGCGCGTGCTGCGCGACCTCGCCGACACGCCGCAGCCCGGATTCTGGGGCGCGGTCGCGAGCCTGTTCGCGCGGCGCGACGCCGAGTGAGGTCCGCTGCCGCCCGCCGCGCGGCGACGCTTCAGGGCGCAGCGCCGGCCGCCGCGGCACGCTCCCACGCGGCGTCGGGCGCCGCCTCGGGCAGGCTTTCGATGAGCGCGCGCGCCGCTTCGAGGCGTTGTTGATCCCAGGCCTCGATCAGTGCCTTGAGCTGGGTGACCCGCTCGGCGACGTCGACGTCCGCGGCGGCGCGCGCCGCCGCCGCGCGCGCCTGCTCGGCGAGGACTTCGGCGGCGGCGGCTTCGATGTCGATACCCGCGTCGAGCGCGCGGGACAGCGTGTGGTGCAGGGCACCGGCGTCACCGCCTGACTCCGCGGGCCATTCCCCGGGTGACTCCCCGGGTGACTCCCCGGGCGCGAGCTCGGCGCTGTTCGCCGCGCCGAATGCCTGCTCGCGCAGGGCACGGCGTTGCAGTTCCGATACGGGGATGGCGGTGTCATCGACGAGCTGGCCGTCGTCGAAGACGAACGTCCGCGGGCCGGGCGCCGCTCCCCGGTACCACGCCGGCGGTGTGCCGGAGAGCTGCACCGTGCCGGTGGCCGGGTCGGACCACTGGTACATCCGCGCCTCGGCCGTGGCGGTTAGAATCAGGCCGAGCGCGAGGGTCACGATGATGGTGCGCATGCAGACGGGCCCCTGCTGCCATGACGGCGACGAACGATTATACCAGCGGCCCCTGGAGCGAGATTCCGTAGTGAAACCTGAACCGAGGCCGGCGCCGGCCAGGGACGCATCGCGGCCGGCGGCCCCGGTCGCGCGTGCCTGCCGGCCGCGATGCGGAGGCGCGGCGTGGATCCCCTCGTCCGACTGAGCCCGGCGGACACGCCGCTGGTCGTGCCGGACGGCGCTGCCGTGCGTGCCCTGAACGCGGCACTCGACCAGGCCGCGCGTGCCGGCGGCGCGGTCACCTGGCAGCCGCCGCGGGTGGAGACGTGGCAGGGCGCGCTCGCCCAGGCGTTCGAACAGCGCCTGCTCGCCGGCGACGATCCGGACGGCGGGTCCGGCACCGAGCTGGTGCTGTCGGCCGACCAGGAGCTGGCCTTGTGGCAGGCCGTGATCGCCGCCGACGACACGCCCGGTCTGCGCGCACCCGAGCGCGCCGCGCCGCTCGCCCGGGTGGCCTGGCGGACCAGCGCGTTGTGGGCGGTGCCGGCGGCATCCCTGCCGCCTTACGCCCCGGCCGACCTGCGCGCCTACGCACGCTGGGCCGCGGCGTTTCGGGCACGTTGCGCAGCGCTCGGTGCGCTCGATGCGGGCGCGCTGCTCGCGCGGCTGGTGGAACACCCCGGCCACGGGCCGCTCGCGGCAGCGCAGGCGCGTGGCTTCCTCGCGCCGCCGCCGCGCCTCGCCGCCTGGCTCGGTGCGGCCCGCGGCGCCGACGCGCCGCGCGCCGAGGCGAGCCGTTTTCAGGCTCACGCCTACCCCGATCGCGCACAGGAGCTGCAGGCCGCGCTCGACTGGGCGCGCAGCCGCAGCCTGGCCGATCCGCGGGCGCGCGTGGTCGTCGCGCTCGACGACCTCCACACCAACCGTGAACTCGCCTGGCGCTGCGTGCGCGACGTGTTCGGCAGCGACGACGCCTGTCACGTCGAGGTCGTCGCGCCGCTCAGCGCCGAGCCCGCGCTCGCCGCCGCGCTGCTCGTGCTCGATATCGCGCCGGTGATGCGCTGGGATACCCTGAGTGCGCTGTTGCGCCATCCGGCCGTGGCCGGCGCCGCCGAGGAACGCGGCGCGCGCGCGCTGCTCGACGCGGATCTGCGTGCCCTCGAGCGTTACGAGCTGCCGCTCGCACTCGTGCGCGAGACGCTCGCGCGGACCGGGCGCTGCCCGCAGCTCGGCCGCCTGCTCGGTGCCGCAATCGACGAGCAGGCGCAGCAGCCCGAGCGTCAGCGCCTGGTCGACTGGCTGCAGCATTTCGATCGCTGCCTGCGCGCCGCCGGATGGCCGGGCGCGGGCGAGCACGGCGACCAGGCTCGGCAGTCCTGGAGCGAAGTCTGCGATCGGCTCTATCGCCTCGATACCGTGCTCGACGTGCACACGCGCGCGGCAGCCCTCGCGCGCCTGCGGCGCCTGCTCGCCGATACGCCGCGGCGCCTGCCCGGCGCGCGGCACGGGGTCTACCTGGTCTCCCCGGCGACCGCGCTGGTGCTGGCGCCGAGCCACCTGTGGCTGGCGGGCTGCGAGAGCCAGCTTCTGCTCGGCAACGCGCGTCTCTCGCCGTTGCTGCCGATCGACGCGCAGCGCGCCGCCGGCGTGCCGGGCGCCGAGCCGGCGCAAGACCTGTGGCGCGCGCGCCTGGTGGTCGAGACGCTCGCGGCCAGCGGTACCGAGCACCACGCGAGCTTCGCGGCGGGGGACGAAGAGGAACGCTTCACGCCGTCGCCGCTGATCCCGGCGCTCGGTGCGCAGGCCGTCACCCCGGCCACGTCTTTCGTACCGCGTCACTGGCGGGTGCCGGCGGCCACGACCACGCTGGTCGAGGACGCCAGCGGCCCGGTACCGGCCGATGGCGCGGTGCGCGGCGGCGTGGCCGCGCTCGCCGCGCACAATGCCTGTCCTTTCCGTGCCTACGCGCGCCATCGTCTTGCCGCGACGGAGGTCGAGGAACCGCGCCCCGGCATGGGCGCGCGCGTCAAGGGGATCGCGGTGCACCGTTGCCTCGCGGCATTGTTCGAAACGATCGACAGCCATGCCGCCCTGCTCGCGCTCGACGACGCGGCGCGCCGCGAGGCCGTTGAGCGCGCCGTGCAGCGCGGCCTCGAGGTCGAGCCGTTCGAGACCGCGCTCGAGCGCGAGGTCTATTTCGTCGAGCGGCGCCGGCTGGTCGAGCTGCTGCTGCAGTGGCTCGCGTTCGAAGCGACCCGCGCGCCGTTCACGGTTGCCGCGCGGGAAGCGCCGCTGGACGTGGCGTTCGGCGGGCTGCGCCTGCGCGTACGCCTCGACCGGCTCGATCGCCTGCCGGATGGCAGCGCGGTGGTGGTCGATTACAAGACCGGCCGCTGCGCGCCGGCCGACTGGCAGGTGCCACGCATGAACGAGCCGCAGTTGCCGTTCTACGCGGTCGCCGCGGGGCTCGACGGTGTGCGCGGCGTGGCCTTTGCGCGCGTCGACCGCGCACGGCCGCAGTGGATGCAGCGCCCGCCAGCGGACGCCGGCGACGAGGGTGAGGCCGCCGAGGCCGCGTGGCAGTCGCTCGCCGCGGAGTGGCGCGCCGATATCGCCGCGACCGCGGCCGGCATCCTCGCCGGCGATGCGCGGCCGGCGCCGAAGCGCGGGCTCGTGACCTGTCGCAACTGCGAGCAGAGCCTGGCCTGCCGCCTGGTCGAACACGCCGGCGCACTCGGCGAGGATGCCGAAGACGGCGATGACGGGGCCGAGGATGAGTGACGCGGCGGCACGCGCGCGGGCGCTCGAGCCGTCGCGCTCGTTCGCGGTGCAGGCGCCGGCCGGTTCGGGCAAGACGACGCTGCTGACGCAGCGCATGCTGCGCCTGCTGACCACTGTCGAGCATCCCGAGCAGATCGTCGCCATCACGTTCACGCGCAAGGCGGCGGAAGAGATGCGCACGCGTATCGTCGGTGCCCTCGCGAGCGCCGCCCAGGCGCCGCCCGAAGACGAGTTCCGGCGTGCGACCTGGTCTCTCGCGCAGGCCGCGCGCCGCCACGACGCGCAGCGCGGCTGGCACCTCGTCGAGCAACCGGCGCGGCTGCGCATCATGACCATCGACGCGCTGTGCCAGAGCCTGGTGCGGCAGATGCCGGTGACTGCCGGCATGGCCGCGGCGCCGCAGATCGAACAGGACCCGGCGCTGCTCTACCGTGATGCCGCGCGCGAGGCGCTCGCCACGATCGCCGAGGGCGGACGCTGGCGGCGTGCCGTCGCACGTGTCCTCGGTCATCTCGACAACGACTGGTCGAAGCTCGAAGCGCTGCTCGCCGACATGCTGGCGCGGCGCGACCAGTGGCTGCGCGTGACCGGGGTCGATGCCGAGCAGGCCTCGCTCGAGGCGGCCTACGCGCGCGTCGTCGGCGCCGAGCTCGATGCCCTGATCGACGACCTGCCGGCAAGTGCCGCCGTCGAACTCGCCGCACTCGGCGCGCATGCCGGGGCACACGTCGACGACTCGCCGCTGGCCGGTCTCGAGCAGCTGCCGGCGCGCACGCCCGACGGTCTGCCCGCCTGGCACGCCCTTGCCGGCCTGCTGCTGACGCGTTCCGGTGACTGGCGCAAGAGCATCGACAAGCGGGCCGGCTTCCCGGCGGACGGCGCCACCAACAAGGCGATGAAGCAGCGCTGGAAGGATCTCCTCGCCGACTGCGCCGCGGTGCCCGGGCTGCGTGCCCGCCTGCGCCGCATCGAACTGCTGCCGACGGCCGCGTTCGCGCCCGGCGAGTGGGACACGGTCGGCGCCTTGTTCGCCCTGCTCAAGCACGCCACCGCACATCTCATGGTGCTCGGCGACCTTGCCGGGCGTGCCGACTTCACCGCCTTTTCGATGGCCGCGCTCGACGCGCTCGGCCCGTCCGGCCAGCCGACCGATCTTGCGCTCAGTCTCGATTACCAGTTGCGTCACCTGCTCATCGACGAGTTCCAGGACACCTCCATCACCCAGTTCGAACTGGTGCGGCGCCTGACCGCCGGTTGGAGCGCGGACGACGGACGTACGTTGTTCCTGGTCGGCGACCCGATGCAGTCGATCTACCGTTTCCGCCAGGCTGACGTGACGCTCTTCCAGCGCGTACTCGACGACGGGCACATCGGTGACGTCGCCATCGAAGCGCTCGAGCTGCGCGTCAATTTCCGTGCGCAGGCCGGCCTGGTCGATTGGATCAATGCGCTCGTGCCGGATGCCCTTGCCGCGGCCGAGGCGGGCAGCGAGCACTTCGTCGCACAGACGGCGGTACGCCCGGCGCTCGCGCGCGCCTGCAGTGTGCATGGCTTCGATGCCTACGGCGGCGCCGCCGAGGCCGAGCGCGTCGCCGCGGTGATCGACGACATTCGCACCCGCGAGCCGACCGCGAGCATCGCCGTGCTGGTCCGTTCGCGCGCCCACCTCGCGCACATCACGAGCCTGCTCAACGCGCGCGGCGTTGCGCTGGCCGCACGCGAGATCAAGGCCTTCGCCGCCGTGCCGGTCGTCGCGGACCTCGTGGCGCTCGCGCGCGCGCTGCTGCACGACGCGGATCGCGTGGCCTGGATCGCGGTGCTGCGCGCGCCCTGGTGCGGCGTGCGCCTGGCGACGCTGGCCCATCTCGCGCGCTACGACGCGACCCTCCCTGCCGCGCTCGAGCAGGCGTGCGATGACGCCACTCTGCCGAGTGATGAGCGCGCGCGCCTGGCGCGCGTCGCCGCCGTCGTCGCCGAAGTGCGGCGCGCGGAACACACGCTGCCGTTCGCCGAGCGGCTCGAGTTTGCCTGGTGCGGGCTCGGCGGGCCGGCACTGCTCGATGGCGAGGACGACGTCACCGCGGCGCGCGCACTGCTCGACACCGTCGCCGGGCTCGAGCGCGAAGAGGCGCTGCTGACCGCCGAGCGCCTCGCCGCCCGGCTCGCCGACCGCTTCGCCACGGCGAGCAGCCACGATCCGCAGGCGGTGCAGTTGATGACCATGCACCGCGCCAAGGGGCTCGAGTTCGATCACGTCCTGCTGCCGGGTCTCGGGCGCACGCCGCGCGGTGAGCAGCAGCGGCTGTTGTTATGGCGCGAGGAGCTGGTCGGGGACGCTGATGGTGAAAGCCTCTTGCTCGCACCGATCCCGGTCAAGGGGGAGAGTGCGCTGTATCCGTACCTGCGCGCACGCGATGCCGCCGATGCCGCGGCCGAAGCGGTGCGCCTGCTCTACGTCGCGCTGACCCGGGCGCGCCGCGAGGTGCACCTGTTCGGTCATGCGCGCGTCGACGAGGCCGGCGAGTGCCAGCCCCACAAGGGCAGTTTCCTTGCGCTGTTGTGGCCGCATGTCGCCGATGCCTTCGTGCGTGGCCTGAGCGCGGCCGGCGAGGAGAGCGCAGCGTCGGAAGGCGACGCAGCGGAGACGCTGCGTGGCGTACCGTTGCGCCGCGCCGACCTGGCGACGTTGCCTTCGCCCGCGCACGGGCTCGCCGCGCCGCTCGCGCCGCGAGACGCAGCTGCGGCGGAACCGGCCGTCGAGTTCGACTGGGCCGGCATCGTCGCGCGGCACGTCGGCACCGTGGCCCACCGCCTGCTGCAGGCCGTGGCGCAGCAACCGGGGCGCTTCGCGGGCGATGGCTGGCAGGTGCCGGCGGCGCGCTTCGCGCGCGGCCAGCTGCGCGCCCTGGGGGTCGCGGCGGGCGAACTCGAAGACGCTACCGCGCAGGTAATCACGGCCCTGGCGACGACGCTCGCAAGTGAGCGCGGACGCTGGTTGTTCGCGCCCGCGCACGAAGAGGCCGCCGCCGAGCTGTGCCTGGCGGCGCACGACGCGGGCGAGACGCGTCGCGTGGTCATCGATCGAACGTTCATCGATGCCGGGGGGCGTCGCTGGATCGTCGATTTCAAGACCGGCAGCCATGCCGGCGGCGGCCGTGAGCAATGGCTCGACTCGGAGCAGGCGCGATATCGTCCGCAGCTCGAACGCTACGCGGCGATCATGGCCGGCTTCGAATCGCGCCCGATCATGCTCGGGCTGTACTTCCCGTTGCTCGACGCCTGGCGCGAATGGCCGTACGCGGCGCCGCATGGCGCCGCGCCCGACTGAGCCCGACCAGCGGCAGCGCGGCGAGTGCGGCCGCCGCGGGTAGCGGTACCGGCTGCGCCTCGCCTTCGACGAGAACGTTGTCCAGCCTGAGCGTGCCGCGCGCCGAGCTGGCACCGCTGCCGCCGATGGCGAGCGCCAGTGCATCGCCCGTCAACAGGAAATCCACGGCCTCGCTGACGCGCCCGAAAGCACTGCTGGTGGCGCCGGTGGCGAGCAGGCTGGTGCCCTGGCTCAGCGTCCAGGTCTGTGGGCCGCTCGCCGAGGCGCGCTGGTCGAAGCCGATGCGCGTGATGCGCACGCGCCACCCGGGACGCAGGTTCGCGCGCAGCTCGACGCGGTTGCCGTCGACGAAGCCGTCCGCGACGAGTGCGCGGCCGGGATTGCCGGCGACGTCAGCGAGCGGGCCGCTGGCGAGCTCGATGCGCGCGTCGAGGAACGCCGCGTCGAGTGCGTCGGGCTGCGGCGCGAATACGCCGCCGGGTTCGTCGAAGTCGAACGCGACGAGGGTTGCCGCGCTGGCCGGTGAGGATAACGGGCCGATCAGGAACGAGGAAACGAGGGCGGCCGAGGCCGCGCAGTGATGCTTGCTGGGCATGGGGTTGAACCTCCTTGTCGAACGAAACTCCCGTGCGCTCCTTGCACGGGTGCAAGCCCAGTATGCCACCGTGGTGGCGCGCCTGCGAGGATCGCCGCGCGGCGCTACCGCGGGCAGCGTGGTGCCGCGGCCGGCCGCAGGCTAGCGGCGGCGGTGCCGGATGTCGAGCGCCAGGCTTGCCGGACCGGTCTCGACCTGGTGGATGAGTTCCGATTGGCGGCGTGCGCCGGTCTTGTGGAAGACGTGCTTGAGGTGCGTGCGCGCGGTGTTGACCGAGATGCCGAGTTCCTGGGCGCCGTCCTCGAGGCTGCAGCCGCCGACCAGGGACTGCACGAGCTTGGCCTCGGAACGCGTCAGGCCGTAGACCTGGCGCAGCACGGTGGCGGACAAGGTCTGGCGATGGCCGAGGTCGAACAGGAACAGGAGCGCCAATGGCCGTTCGCTGAAAGTCTGCGGGCCGATCCCGGCAGTGACCATGCCGATGACGTGCGCGCCGCTGCTGCCGGCACCGAGCTCGATCAGCTCGCCGGCGCCCGGCGTGGCGCTCGCGGTGACGTCGCGAACGTGTTGCCGCAGCGTCTCGTGAACCTGCTCGTCGCGCGCCTGGAGCGCGCCACCTGCCTGGCTGAGCACGGCGTCGGTTTCGGCGTTGATGATGTTGCGGGCGTAGGCATTGGCATGCATCACGCGCAGGGCGTCGTCGAGTACGACGACGCCGAACGGTGTCTGGTCGAGCGCGAACTGGCAGGCCTCGAGCGCCCGCGCCTGCGCCGTAGCCCCGGCTTCGACGGTCGCGTGGCCGAAGTGCAGGGCAACGCCGAAGAGGTTGCCGCGCGCGTCGTTGAGCGGCGCGAGTACGTCCGGCTCGGCGTCCGCCGGGGCGCCGGCCGGCAACGGCAGCAGCAGCTCGCGGCGGCTCGCGATGACCGTCGCGATGAGGCGCGTGCCTTCGTCGGTCGGCAGGCCATGGAGCTGCCGCAGCGCCTCGCTGAGGTGGCGGCCGAGGACCTGTTGGCGCTTCCAGCCGGTGAGCTGCTCGGCACTGTGATTGATGAAGCTCACGCGACCCTGCTGGTCGGTCGTCAGCACCGCGTCGCGCAACTGTTCGATACCGCGCGGCTGGTCGCGTTCCTGGGTCAGTGCGAGGTCGATGGTCGTGAGCAGGTCCTTGGTCGTGAAAGGCTTGTTGATGAAACCGGCCGGGTGCGTTTCGCGCGCGCGATCGAGCAGTTCATGGTCCGCGTAGGCGGTGACGTAGACCACCGGGATGTCGTATTTCGAACGGATGCGGCGCGCCGCCTCGATGCCGTCGATGCCCTCGCCGAGGCGGATGTCCATCAGGATGAGGTCGGGCCGCAGCTCGCCCGCCTTTTCGACCGCCTCGTCACCGTCCTTGGCGATATCGAGAACGCCGTAACCGAGGCCGCGCAGGCGCATCCGCAACGCACCGGCAACGGCGCGCTGGTCTTCGACGACGAGTATGTTGGTAGTCACTGTCGTTACCCCGATTCCTGTGTCGGTTGGCCGCGCGCCGGCTGCCGGCGCGCGGTACCCGCCGCTGAACTCACCCGGCGAACGGGCGCGCTCCGGAAGTCCGGGAGCAGCCGCACCATGGCGCGGCTGCGCCGGGGCGCACCCTGCCATCAGCGCCGTCGCGACATGGCAGCCCCGTACCCCTCGGCAAGCCGCGCCGGCGGCCGCCGGCGCGGTACGGCGCGGCGATGGCGCGAACCTTGCGCCCGATGCCGGGCCGACCCGGCATTAACATATACCGAATCAGGAGGGAGGGATAGCGATCGCGGGCGGGGCCGCGCGGCGCGTTCAGCGATCGTCGCGGAACTGCCGCTGCAACATTTCACGGCGCTCCTGCGCGTCGACGGTGAGCGTCGCGATGGGCCGGGCCTCGAGACGGCCGAGGCCGATCTCTTCGCCCGTTTCCTCGCAGTAACCGTAGCTGCCGTCTTCGATACGCTTGATGGCGTCGTCGATCTTCTTGAGCAGCTTGCGGTAGCGATCGCGGGTGCGCAGTTCGAGGATGTTGTCGCTCTCGCGGCTGGCACGCTCGGCTTCGTCGCCGACATCGCGGATCTCGGAACGCAGATGATCGAGCGTTTCCTGCGATTCGGTGATGAGGTCGTCACGCCATTGCTGCAGCTTGTTGCGGAAGTACAGGAGCTGTTGCGGGCTCATGTATTCCTCGTCGGCGGATGGCGTGTAACCCGCCGGGAGTTTGATGTCGTCAAGGTTAATCATGCGTGTCCGTGGGGCGGGTGCCGCTGGCGGCGGCGACGTCCGCTTGGTGGAAACCGCCTGCGCGCTGGCCGCAGCCGTGGCGACCGCTGCCTGGGGTTTCTTTGCTGTCGTCGTCTTGCGGGTGGCGCTGCTCGCCTTGCCGGCGGGCGCCTTGGTGGTCGCGGCCGTCGTCTGACCGGTCTTCGCGGCGCCGGTCTTCGCGGTGGCGCTCGCTTGCTTCGACGCGGTCTTCTTGGGCGCCGTCTTCTTCGCCGCGGTCTTGGTCTTGCTGCCAGTCTTCTTGGCCGCCGCAGCAGGCGCGGACTTCCGGGACGCCTTGGCGCCGCTTACGGTAGATTTGCTCACGGTCTTCTTCGCTGCCGTCTTACGCGCGGCGCTGCTCGCGGCGGCGCTCGTGCTGGTCGTTTTCTTGGCCGGGGCCTTGCTGGCCGCAGTCTTCTTCGTCGTGGTCTTCCTGGCCGGGGCCTTCTTCGCAGCCGTCTTCTTAGAGGCGGTCTTCTTCGGCGCAGCGGCTTTCACCTTGCCGGCGGCCGGCTTCTTCGCCGCGGCCTTCTTCACCGGCGATTTCTTGGCCGTCGCCTTGCTGGCCGCGGCTTTCTTCGTCGGCGCTTTCGCGCCGGACTTCTTCGCCGTCTTGCCCGTGGCGGTCCCGCCCTTGCCGGCGGCCGTGCTGGAGGTCTTCTTCGCGGAGGTCTTCTTAGCTGCTCTGGCCACTTCAGGCACCTCTCCTTTGCGCAACGAAACCTCGCTGCAGAAGCCGGATTTCGTGGCTTTTTACGGCCGGATCCCAAAACCGGGGCGCAACAGTAATCATTTTCACTGCCAAGCGCAATGCCGCTGGACGGTGCTGCGCGGTGCGTCGTCTTGGTGCCTCGTATCGTTGCCGCGCGGTGCCCGCCAGCGTCCGCTCAGCGCGCGTTGAGACGGATGATCTCCTGCACGGCCTGGAACACGCGGGTGCGCGGATTGGCCGCGCAGTACTGGCCGAGCCAGTTGAGGACGCCGGCGGCGTCGATGCGCACTGTGAGCTGCTTGACGTTGGCCCAGTTGAAAGCGCTGATGAAGCCCTGCGACCAGGCGACGTACGCATCGATGGCGAGAGCCGAATCCTTCTCCAGGGCCGCGTTGAAGGCCGTGCAGTCACGCGCGCCGATGCCGGAGGCAATGGAGTCGTTGCCGCGCACGGGATGTGCGAAGGCCGCGAGCACCAGTAACGTGGCGAGTGTCCGCCGCGCGCTGCGCGTCGACGGTGTGATGGCGTGGAGACAACTCATGGAGTCGCTTTTACCCGTCACTGGTGCCATCGGTCCAGCTCCATGACCAGGCGTCCTGTGCTGAGCGCGGTGGCATCGGTACGTTCGTCGCGCTCGAGGCGCACGAGGCCGACGCCGGGTGCCAACCATTCGCGGGATCGGATCTCGATCGCGGCGTGGCCGATGTAGTTGCCGACGTCGGCATTGGTACTGCCGCGTCCTTCGATCAGCAGGCAGTTGTCGAAACGTCCGGCCGGCGTCTCGATCGTGGCATCGTCGCGTACGACTTCGTAGTGCATCGCCACGGGCACCGTGATGCGAAACAGCGTCTCCCAGGGTGGCCCGGTGTTCTCGAGGACGCTGGTCACTTCCGGGGACTGCCATGTCGTGCCCGGCGCTGTCGCGTCGGGCAGCACGAGGCGCGGCGCACCGGATGCAGGGCCGGCGCGGCGAGCGCCGCCGGTGGCGTCGTCGCCGAGGCGAAACAGGCCCTCGGCCGTGCGCACGTAACGCAGCCTGCGGCCATCCAGTGTCGTGCGCAGGCCGCTCAGTTCGCTGCCCGGCGGCACGTCGACCGCGCGCACGACGTGACGCAGTTCGCGCGTGCCGTCCATGGTCGTGCGTACGACGCGGTATTGCCATTCGCGGCCCGGTTCGAGCGGGAACAGGCGTTCGCCGGCGTCGTGCTGTCCGCACGCGGCGAGCAGCGTCAGCGCGGACAGGACGAGGAGACGGACGTAGCGCGGGCAGGACGGTTTCAAGCGCGGGGCACGAGGGCGGATGATCGATTCGGCGCATGATAAGGGATTCGTGTGCGCGGCCGCGCCGCGTATTCCCCTGCCGGGGCCGGTTTAGTAGTATGCGCGGGGCGCGGCGCCGGGAGACCACCCGGTTTCGCCGCCAGCGCGCCCTCGCGGCAGCAGCCGCCGGGGGCGGGGGGAAGCATGTGCAGCAAGACTCCGTTGCCCGCCGCGAGCACGTCTCGGGCGGCGGCGAGTGCGCGAACGGAGGCGACGCGGCGGGCCAGGCCGACCGAGGCCCAAGTTCCGGCGCCGAGACGATGGCCGCGCGAAGAGCACGTCAACGCCGACCAGGCACAGAGCCGGCATTGCGCCAGGCATAGAGGTTTAGACACGCAATGAATCGTCCAATGATCTCGGTGGCAGCGGCGAGCCTGCTGCTGACCGGAAGCATGGCCGCGCTGGCCGAGGGTGATGCCGCGGCCGGACGGCACAAGGCCGAGACCTGCCTTGGTTGTCACGCGGTCGAGGGTTACTTCAACGTCTACCCGACTTACCGGGTACCCAAGCTCGGTGGTCAGAGCGCGGCGTACATCGAGTCGGCATTGAAGGCCTACAAGGCCGGCACGCGCCAGCATGACACGATGCACGCGAACGCCGTGAGCCTGAGCGACCAGGACATGGCGGACATCGCCGCCTTCGTGGCGAACTACGAATAACAGGACCGGGCAGGCAGACTGACCCGGCGGCGGAGTGATCGACGCATGAAAGCACCATCCATCCTGCGACTTGTGGCCGCGATTGCGCTCAGCGCGGCGGCAACCACCAGCGTTTCGGCAACCGAGGACGCGGCCGACGACAGCGGCATGAGCTACGAGGACAAGCTCCAGGCCTGCGCCGCGTGTCATGGCGAGAACGGCGACAAGCCGCTCGCTCCCGATTACCCGGTGCTCGCCGGCCAGTACGCCGATTATCTCGAGGCTGCGCTGCACGCCTACAAGAGCGGCCGCCGCCAGCACCCGATCATGAACATGCAGGTCGAGGCGCTCGGCCTGACCGATGCCGACATCTCGCGGCTCGCCGCCCATTTCGCGTCCAAGGAAGGCCTGCGCAGTCTCGCCGAATAGGGCATTTTTGCTCCTTTTCGCTATTTGAATCTCTTTTTTTATTCCATTTTCAGCAGTCGGCGGCCACCCGCCGCCGACTCTGCCGTATAATCGACCGCTACCGGGGTGGCCTGCCCACGCCGCCGGCCGCCGTTCCCCCGACCCCAACTCGTCATCAGCCCACGCGTCGCCCAGCGCGACGCGCCTGCGGCTCTGCCGGCCCACCACTTCCTGGCGGGTGCCGCGCCACAACGACCACGGACACGAATAATGATTACCACGCCCAACACATTGAAAACTTCCGCTGCGCGCCAGTTCGTGCCGCGCAAGTTCCGCGTCTTCACCGATCGCCAGCTCGACCAGATCCCCGCCCTGGCCGGGCTCGACGAGCAAGCGCGTTTCGACATGCAGGTCGTGGCGAACGTGCTGCCGTTCCGCGTCAACCAGTACGTCATCGACGAGCTGATCGACTGGGACGACGTACCCCGGGACCCGATTTTCCAGCTCACCTTTCCGCAGCGCGGCATGCTCGACGAAGCCGCCTTCGCGCGCATGGCCGAGCTGCTGCGCGCCGCGCCGAGCGCGCAGCAGATCCGGGCCCTGGCCAACGAGCTGCGCGCCGATCTCAACCCGCATCCGGCGGGCCAGCAGACCCTCAACGTACCGCGGGTCGACGGCCAGGAGCTGTCCGGCGTACAGCACAAGTACGACGAGACCGTGCTGTTCTTCCCCAGCCAGGGACAGGTCTGCCACAGCTACTGCACGTTCTGTTTCCGCTGGGCGCAGTTCGTCGGTGACAAGACCCTGCGCTTCGCCGCCGCCGAGGCCGGCGAGCTGACCCGCTATCTCGCCGACCACCCGGAGGTCACCGACGTCCTGATTACCGGCGGCGACCCGATGGTGATGAAGACGAGCAATCTCAAGACCTATCTCGAGGCGCTGCTGGCGCCGGGCCTGGAACATGTCCGCACCATCCGCATCGGCACCAAGGCGCTGACCTACTGGCCCTACCGCTTCGTCACCGACGACGACGCCGACGAGCTGCTGCGCCTGTTCGAGCGCGTGGTCGACAGCGGCCGGCAGCTCGCGCTCATGACGCATATCAACCACTGGCGCGAACTCACGCCGCCGGTGGTGCAGCGTGCCGTCGCGCGCATCCGCGCGACCGGCGCGATCCTCCGGGCGCAGGCACCCCTGCTCGCCCACATCAACGACGACGCCGCGACCTGGGCGCGCCTGTGGAGCGACGAGGTCAAGCTCGGCATCTACCCCTATTACATGTTCGTCGAGCGCGACACGGGCGCGAAGCGCTACTTCGAAGTGCCGCTGGTGCGGGCGTGGGAAATCTACCGGGATGCCCTGTCCGGCGTGTCCGGCCTCGCGCGCACTGCGCGCGGGCCGTCGATGAGCGCCGGTCCGGGCAAGGTCGAAGTGCAGGGCGTGGCGACGGTGCACGGCGAAGACGTCTTCGTGCTGCGTTTCATCCAGGGGCGCAACCCGGACTGGGTGCAACGCCCGTTCTTCGCGCGTTTCGATCCGCAGGCGACCTGGCTCGACGAGCTCGAGCCGGCTTTCGGCGAACGCGAGTTCTTCTTCGAGCCGGAATACCGTGCGATGCGCGAGCGGGCCGCCGGCTGATCCGGCGGCGCCGTCGCGCGCACGCGCTGCAAACTTTCTGCATACTGCGGTGGTCCAATGAGGCCGCCGCTCCCGTAGAAGGTCCGGGTTCCCTGACACCGCCGCGATGACATCCATGCTCCGCAGAATCCGGCAGTTCGCGCTGCCGCTAGGCGTCGTCGCGATCGGTGTCGCCGTCGCCGCGTGGTTTGTCGCCTCGCGGCCGCGCGCGGTACCGCAGCCGCCGCAGGAGAAGGTCTGGCCGGTGTCCGTGGTCGAGGTAGCGCGCGCCGACGTGCAGCCCGAAATCGCCGTCTACGGCGAGGTCCGCGCCGTGCGCGAAGCGGAGCTGCGCGCCGACGTCGCCGGCCGCCTGGTCGCGCTGAGTTCCGAGTTCAAGGACGGCAATCTCATCAGCGCCGGTACCGAGCTCGCCGTGATCGACCCGATCGATTACGAGAACCGCCTTGCCGAGCAGCGCGCCGAGCGCGCGCGGGCGGCGGCCCAACTGGCCGAGCTGCGCCGCGAGCTCGAATGGGAGCAGCGCCTGGAAGAGAACGCCGAGCGCCAGGTCGAACTCGCCGAGCGCGCGCTGGCACGCCTGGAGAAGCTCGCCGCCGACGGTCGCGAGAGCCGCAAGGTGCGCGACGACGCCGAGGTGGCGCTTGCGGTCAGCGAGCAGACCCTGATGCAGCGGGCGCAGACCATCGCGCGCCTGCGCACGCGCATCGATGAACAGGAGGCCGCCTACGACAAGGCCCAGGCCACGCTCGCCAACGCCGAACGCGAGCTCGCCAAGACGCGCATCGTCGCGCCCTTCACCGGGCACGCGACCGACGTGCGCCTGGCTCTCGGGCAGCGGCTGGCGGTCGGTGAACGGCTCGGGCGCCTGCTCTCGGCCAGCGAACTCGAGGTGCGCTTCGAGCTCCCGGAAAGCGCGTTCGCGCGCCTCAGCGCTGCCGCCGACACGTTGATCGGACGTCCCGCCGTCGTCACCTGGCGCCTCGGTGGAGAATCCCGCGAGTTCGCCGCCGAACTCGCGCGTATCGGCGCCGAGATCGATCCGACCGTCGGTGGTATCGCGCTGTTCGCGACGCTCGATGCGGACGCGGTCACACGCGGCTTGCGCGCCGGCGCCTTCGTCGAGGTGCGCATTCCCGACGTCGTCTACCGCGACGTCTTCCGGCTGCCGGCCAAGGCGGTGGCCGAGAGCGGCGAGGTCTACACGCTGGTCGACGAGCGGCTCGCCGCGGTCGAAGTGGAGGTCGTGCGTGACCTCGGCGACGCGGTGCTCGTGCGCGGCGCACTCGACGCGAACCATCCCGTGGTCGCACGAACCTTCGCCGGCATCGGGCCCGGACTGCGTGCACGCCCGCTGTGAGCGGACGCGATCTGCAAAGCGGCATCATCGCGCTGTTCGCGCGTCATCCCACGGCGGCCAACCTGCTGCTCGCGCTGATGTTCATCTGCGGGCTTGCCTCGCTGACCCAGATCAACCGGCAGTTCTTCCCCGATTTCGGTATCGACATCGTCAGCGTGACGGTGAGCTGGCCGGGCGCGTCGGCAGCCGACGTCGACCAGAACATCGTGCAGGCGATCGAGCCCGAGCTGCGCTTCCTCGACGGCGTCAAGAAGGTCACCTCGGCGTCCTACGAGGGCGTCGCCGGCATCACCGCCGAGTTCCAGCCGGGCAGCGACATGCAGCAGGCCCTGGCCGACGTCGAAGCGGCCGTCGGCCAGGTGCGCACGCTGCCGGAAGACGCCGAGCGCCCCGAGATCCGCCGCATCGTGCGTTACGAGACGGTGTCGCGGCTGGTGCTCTCGGGGCCGTTCCCGGAGCACTCGCTGAAGGCGCATGCCGAGCGCATCCGCGACGAACTGCTCGATGTGGTGGCGATCTTCGAGGCTGCGCCGCATCGACGCGAGGAGGAGATCTGGGTCGAGGTCCGACCGGAGGTGCTGCGCCAGCTCGACATGAAGCTCGGTGACATCGCCGCGCGCATCGCCGAGACGTCGCAGGACCTGCCCGCGGGTGAACTCGCCGGCGGCGAGCGCCAGGTGCGCAGCCTCGGTCTGCTGCGGCAGGCCGGCCAGCTGCGCGAAGTCGAGATCCGTGCGCTTGCCGACGGCCGGCGCGTACGCCTGGGGAATGTCGCCGAGGTCAGCGAAGCTTTCCGCGAAGGGCAGCAGCAGGCGATACGTCACGGCGAGCTCGCCATCGAACTCGATCTCAAGCGCGCCATCGATTCCGACGCGTTGACCATGGCCGAGCTGGTCAAGGCGTACGTCGCGGAACTCTCGGCGCGCCTGCCGCCGGAACTCAGGATAGAAGAGTACGACGTGCGCGCGAAGTCGATCCGCGAACGTATCGGCCTGCTCGTGAGCAACGGCCTCGGCGGTCTCGTGCTGGTGCTCGCGGTGTTGTTCCTGTTCCTCAACGCGCGCGTTGCGTTGTGGGTCGCGGTCGGCATTCCGGCGTCCATGCTGGCCGCCGTCGGCGTCATGCTGGCGAGCGGACAGACCATCAACATGATCAGCCTGTTCGGCCTGATCCTGGCGATCGGCATCGTCGTCGACGATGCCATCGTGGTCGGCGAGCATGCCGAACACCTGCACCGACGCGGCCTCGGCGCGCTGGAAGCGGCCGTGGCCGGCGCGCGGCGCATGGCGGCGCCGGTGTCGAGCTCCACGCTGACCACGGTGGCAGCCTTCCTGCCGCTGTTCATCGTCTCCGGCATCATGGGGCAGATCATCTCGGCGATCCCCTTCGTCGTCGTCGCCGTGCTGCTGGCCAGCCTGCTCGAATGCTTCCTGGTGCTGCCGGCGCACCTCAGCCATGCCTTGCGCGCACCCGCCGGGCACGGCCGCCTGGCACGCCTGAGCGCGCGTTTCAACGCCGGCTTCATGCATTTTCGCGAGCAACGCTTCCGGCCGGCGGCGGCCGCCGTGATGCGTGCGCGCTACCTGACCGTCGCGGTCGCGCTGGCGGCGTTCATCGTCGCCGTCGGCGGCGTGATCGGCGGCCGCGTCGGCTACCAGTTCTTTCCCTCGCCCGAGCCGGACAAGATCTACGCCAACCTGGAAATGGTTGCCGGGACCTCGCGCGACGAGACGCGCGCGGCGCTGCTTGCCGTCGAGCGCGCGCTCTACCGTGCCGCCGGCGACCTGGTCGGGGATCCGGACGAGCTGATCGTCATGGCCCTCGGCAAGACCGGCACCACGGTCGGTGGCGGTCACGGCGGATCGCTCGCGGCGACGACCGACACGCTGGGCGGTATCGTCGTCGAACTGGTCACGTCCGAGCAGCGCAGCGTGCGCGCGAACGAGGTCATCGCCGCGTGGCGCGAGGCGGTCGTGATGCCGCCGGGCGTCGAATCCCTGACCCTGACCGGGCAGCGCACCGGTCCACCCGGCGGCGACCTCGACGTCCGCCTGCGTGGCGGCAGCGTCGATGACCTGAAAGCCGCGGCGGGGGAGATCGCGGCCCTGCTGACGCGCTACGACGGCGTGACCGACATCGATGACGACCTGCCTTACGGAACACCCGAAGTCGTGCTCAGGGTCAACGACCGCGGCCGTGCGATGGGATTCACCACCAGCGATGTCGCACGCCAGGTGCGTGACGCCATCGACGGTGCGATCGCCAAGCGTTTCCCGCGCGGCGACGAGGAAGTGTGGGTGCGCGTACAGTTCGATCGCGACCTGGTCGGCAACGCGCTGCTCGAACGGCTCTACCTGCGCGCCCCCGACGGCGCCGAGGTGCCCTTGAGCGCGGTCGTCGATTTCGAGCAGGCGCTCGGCTTCGCCCGCATCAAGCGCGAGGACGGCAAGCGCGAGGTGGCCATCACCGCCGAGATCGACATGCGCACGACGCGCCCGGGCCAGGTGCAGGAAGCCTTGGTCAATGATGGCCTGCGCGACATCGCCGCGCGCTACGAACTCGATTACGCGTTCGCCGGGCGGGCCGAGGATCAGCGCGAAACGATGGCCGACATGCGACTTGGTGCGATGCTCGGGTTGACCTTCATCTACATCATCCTCGCCTGGGTGTTTTCGAGTTACACGCGCCCGCTCGTCGTGATGGCGGTCATCCCGCTGGGTTTCGTCGGCGCCGTGCTCGGCCACTGGGTATGGGGCTTCGAC
>JAUIFX010000264.1 GCA_030429865.1 Gammaproteobacteria bacterium | reverse complement strand
TGTCAACAACTGTGACCGGGGCGCCCTCTCGGTACGGCGCCGGTCACGGCGCGCGACGAGCGGACGGAAGTGGACCTGGGCAAGGCGCGCGGCGCACGGTGCGACATTTTGCCGCAGGCGCCGGCGGTGTCGAGCGGCTACCATCGGCGCCCGTTGCCCACAGACGAAGATCCCCGACACGATGTTCCGCCGCCTTCCCCGTTACGCTGCGCTCGCCGCCGCCGCGTGTGCCAGCCTGACCTGTGCGTACGCCCATGCCGATCACGAAGAAGTCGTCGTGTGGGGCGAGCCACTGAGCCCCTACGCCGTCGATCCCGGGCTCGCGCCGCTGGCCGAGACCAATACCGCGCTGCTGCTCAAGCGCGTCGCCGGGGCCAACGTCAATTTCAACGGCACCCTCGCCGGCATCGCGCAGTACCGCGGCATGTATGCCGAGCGCGTCAACATCGATGTCGACGGCATGACCATCGGTAACGCCTGCTCGAACAACATGGACGCGCCCTTGCACTACATGCCGCGAACGCTGGTCGAGCGCCTGGAGGTGATCCGCGGTATCGCGCCCGTCTCGAGCGGCATCGAGACGATAGGCGGCACCGTCATCGCCCGCTCCCGTGCCGGCGCATTCGGCGAAGACGAGCAGTTCCGGCTCAGCGGCCGCCTGGGCGCGGGCGGACAGAGCGTCGACGGCGGTTATTCAGCGAGTGGCGAGGTCGAGCTGGCCAACGAGCGCCATCGCCTGCGCGCCGCGGCCAGCCGCGAGCATGGCAACAACCGCGATTTCGGCGATGGCACGATTCGTCCGACGCGCTACGAGCGTAATGCGTTCGACCTCGGCTACGCACTGAAGCTCGGTGGCGACGTCCTCAAAATCGACTACCGCCGCAACGATACCGGACAGACCGGCACACCCGCCCTGCCGATGGACGACATCTACTCCGACGCCGATCTCGTGCGCGGCAGCTGGACCGCACATCGCGGGCGCTTCGACCTGTCGGCCGAGCTGTACTGGAACGGTGTCGAGCACTTGATGAGCAACTACCGTATGCGCCGCGCCCGGCCGGGACGGCGGCGCGACAACGATGCCGAGGCCGACACGCTGGGCTGGCGTACCCAGGCCGCCGCGCCGCTCTCCGGCGGCGAGCTGCGGATCGGCGCCGATGGCCACCTGCTCGATTACGACTCCCTCATCACGAGCCCGGACAACCCGGCCTTCTTCGCGCGCAACTTCGACGATGTCCAGCGCGACCGCTACGGCCTTTATGCCGAGTGGGAGCACCGCGCGCTGGGACGCTTCGATGTCGAGCTGGGCCTGCGCTGGACCCACGTTTCGATGGACGCCGGGCGGGTAGACGCCTCGATGGCGATGATGATGCCGCCGTTGGCGATGCTGCGCGATGCCTTCAACGCTGCCGACCGCTCGGTCAGCGACGACAACATCGACGCCGCGCTGGTCGTCGCCTACGCGCTCACGCCCGCCCTCGCGGTCGAAGCCGGCGTGGCGCGCAAGAACCGCTCGCCGACCCACCAGGAACGCTACCTGTGGCTGCCCCTGGAGGCGACCGGCGGTCTCGCCGACGGCAACCTGTACGTCGGTGACATCGGTCTCGACCCGGAAACCGCGTGGCAGTTCGAGCTCGGCCTCGATTGGCAGCTCGCGCACCTCAGCCTGGCGCCACGCGCCTTCTATCATCACGTCGACGACTATATCCAGGGCGTACCGACCAGCGACGCCGCCGTCGTCATGGTCGCGACCATGAACGGCGACGCGACGCCGCTGCGCTACGCCAACGTCGATGCCCGCCTGTGGGGGGTAGACGTCGAATGGGCGGCCCCACTCAGCGCCGAATGGCAGCTCAGCGGCATCCTCAGCTGGGTGCGCGGCGAGCGCCGCGACATCGACGACGACCTGTTCCGCATCGCGCCGTTCAACACGCTGATCGACCTCACCTACAAGCGTGCACGCTGGTCGGTGACACTGGAAGGCGAGTTCTACGCCGCACAGAACGACGTCTCGGCAACCAACGGCGAGCCGCGCAGCCCCGGCTATGGCCTGCTCAACCTGTACGGCCAGTACGCCTGGCCGGCTGCGGGACTGACCATGACGGCGGGCGTCGAGAACCTGCTCGACAAGACCTATCGTCCGCACCTCAACGGCATCAACCGCGTTGCCGGCAGCGAAGTCGCCGTCGGTGCCCGGGTCCCCGGTGACGGCCTCAACGGTTTCGTACAACTCGCCTGGACGTTCTGAAGCTGCCTGCCGCGCGCCGCGAGGCGCGCCCGCCGGGACCGGACTCAACCCGCGCCCGGCGCGGCCGTTACAGTCAGGACGATGCCAGTTGCGGCCGGTCCATGACGTTGACGAACCCGGGTTTCAAAGTGCTCGACGGACAGCACGGCGGCGCACTGCGCGATGCCTTGTGGCATCCGGACTCGGCTTGCACCGACGGGAACTGGTGGACGGAGCTGGCGGCGCACGTGCTCGCCGAAGGACCGTTGTTCCTGATCAGCATCGCGCCGGACGGGCGGGTCATTGCGGTCAACGAGGCCGGCTGCCGCATCACCGGCTATTCGCGTGATGAGCTTTTCGCCGCGAACTACTGGAAGCTGCTCTACCCGGGCGAACTCGCCCACCAGGTCGATGCCCTGCTCGCCGACCTCGAACATCGATCCGAGGTCCGCGACTACCCCATGACGCTGGCCACGCGTGACGGCAGCCGCCGCGTGATCGCCTGGAGTTCGCTCAATCGTTACGACGCTGCCGGCCGGCTGCTCGAGATCGTCGGACTCGGCGTCGATGTCACCGTTGCGCAGGAACACGCGCAGGCCCTGATCCGCACCGAGGCCCGGCTCGCCGAGGCACAACGTGCCGCCCACCTGGGCAGCTGGGAACTCGACATCGTGGGCGAGCGGTTGTGGTGGTCGGACGAGGCCCGCGCCATGCTGGGGCTGGGCGACAGCGGTACGGCAAGCTCTTACCCGGCGTTTCTTGCCCGCGTGCACGAGGACGACCGCAGCCGGGTCGACAGTGCCTACCGCGAGTCGGTCACCAACCACACCGACTACGACATCGTCTACCGGATCTACACCCTGGACGGCGCGCTCAAGAGCGTGCACGGCCACTGCCGCACCGAGTACGATGCCGACGGCCAGCCTGTCCGCTCGATCGGCACCGTGCAGGACATCACGGCGCTGATGAGCCACCAGACGGCGCTCAGCGAGCAGATCTCCGAACGCATGCGCCTCGCCGAGTACACCGACCATGTCGTCGCCAACTCACCGGCCTTCATCTTCGCCGTCGCCCCCGACGGCACGACGCGCGCCATCAACGAGGCCGGCTGCCGCATGCTCGAACGCCCCAGCCGCGAGCTGCTCGGCCACAACCTGTGGCATGCGATGTTCCCCGGGCAGCTCTACGCGCAGGTCGAACAACTCCTTGCAGCATTCACCCGGCACGGCGGGGTCCGCGGCTTCGAGATGCGCATTCGCGCGCCGTCCGGCGCGGAAAGGGTCTTGTCGTGGACTTCGGCCAACCGTTTCGACGATGCCGGTAACGTCGTCGAGATCATCGGTATCGGCCATGAC
>JAUIFX010000083.1 GCA_030429865.1 Gammaproteobacteria bacterium | reverse complement strand
CCACCGTGGCCGTGACCACCGCCCTGCCCCTTGCAGCCGCCCTGGCCGCCGCCGCTGCCGTCACCGTGGCCGTGGCCGTCAGCCTGCCCACCTCGGTGAGCAGGGTGTTCGAAACGCGCTTCGTAGAGGTAGGCCGCGATGCGTTCGCCCTGCCCGGGCGCGAGTTCCAAGGCCGGCATCAGGCCGTGATGCTCGACGGCGTGTGCCATCAGCGCCCGCGCCGCGTCCGGCGCCCGGATCCAGTCCGTGACCGCGGCGACGAAGTCCTCGCGCACCGGGTAGGCCGCACGGTAGCGCGCCTGCACGGCCGCGGCCGGGGGCGCGAGCGGAGGCCGGGTGTCCGACAGGTGGCAGCGCGCGCAATGCGCGTCGTACAGCGCCGCGCCATCGCTGGCGGACGCGGCCGGGGCCGCGGTCGCGACGGCGGCGAGAAAGAGACAGGCGGTCAGGCGCATGACGAGGATACTCCGCTGGACGCATCGGGCGGCAGGGCGAACGCTGGTGGCACCCACGCTCTGCCTCACCGGCCGCAACAGTATGCCCCGGCGGCGTCCGGCACGCCCCGAGCGGGATCAACTCCGCAGGCTGGCGAAGGCCTCAGCCGAAGTTGATCTTCGCTTCGAGGTTGGTGCGTGAATCGGCGTTCGAGAGCGCCTCTTCGAGCGAGATGCGCTCTTCGCGAAACAGCGCGTGCAGCGCCATGTCGAAGGTCTGCATGCCGCGCGTGCCACTGCCTTCCATCGCTTCCTTGAGGTCGTGCAGTTCGCCCTTGAGGATCAGGTCGGCAATGTGCGGGGTATTGATCAGGATCTCGATGGCAGCAACGCGCCGGCCGTCCATGCCCTTGACCAGGCGCTGCGAGATGACTGCGCGCAGGTTGACCGACAGATCCATCAGGAGCTGCTTGTGCAACGCCTGCGGGAACAGGTTGATGACGCGCTCCATGGCCTGGTTGGCGTTGTTGGCGTGCAAGGTCGAGATCGCGAGATGGCCGGTGTTGCACAGCTCGAGCGCGGCTTCCATGGTCTCGCGGTCGCGCACCTCGCCGATGAAGATGACGTCCGGCGCCTCGCGCAGAGACGAACGCAGCGCCGCGCGGTAGGACAGCGTGTCGACGCCGATTTCGCGCTGGTTGACGATCGACTTCAGGTTCGGGTGCGAGAACTCGACCGGGTCCTCGATGGTGAGGATGTGCCCGCTCATCTGCTGGTTGCGCTCGTTGACCATGGCCGCGAGCGTGGTCGACTTGCCCGAACCGGTCGCGCCGACCATGAGCATGAGGCCGCGCTTGTGCATGATGAGTTCGCCGAGGATCTCGGGCAGGCCGAGTTCCTCGATAGTCGGGATCTCGGCCGGAATGCGGCGCAGCACCATCGCCACCTCGCCGCGCTGGCGGAACACGTTCACGCGGAAACGCGCCGACATGTCCGGCAACGCGATGGCGAAATCACACTCCATCGTCTCCTCGAACGTGGCGATCTGCTTCTCGTTCATGATGCCGTAGGCAGCCGCGCGCACCACCTCGCCGCTGAGCTGCGTCTTGCCGACGGAGTTCATCGTGCCCTCGATCTTGACCTTGACCGGCGAGCCCACGGTGAAGAAGAGATCCGAGCCTTGCTTGTCGCGCAGCAGCTGCAGATACGGGGTAATGTCCATGCGTGCTCCTGTGGATGTCTCGCCGCGCGGCAGTTCCCGCGCTCAGCGCAGGATGCCGCTCTCCTCTTCGGTGACCTCGAGCGACAGGCCGCCTTCCTCGGCGAGCATGTTGCGCCCCTTGGCTGCCTTGCCTTCGAGCTTGATGCGCAGGCGCAGCTCGTTTTGCGAATCGGCGTTACGCAGCGCGTCGTCGAGCGTGATGAGGTCGGCCTCGTAGAGATCGAACAGGGCCTGGTCGAAAGTCTTCATGCCCATCTCGTTCGACTTCGACATGATCTCCTTGATCATGTGGACCTCGCCCTTGTAGATGAGATCGGAAACGAGCGGCGAGTTCATCAGGATCTCGATGGCCGCGACACGCCCCTTGCCATCGGACTTCTTGAGCAGGCGTTGCGAGATGACCGCGCGCAGGTTGAGCGAGAGGTCCATCAGCAGCTGCTGGCGCCGCTCTTCGGGGAAGAAGTTGATGATGCGGTCGAGCGCCTGGTTGGAACTGTTGGCATGCAGCGTGGCGACGGCGAGATGGCCCGTCTCGGCGAACGCGATGCCGAACTCCATCGTCTCGCGGTCGCGGATCTCGCCGAGCAGGATCACGTCCGGCGCCTGGCGCAGGGTGTTCTTCAGCGCGATGTCCCAATCGTCGGTGTCAACGCCGACCTCGCGCTGCATGATGATGCAGTTCTTGTGCGGGTGAACGTACTCGATCGGGTCCTCGATGGTGATGATGTGACCGTAGGAGTTCGCATTGCGGTGGTCGATCATCGCCGCAAGCGAGGTCGATTTGCCCGATCCCGTACCGCCGACCATGATCACCAGGCCGCGCTTGGTCATGATGATGTCCTTCATCACGGGCGGCAGGCCGAGCTTGTCGAGATTCGGCACCTCGGTCTCGATGGTGCGCAGCACCATGCCGCAGGCGCCCTGCTGGATGAAAGCATTGGCCCGGAAGCGGCCGATGCCGGTCGGCGCGATGGCGAAGTTGCACTCCTTGGTCGCTTCGTACTCCTTGATTTGCCGATCGTTCATGACGGCGTAGGTGAGCGCCTTGGTATTGTCGCCGGACAGCCGCGTCTTGGAGACCGGGGTGACCTTGCCGTCAATCTTCATCGCCGGCGGAAAATCGCGCGTGATGAACAGGTCCGAGGCCTTCTTCTCGATCATCAGCGTGAGCAGATCGCGCATGTACTTGATGGCTTGATCGCGTTCCATGTTGCACCTCCGGGGTGGGTGTCGGCGCCGCCGCGGGCGCGCGCCGTGCTGCTCGCGCGTCGCGCGGCCGGCCTCAGAAAGCGTCCTTGTTGGCCGCTTTTAGACGCGCTTCCTGGCGCGAGACGATGTTCTTCTCGACCAGGCCCTTGAGGCACTGGTCCAGGGTCTGCATGCCGAACTGCTGGCCGGTCTGGATGGCCGAGTACATCTGCGCGATCTTGTTTTCGCGGATCAGGTTACGGATGGCCGGCGTGCCCATCATGATCTCGTGGGCCGCAACCCGCCCGCCGCCGTTGCGCTTGAGCAGCGTCTGCGAGATGACCGCGCGCAGCGATTCCGACAGCATCGCGCGCACCATGTCTTTCTCCTCGGCCGGGAAGACGTCGACGATACGGTCGATGGTCTTGGCCGCGGAGCTGGTGTGCAGGGTGCCGAACACGAGATGGCCGGTCTCGGCGGCGGACAACGCGAGCCGGATGGTCTCGAGGTCGCGCATTTCGCCGACCAGGATGGTGTCGGGGTCTTCGCGCAGCGCCGAGCGCAGCGCTTCGTTGAAGCCGAGCGTATCGCGGTGTACTTCGCGCTGGTTGATCAGGCACTTCTTCGACTGGTGAACGAACTCGATCGGGTCCTCGATGGTGAGGATGTGCCCGTACTCGGACTCGTTCTTGTGATTGATCATCGCCGCCAGCGTGGTCGACTTGCCCGAGCCGGTCGGACCGGTGACGAGTACCACGCCGCGCGGAAGATCGGAGATTTCCTTGAAAATCGAGGGCGCCTTGAGGTCCTCGAGGCTGAGGATCTCGGAAGGAATCGTACGGAACACCGCGCCGGCGCCGCGATTCTGGTTGAACGCGTTGACGCGGAAGCGGGCCAGCCCCGGGATCTCGAACGAGAAGTCGCACTCGAGGAACTCCTCGAAGTCCTTCTGCTGCTTGTCGTTCATGATGTCGTAGACGAGGTCGTGCACGGTGGTGTGATCCAACGCCGGCACGTTGATTCGGCGCACGTCGCCGTCGACGCGAATCATCGGCGGCAGACCGGCGGAGAGATGAAGGTCTGACGCGCGGTTCTTGACGCCGAACGCGAGAAGCTCACCGATATCCATAAGGCATCCTCAAGACAGACAGAAACTTGCGACGGTGCGCGCGCCCGGACCGCGAGCCGATACGGTGCCGCTGCTCAGGCCGGGCCGCGGCGCACCGGGTGGCGGGCGCTTGCCATGAACCGCCTGTGACAATAGCCTCGAATGACGCGCAGAACTTTAGCAAGAACCATGAGTACATACCACGAAGCGAGCGGCCGCAGCTGCCACCGGCGGGCACACGCAGGGCTCGAACCATGAACGCCGGCGCACTGCCCGACGGCGACATCGCGACGCGTCTCGCCAGCGTCCTCGCGGCGATCGAGGAGGCGGCCAGGCGTCATGGCCGCAGGCCCGGCGACGTCGGCCTCGTTGCCGTCAGCAAGCGCCATCCGGCCGGTGCGATCCGCGCCGCCCATGCCGCCGGCCAGCGGCGCTTCGGCGAGAACTACCTGCAGGAAGCGCTGGCCAAGCAGGACGAACTGGGCGATCTCGACCTCGAGTGGCATTTCATCGGCGCCATCCAGAGCAACAAGACGGCCGACATCGCCGCGCACTTCGACTGGGTGCACACCATCGATCGCGAGAAGATCGCGCGCCGCCTGAACGAGCAGCGCCCGGACGACCGGGCACCGCTGAACGTCCTGGTCGAGGTCAACATCAGCGGCGAGGCGAGCAAGCACGGCATCGCGCCCGCCGCACTGCCGGCGCTGCTCGAGACCATCGCCGCGCTGCCGCGGCTGCGCCTGCGCGGCCTCATGTCGCTGCCCGCGCCGGTCGACGACTTCGCCGCCCAGCGGCGCGCTTTCGCCGCGCTGGCGGAACTCGCTTCGGCCAGCGCGGTGCCGCTGGACACGCTGTCGATGGGCACCAGCGACGACTTCGAGGCGGCGATCGCCGAGGGCGCCACGCTGGTCCGCATCGGCACGGCAGTGTTCGGGCCACGGCCCGATTGACGATCGGCCTGGCGCGGGCCGCGTGCTAAGATTGCGCGCCCTTTCCAGCCGCAAGCGAGCATGCAAGCACACTACGCCTTCATCGGTGGTGGCAACATGGGGCGCGCGCTGATCGGCGGCCTCCTCGCCGCCGGCCAACCGGCCAGCACGATCACGGTCGCGGACAGCGAGGCCGGCGCGCGCGCCGCGTGCGGCGAGCGCTTCGGCGTGACCACGACCGCCGACAATCTTGACGCGGTGCGCAACGCCGACGTCGTCGTCCTCGCCGTCAAACCGCAGCAGCTCGGCGCCGTCGCGCGGGCACTCGCCGCGGCGGTGCCGGTCGACGCCCTCGTCGTCTCCATCGCTGCCGGCATCACGCTCGGCCACCTCGCGGCCTGGCTCGGCGAAGCGCGCGCGATCGTGCGCGCGATGCCGAACACGCCGGCACTGATCGGGCGCGGCGCCAGCGCATTGATTGCCAACACCCACGCCGACGCCGCCCAGCGCGCCCGCGCCGCGGCGCTGCTCGATGCCGTCGGCGCGAGCGTGTGGCTCGACGACGAGGCACAGATGGACGCCGTGACGGCGCTCTCGGGCAGCGGCCCGGCCTATTATTTCCTGTTCATCGAACTGATGGAGGCGGCCGCGGTGGAACTCGGCCTGCCGGGCGCGCTCGCACGCGACCTCGCCCTCGCCACGGCGCGCGGCGCGACCGAGCTCGCGCAGCAGTCCGACCAGACCCCGGCCGAGCTGCGCCGCCAGGTGACGTCGCCAGGCGGCACCACCGAGCGCGCGCTGGCGAGCTTCGCCGATGACGACCTGGCCGGCGCCGTGCGGCGCGCGCTGACCGCGGCGCGCGATCGCTCCGTCGAACTCGCCGCGCAGATTTCGCCATGATGGCTTCGGGCGGCTACTTCTCCAACGCCGGCGTCTTCCTCATCGACGTCGTCTTCGGCCTGTACATCTTCGCCGTGCTGCTGCGCTTCCTGTTCCAGCTCGTGCGGGCGGACTTCTACAACCCGCTGTGCCAGGCCATCGTCACCGTGACCAACCCGCCGCTGCGCCAGCTGCGCCGCTACATTCCTTCCCTCGGCGGCCTCGACACCGCCTCGATCGTGCTGCTGGTGGCGCTGCAGATGCTCAACACCTTCCTCGTCGCCCTCGTCCTCGGCCTCGAGCCGGGCGTCGCCGGGCTGCTCGTGATCGCCATCGCCGAGCTGCTGGGCAAGACGTTGTGGACCTTCGTCGGCGCGATCATCGTCCAGGTCGTGCTGAGCTGGGTGGCGCCGGGAACCTACAACCCGCTGACCAGCGTGGTGCACTCGCTGACCGAGCCGCTGCTCGGTCCGGCGCGCCGCGCCATCCCGCCGCTCGGCCCGCTCGACCTGTCGCCGCTGATCGTGCTGATCGGCCTGCAGCTCGCCCAGATCCTGCTCGTCGCGCCGCTGCGCGACGCCGGCGCCGCCCTGCTCTGAGGGCGTGAGCTGGTACCGCTGGGACGGCGGCGACCTGGTGCTCAGTGCCAGGATCAAACCGAATGCGCGCCACGCCGGCGTCGATGGCCTGCACGGTGACACCGTGCGTATCGCGGTGCCGGCGCCGGCGCGTGACGACAAGGCCAACAACGCGCTGCTCGACTACCTCGCCGAGGCGTTCGGCGTGCCGCGGCGCCGGGTCCTCCTCGAACACGGCGCACATGCGCGCGGCAAGCGCCTGCGCATCGCGTCGCCGCGCCGCATGCCGGCCTGGTTCCGTGAACTCGGCGGCACGCCGGCCCATGGCTGACGCAGGGCCGCGGCGGCGGGTCGCCGCGCGGCGACGCGAGCAGCGGCACCACGGGCCTACGCCGCGGCGTTCTGCGGGACCCGTGCATCCGGTATAAACTGCGCTTCCCCGCACATCCGCCCGCTCTCCGCGCAACCCGGCAAGCACAGCGTCCATGACCGAGCCCAATTCCGAATCCAGCGTCGGCCTGGTCACGCCACGTATCGAACATTTCGAGCAGGCCATCGAGCTCGATTGCGGGGTCACCCTGGATGCCTACGACATCTGCTTCGAGACCTACGGTACGCTGAACGCGGCGCGCGACAACGCGGTGCTCGTGTGCCACGCGCTCTCGGGCGACCACCATGCGGCCGGCTACCACAGCCCGGACGACCGCAAGCCCGGCTGGTGGGACAACTGCATCGGCCCGGGAAAACCCATCGACACCGAGCGGTTCTTCGTTGTCTGCCCGAACAACCTCGGCGGCTGCGGCGGCTCCACCGGCCCGCTCGCGGTACGCCCGGGCACCGGCAAGCGCTACGGTCCGGACTTCCCCATCGTCACCGTGCGCGACTGGGTCGAGAGCCAGGCGCGGCTCGCCGACCGGCTCGGCATCGAGACCTGGGCAGCCGTCATCGGCGGCAGCCTCGGCGGCATGCAGGTACTGCAGTGGGCGATCGACTTCCCGGCGCGCCTGCGTCACGCCGTCGTTATCGCGGCGGCGCCGCGCCTGTCGACGCAGAACATCGCCTTCAACGAGATCGCGCGCCAGGCCATCCGCTCCGACCCGAATTTCCACGACGGGCATTACTACGAGCACGACGTGATCCCCGAGCACGGCCTCAAGCTCGCACGCATGGTCGGCCACATCACCTACCTTTCCGACGACGTGCTGCATACGAAGTTCGGACGCGAACTGCGCGCCGGCAAAATCAACTTCGGCTTCGGCGTCGAGTTCGAGATCGAATCCTACCTGCGCTACCAGGGCGAGAGTTTCGTCGGCCGTTTCGACGCCAACACCTACCTGCTGATGACGAAATCGCTCGACTACTTCGATCCGGCCCAGGCCCACGACGGCGACCTCACGCGGGCCGTCGGTGGCTGCCAGGCGCGCTTCCTCGTGATCTCCTTTTCCAGCGACTGGCGCTTCTCGCCGGCGCGTTCGCGCGAGATCGTGCGCGCGCTGCTCGACTGCGACCACGACGTGAGCTACGTCGACATCGAGTCCGATCTCGGCCACGACTCCTTCCTGCTGCCCATCCCGCAGTACCACAAGGTGCTCGCGAGCTACTTCCGGCGCATCGAGGTGCAGGCATGAACCCCGCCGTGCTGCGCCCGGAACACCGGCTCATCGCCGACTGGATAGCGGACGGCGCGCGCGTGCTCGATCTCGGCTGCGGCGACGGCGCGTTTCTCGCCGAGCTGCAACGCGACAAGGGCGTCAGCGGCTATGGCATCGAGATCGACCCGGACAACATCGTCGCCTGCATCGAGCGTGGCGTGAACGTGATCCAGGCCAACCTCGACCAGGGCCTGTCGGAGTTCGACGAGGACTCGTTCGATTACGTCGTGATGACGCAGACCGTGCAGGCGATGCGCTTCCCGCACCTGCTGCTCGACGAGATCCTGCGCATCGGCCGCGAAGGCATCGTCACCTTCCCCAACATGGGCCACTGGAAATGCCGCCTGCAGTTTGCGCGCGGCCGCATGCCGGTCACCCGGCACCTGCCGCAGACCTGGTACGACACGCCCAACATCCACATGTGCACGCTCGACGACTTCGAGGATCTCTGCGCGAGCCGTGACATCGCCGTGATCGAACGCGCCATCGTCGATTCCCAGCACCGCGCCGTGATCGGCATGCAGCTGCTGCCCAACCTGCTCGCCGAGATCGCCATCTACCGCATCCGCCGGCGCCGCTGACGAGCCACCTGACCGACTCCGGAGCGAGCAAGGCTCGAGCAAAAGTGTCTGACACTTTTGCTCAAGTTTTAGCCAGTTGGAACGGGGTTCAGAACTCGGCCAGCTCGCCTTCGTAGTCCATGATGAGCGGTGCGTGGTCGGAGAAACGCGCAGCGGTGTAGATCGCGGCCTTGCGCACGCGCGGCGCGAGGCCGGGGGTGACGATCTGGTAGTCGATACGCCAGCCCACGTTCTTCGCCCAGGCCTGGCCGCGGTTCGACCACCAGGTGTACTGCTCCGGCTCCTGGTTGACGAGGCGGAAGGCGTCGACCCAGCCGACGTCGTCGAACAGGCGGTCGAGCCACGCCCGTTCCTCGGGCAGGAAACCCGAGTTCTTCTGGTTGGAACGCCAGTTCTTCAGGTCTATCTGCTTGTGGGCGATGTTCCAGTCGCCGCACAGCACGTACTCGCGGCCGTTCGCACGGCGCGCTTCGAGCCAGGGCATGAAGAGATCGAGGAAACGGAACTTCATCTGCTGACGCTCCTCGCTCGACGATCCCGAGGGCAGGTACAGCGAGGAGACGGAGAGTCCGCCGAAATCGGCCTGCACGTAACGCCCTTCGCGATCGAAATCGTCGAAGCCGAGGCCGTAGGTGACCTCGTCCGGCTCGACGCGCGAGAACAGGGCGACGCCGCTGTAGCCCTTCTTTTCCGCATCGTGGAAATAGGTGTGCCAGCGCCCGGGCGAGCGGATCTCGTCGACGAGCTGGTCGACCTGGGCCTTGGTCTCCTGCAGGCAGACGACATCGGCGCGCTGGCGCGAGAGCCACTGGTAGAAACCCTTCGAATGGGCGGAGCGGATACCGTTGAGATTGAGCGAGATGATGCGCATGGGGGTGCTCGGCTGGACCACGTGGACGGACGGCGCGCGACGCGGGCCGCGGTGCGCGGGCGTCGAACGGCGGCTATCATACCTGCCCCGCCGACCAGATTCGCAGAGACCCCGTCATGCACGATTACCAACGCGAGTTCATCGACTTCGCCGTCGCCCGCGGTGCGCTCAAGTTCGGCAGCTTCACGCTCAAGTCGGGCCGCCAGAGCCCTTATTTCTTCAATACCGGCAACTTCGACAGCGGCGCCGCGCTCGACCGCCTCGGGCGCGCCTACGCGGCCGCCATCGTCAGCGGCGCGCCCGAGTTCGACGTGCTCTTCGGTCCGGCCTACAAGGGCATTCCGCTGGGCGCCGCCATCGCCATTTCCTTGTCGCGCGACCACGGGCGCGACGTGCCGTTCTGCTTCAATCGCAAGGAAGCGAAGGACCATGGCGAGGGCGGCACCACCCTCGGCGCGCCGCTCCGGGGGCGCGTGTTGATCGTCGATGACGTCATCTCCGCCGGCACCTCGGTCAACGAATCGATGCGGCTCATCGAGGCCGCCGGCGCACAGGCCGCGGGCGTGATGATCTCGCTCGATCGCCAGGAACGCGGCAGCGGCGAGCGCTCGGCGGCGCAGGAGGTCGAGCACACCCACGGCATGCCCGTCGGCAGCATCGTCACGCTGGCCGACCTAGTCACCTGGCTCGAGGAACGCGGCGGTCACGCTGAAGATCTCGCCGCGATTGCCGACTACCGCAGGAACTACGGCGTATGAAGCGCCGCCGCGGAGAATGACGCATTCAGCGGCAGTTCACTCTCGTTTAGTATTTTGCAGGCCCGCTGGAAGCGGGCCGCCGGCAGGAAGCCCCCGGGGCGCGACCACACAGGTGATCTATGACCAAGCAGCATAAGCTCCGTCTGACGATGTTCATGATGGCCGGAGCGCTCCTGCTGGCGGGTGCCCCGCCGGCCGGCGCGGCCATCAAGTGCTGGACCAACCACGAGGGCGTGCGCGAGTGCGGTAACGCCGTCCCACCCGAGTTCGCGCAGAAAGGCCACGAGACCCTGAACAAGCGCGGGCTCACCACCGACAAGCGGGAAGCGGCCAAGACCCTCGAGGAACTCGAAGCCGAACGCGCGGCGGCAGCGGCCGAGCGTGAACGCGCGCAGGAGGACATGAAGCGGCGCCAGGCCGACCGCGTGCTGCTCGATACCTTCGCCTCGGAGGACGATCTCGTGCTCACGCGGGACGGTCAGATCGCCCATCTCGATTCGCAGATCCGCCTCGTCGAAAGCCACATCGAGAAGCTCCGGTCGAATCTCGACAAGATGGTCGATCGCGCCGCGGACATGGAGCGGCAGGGCAAGAAGCCGTCCGAGGACATGGTCGAGAACATCAACAGCGTGCGCGCCCAGATCGAGGAGAACGAAGCCTTCATCGCCGACAAGCGCGCCGAGCAGGAAGACATCCGCGCGCGCTTCGCGGCCGACATCGAACGCTTCCGCGAACTCAAGGCCACGCGCTGACCGGCGCGCGGGCCGGCACCGGCCGTCGGCGCGGCGAGCTCAGGGCGCGAACAGGCCCTCGCACAGCAGGCGCCACTGTGCGTCCCAGTCGTGCGCGGGCGCGTCCTTGAACTCGCTGCGCACGAACTGACCGATGCGCCCGGAAACCACGCACAGCAACAGGCGCGAGGCCTGCTGCACCTGGGCGCTGTCGGCGATACCGTTCTCGCTCAGGTTGCGCTCGCGCAGCACCTGGCGGAACTGCGTTTCGACGCGCGCGAAGAACTGCGCCGCGCGCGCGCGCAGGCGCTCGTGCTCGCCGGTCAGCACGTCACCCGTGAGCAGGCGCGCGATGCCGGGATTGCGCTCGGCGAAGCGCAGCAGCACCGTGCTCAGGTGAAGACAGCGGACGCGCGCGTCCTTCTGCTCGTCCATGACCTGGTTGAACAACGAGAACACGGTGTCCTCGGCGAACTCGATGAGCGCCTCGAACATCTGCGCCTTGCTGGCGAAGTGCCGGTACAGCGCCGCTTCCGAGACACCCACGGCACCGGCCAGGGCGGCGGTCGTGATGCGCGACCCCGGCTTGCTCTCGAGCTCGCGCGCGAGAACTTCCAGGATCTGCTGGCGTCGGTTGTTGCGCGGCATTACTCGATCAGCGTGCCGACGCCTTCGTCGGTGAACAATTCGAGCAGCACGGCGTGCTCGACGCGGCCGTCAATGATGTGCGCGCGCCGTACGCCGTTGTCGACCGCATCGAGTGCGCTGCCGATCTTGGGCAGCATGCCGCCATGGATGGTGCCGTCGGCGATCAGCTCGCGCACGCGCTTGGGCGTGATGCCGGTGAGCAGCTCGCCCTGCTGGCTGAGCAGCCCGGGCGTGTTGGTCAGCAACATGAGCTTCTCGGCCTGCATGACCTCGGCGATCTTGCCGGCCACGAGATCGGCGTTGATGTTGTAGGAGGCGCCGTCCTCGCCGACGCCGATCGGCGCGATCACGGGCACGAAATCTCCGTTGCCGAAGAAATCGAGCACCTGGCGGTTGACCTTGGCGACTTCGCCGACGTGGCCGAGATCGATGATCTCGGGCGCCGTCGCGGCCGGATCGCGCGGCGAAAGCGTAAGCTTGCGCGCCAGGATCAGCGGACCGTCCTTGCCGGTCAGCCCGATTGCGCGCCCGCCGTTGGCATTGATCAGGTTGACGATCTCCTTGTTGACCAGCCCGCCGAGAACCATCTCCACGACGTCCATGGTCTCGGCATCGGTCACGCGCATGCCTTCGACGAACCGCGACTCCTTGCCGATACGTTCGAGCAGCTGACCGATCTGCGGGCCGCCGCCGTGGACCACGATGGGACGTATGCCGACGGCCTTCATCAGCACCACGTCGCGCGCGAAACTGGCCTTGAGGCGCTCGTCGGTCATGGCGTTGCCGCCGTACTTGATGACGATCGTCTTGCCCTGGTAGCGCTGGATGTAGGGCAGTGCGGCGGTCAGGACGTGTGCGACGCTGGACGCTGCGGTGGGTTCTACGGACATGGGTCGGCTCGCTGTCGGATTCGTTCGGTGGATCTGCGGCAACGGCAGGCGCTTGCGGGCGTCGCGGCGTGGCTCAGAACGGCAGGGTCAGGGAATCGTCGATGCCCGCAATGAGTGCGCGGAAGCGTTCCTTGACGCCTTCGAGCGCGGCCTCGTCGTCGCCTTCGAAACGCAGCACGAGGCAGGGCGTGGTGTTCGACGGCCGGATCAGGCCCCAGGAGTCGGCGAAGTCCACGCGCAGGCCGTCGATGGTCGTGATCTCGGCCTCGGGGAACTGTGCGGCCGCCATGATCGCGGCCATGAACTCGGCGTGCATCTCCTCGGGCATGTCGAGATGCAACTCGGGGGTCGCCACCCCGCCGGGCAGCGCGGCGAACAGGTCGGCCGGCGACTGCTCGCTGTTGACGATGATCTCGAGCAGCCGCGCCGCCGAGTAGATCGCGTCGTCGAAGCCGTACCAACGCTCCTTGAAGAAGATGTGGCCGCTCATCTCGCCGGCAAGCAGCGCGCCGGTTTCCTGCATGCGCGCCTTGATCAGCGAATGCCCTGTCCGCGACATGATCGGCTCGCCGCCGTGCTCGGTGATATCGGCCGCGAGCAGGCGCGAGCACTTCACGTCGAAGATGATCTTCGCGCCCGGGTTGCGCGAGAGGATGTCGCGCGAGAAGAGGATCAACTGACGGTCAGGCCAGATGACGTTGCCCTCGGCGTCGACCACGCCGAGGCGGTCGCCGTCGCCGTCGAAAGCGAGACCGAGGTCGGCGCCCTCGTCCTGCACCGCGTCGATCAGGGCCTGCAGGTTCTCCGGCTGCGAGGGATCGGGGTGGTGGTTGGGGAAATCGCCATCGACGTCGCAGAACAGTTCCACCACGTCGTGGCCTATCGCACGCAACACGTCGGGCGCGACCGTCCCGGGCACGCCGTTGCCGCAATCGACCACGACGCGGAGCGCGTTACCGAGCGTGACCGGGATCTCTTCGCTGATGCGGCGAATGTACTCGGCGAGGATGTCGGTCGATTGCAGTGAGCCGGTACCGTCGACGAAATCCTGCTCTTCGACGCGGCGCCGGATGGCCTGGATCGCCTCGCCGGACAGGGTCTCGCCGTCGAGCACGATCTTCAGGCCGTTGTAGCTCGCCGGGTTGTGACTGCCGGTGATCATCACGCCGCTGCGCGCATCGAGATGATGCGTGGCGAAATAGAGCACGGGCGTCGGCGCGAGGCCGATGTCGAGCACGTCGCGGCCCGATTCGAGCAGGCCCTTGCACAGTGCCTGCATGAAAGGTTCGCTGGAGTGGCGTCCGTCGCGCGCCACGACGACCGTCTTCTGCCCGCGTGACTCGGCCTCGGCGGCGAGCGCGCGGCCGATCTGGTAGACGCCGTCCTCGGTCAGGGTCTCGTCGACGATGCCGCGGATGTCGTAACTACGGAAGACCGACGACGGCACGGGTTCGACGGGCATCGTCTCGGTCACGATGATCCCTTCCTCCGGCGGCGGCGGCGGTGGCGCAGACGAGTGGCCTGGCACCGTGGGATCCTCGTCGCCGGCCGGGCCGTGGTCGAAGCGGGTGACGTCTTCGCCCTGGGCGCGGGGCAGATCGGGCGGCGCAACGCCGGCCGCGGCCGCGACGCGGGCCCGCGGCAGGAGTTGTTCGAGACCGGGATGCGCGCCATCGAGGATGTTGCGTATCGCGCCCTGGTAGACGACATCCGCCGCCGTGCCGGCAGTGCCCGTCGCCGCCGGCGCGCGCCGCCGCCAGGCGAGCAGTCCGCCGCCGAGCAGCACGGCAGCCAGCGCAAGCAGGGCACCGGTGAGCCCGAAGGAAGCGTCGTCGGCAGCCGGCGCGGCGCGCCCGGGCGCGGCAACGCGGACCGTGAAGGCGGTATCGTCGACCGTGGCCCTGAACGATGGCGCATCGGCGGGCGGCGCCGTGCCGCTGCTCGCAAGGCGCACCTTGGAACCCTGGCGAATCTCGGCGTAGGCATTCGTCAGCGGGGTCTCGCGCAGGGCGGCGCGCACGATCTCGGGATCGACAGACAGGTGCACGAAACCAACCGGCGCAGCCGGCGTCTCGGTCACCTTCGCGGCGACCGGCGCAATGACGACGAGGTGCTCGTCGTCGGTGCCGGCCAGGTGGGCTTCGATACGCGGTGCCTTGCCGTCCTCGCGCGCCGCGCGCATCAGCGAAATCGACGCATAGGTCAGCGGCGGCGTGGCGGCGAGTTCGGCATCGCGCACGCCTGCCGGCAGGAGCCGCAGCGCGAGCGTGCCGTCGAGCGCCGGCGCTAGCGCCGCGGCGAGCGCCGCGAGGCGGCCGGCCTCGCCCGCGGCCAGCGCCTCGTGCACGCGCTCGTCGGCCGCGATGCCGGAGGCGGCGCGCCGGTAGGGTGCGAGCGCGCTTGCCACGCGCGCGGCGACGTGCTCCGCGGCGGCCGCGTAGGTCGCGTTCCTGCCGCCGTTGGCGCCCGGCTCGCCACCCGAGCGGTCGAGCCACAACATGACACCGGCGGCACACAACACCGCGAGGACCGCGAAGGCGAGCAGCTGTCGCGGCAGGTTGGCTAATCGCGCGCGCGCGCCGCCCGGGTTGGTGGTGGTTGTTTTCATCTGCGCTGCGTCCGCCCGCGTGCCGCGCGCCGCTGCGCGGGGCCCCGGCAAGTGTACAGGCTGGCGGCGGCGGAATGCATCACGCGCCGCCGCCGGTGCCGCGGCTGGCGCGGTAACGCGTCGCCACCAGGTCGACGAGCTGCCGCGCCAGCGCGGGCTTCGAGGCGCGCGCGAGCGGCGCGCGGCCGTCGTTCCACAACACCGTCAGCTCGTTGTCGTCGCTGTCGAAACCGAGTTCTCCGCCGACGTGGTTGGCCGCGATCATGTCGATGCCCTTGCGCGCGAGCTTGTCGCGCGCGTGCGCCTCGACGTCATTGGTCTCGGCCGCGAAGCCGACGGTGAACGGGGCATCATCGCGCGCCGCGACGCTCGCGAGGATGTCCGGGTTGGGCACGAGTTCGAGCGTGCGCGCCGCGCCGTCGCGCTTGATCTTGCTGTCGCTGGCGCTGGCCGGGCGGTAGTCGGCCACCGCGGCAGTCGCGATGAAGATGTCGCACGCGGCCAGCGCGTCGTTCACGGCCGCGAACATGTCGGTCGCCGATTCGACCCCGACCAGCGTCACCCCGGGCGGTGCAGCGAGGCGCGTCGGGCCGCTGACCAGGGTCACCGCGGCGCCGGCCTCGCGTGCCGCGGCGGCAACCGCGTAGCCCATCTTGCCCGAACTGTGGTTGCTGATGTAGCGCACCGGGTCGAGCGCTTCGCGCGTGGGCCCGGCAGTCACCACGACGCGCAGGCCGGCCAGCGTCCCGGGTGCGAACAGCGCTGCCGCGGCGGCGACGATCGCCTCGCTCTCGACCATGCGCCCCGGGCCGGTCTCGCCGCAGGCCTGGCTACCGCTGGCCGGACCGCACACGGTGGCGCCGCGGGCGACCAGCGTGGCGAGGTTCTCGCGCGTCGCCGGGTGCTGCCACATCTGTTGGTTCATGGCCGGGGCGAGCAGCAGCGGCGCCGCGCTCGCGAGGCACACGGCGCTCGCGAGATCGTCGGCGAGTCCGGCGCGCAGGCGCGCGATGAAATCCGCGCTGGCCGGCGCGACGAGCAGCGCCTCGCACCAGCGCGCGAGCTCGATGTGCCCCATCGCGGCCTCCGCCGCGCTGTCGAACAGTGCCACGCGCACGTCGTGGCCCGACACCGCCTGCAGGGTCAACGGCGTGACGAAGCGCGTCGCCGCCGGCGTCATCACCACGCGGACCTCGGCGCCGGCGTCACGCAGGCGCCGCACCACGTCCGGCGCCTTGTACGCGGCGATGCCGCCGCTGACCAGGAGTAGCAGCCGTCTTGCGGTAAGTGAGTGCATGCATCGGCACTCCGATTGGAATGGCGGGATTCTATCGCAGCGGTGCCGCCGGCGAAGCCGTATACTGGGCGGCGCGACGTCGCTTCCCAGGGAGGGGATCACGATGACGATCAAGGACTGGCCGCCACACGAGCGGCCCCGCGAGAAACTGTGCCGTGCCGGCGCGGGCAGCCTCAGCGACGCCGAACTCGTCGCCGTCCTGCTGCGGCGCGGCACGCGCGGCGCCGATGCCGTGGCGCTCGCGCGCGCGCTGATCGGCCGCCACGGTGGCCTGCGCGGGCTGCTCGAAGCCCCGCAGGCGGCCTTCACCCGCGAGCGCGGGCTCGGCCCCGTCGCCTGGGCCACGCTGCACGCCGCGCTCGAACTGTCGCGGCGCTATCTGTATGCGACCCTCGAACGCGACGGACCTCTGGAGAATCCGGCCGCGGCCAGCGCGTACCTGCTGACCCGCATGAAAGCCTACCGGCGCGAGGTCTTTGCCTGCCTCTACCTCGATACGCGGCACCGCGTGATCGCGTTCCGCGAACTCTTCTTCGGCTCCATCGACAGCGCCACGGTGCATCCGCGCGAAGTGGTGCAGAGCTGTCTCGAGCTCAACGCCGCGGCCGTGATCCTGGCCCACAACCATCCATCGGGGGTGGCCGAGCCGAGCAGCGCCGACAACGTCATCACGCGCCGCATCGTCGAGTGTGCGCGGCTCATCGACGTGCGCGTGCTCGACCACCTCGTGGTCGGCGAGCGGGAGACGGTCTCGATGGCCGCGCGCGGGCTGCTCTGACGGCCAGCGCGCCGCTATTGGCGCGGCCGCCGAAGTCGGCTAGAATTGCGCGCCTTTTTCAGCCCAACAGCAGGATTTCGCCATGTCTCGGGTATGCCAAGTCACCGGCAAGCGGCCCATCGCCGGCAACAACGTGTCGCACGCGCACAACAAGACGCGCCGCCGCTTCCTGCCCAACCTGCAGTCGCACCGCTTCTGGGTCGACAGCGAGCAGCGCTGGGTGCGCCTGCGCGTGAGCACCAAGGGCCTGCGCATCATCGACAAGCAGGGCATCGACGCGGTGCTCAAAGATCTCCGCAGCCGCGGTGAGAAAGTCTAGGAGACAGCCCCATGCAAGAGAAGATCAAGCTCGTCTCGAGTGCCGGAACCGGCCACTTCTATACGACGACCAAGAACAAGCGCACCCATCCCGAGAAGCTCGAGCGGCGCAAGTTCGACCCGGTCGTGCGCCAGCACGTGACCTACAAGGAAGCGAAGATCAAGTAGGTCCGGCATTGCGGCGCGGCATATCGCACCAGGAAAAAACCCCGCCTGAGCGGGGTTTTTTTATGCCCGAACGCGCGCCCGCGCTCAGGCTGTGGCCGGCAGCGTGTAACCGCGCAGGGTCTGCGAGAAATCCTGCAGCGCCTGGATACCGGTCTTCTCGGCACGCTGGCACCAGTCCTGCAGCAGCGCGAGGAGCTTTTCGCGGCTCGCACTGCGCTGCTCGTAGATGGCCTGCAGCTGCTGGCGGAAGCTGTAGACCACCTCGAGCGAGTTCGACAGGCTCAGCGCTTCCTCGAGCGCGCCCCGCTCGTCGGCATTGAGGCGCTGATCGTCGCGCAGCAGCAGCCGGCCCAGCGGCTTGAGCTTGCCGCGCACGTCACCGGCCGCGTTGCGCAGCTCGTCGCGGTGCACGCGCTTGACCACCATGCGGCCGTAGTCGGCCATGATGTGCAGGCGGTTGCTGACGACCGCCTTGAGCGTCTCGAGATCGGGCGCGGCCTTGGCGCGATCGACCGCCGGGCGCGCCGGCGCACGCTTGCGTACCGTGGCCAGGCCGAACGTCTCGAGGATGCGGATGTAGAGCCAGCCGAGGTCGAATTCCCAGGGCTTGACGGAGAATTTCGCCGAGCTGCCGAAAGCGTGGTGGTTGTTGTGCAGCTCTTCACCGCCGATCAGGATCCCCCAGGGGCTGATGTTGGTCGAGCAGTCGGCGGTTTCGAAGTTGCGGTAGCCGCGCCAGTGCGCGAGGCCGTTGATGACGCCCGCCGCGAAGAACGGGATCCACATCATCTGGACCGCGCCGATGGTGATGCCGATGGGACCGTACATGAGAATGTTGAGGACGAACATCAGCGTCACGCCGATGTTCGGGTGGGTGCCGTAGACGTGGCGCTCGAGCCAGTCGTCCGGCGTACCGAAACCGTACTGCGCGAGCATCTCCGGGTTGCGCGAATTCGCGCGGTAGAGCTCCGCGCCCTGCCACAGGACCTTGTCGATGCCGTGCACGAGCGGGCTGTGGGGGTCTTCCTCGGTCTCCACCGCGGCGTGATGCTTGCGGTGCACGGCGGTCCACTCGCGCGTGTTCATGCCGGTGGTCAGCCATAGCCAGAGGCGGAAGAAATGGCTCACCACGGGATGCAGCTCGAGCGCGCGGTGGGCCTGGTGGCGGTGCAGAAAAATCGTCACCGCGACGATGGTGATATGGGTGTAGACGAGCGCGACGAGGACGTATCCCCACCAGGGCAGCTCAATCAGTCCGTGCAGCATGAATTCCCCCCTGCTTGCATGTCAGGCGCACACTGTAGGCGCCATCGGAACGGTTAGCGTCCGACAATTGTAAAGATTAATGGAGGGCGAAGGCGAAACCCGCGGACGGGCGATGCGTGAGCCGGTGACGCCGGGCGCCGCCGCCTTTGGGAACCTCCGAACAAGTCCGGGCCGAGCAGTTCGTGTTCGCGCTGGTCGAGTTCAAGGCGCGGCGCGCCTGTCATGGCCGGCTGTTGCGACGCGTCGCGACGCGGAAATCGGACAGCGCGGGCGCGAAATGCCGGGTCACGACTCGTTCACAGGTCCCTTTACTCAGACACGCCGCGCGGGTCGGGGTTCCGTGTCAGCGCCAGGTTGCCGGCCGCATCGCGCTGCGCGATCCAGCCGGCATCGACGTGGGTGGTGGCGATGTCATCGTAGATCACCGCGGGGCCGGGCAGCGGCGCGTCCACGGCGAGCGCCTCGCGCGCGAGCACCGGCACGCCCGCACCCGGCGCGGCGGTGGCCGCCGCCGCCACCGGTGGCGGTGCGAAGCGGGGCGCCTCACGCGTGACGTCGAGCGCGACGCGCAGGTTGACGAGTTCGAGCGGCAGTTCGAGGCGATGACCGTAGCGCTGTTCGTGCGCGGCATGGAAGGCCGCCTCGAGCGCCGCGCAATCGTGCCACGGCAGGTTGAGCGCGAACGACTGGCCGCGGTAGCAGACATCGACCGAGAGGCTGCGCTCGATCGCCGCCGCGGCATGCCCCTCGCGCTCTAGCGCGGCGATCCCGGGGGCGGCAATGGCCTCGAAGTACGCTGCGATGGCCGGCTCGTCGAGCGTCGCGAGCGGCGCACGCACGGTGCGCGAGAGGCGCCGGCCGGGGCGCGCCACGACCATGCCGAGCGCCGAGAGCACGCCGGCCGCGGCCGGGATCAGCGCGCGCCGCATGCCGAGCGCTTCGGCCAGTGCGCAGACGTGGAGACCGCCGGCACCGCCGAACGAAACCAGCGTGAAATCGCGCGGATCGATACCGCGTTCGACCGAGATCA
>JAUIFX010000263.1 GCA_030429865.1 Gammaproteobacteria bacterium | reverse complement strand
CCGTGTTGACCGCGTGATTGCGGAACAGCGGCGTGAATGCCGAGAATTCCAGCCAGCGCACGAACAGCTCGGCATCCGGCGAGCCGAGGAAGCCACCGGTATCGTGACCGAACTGGTTCTGCCCGGACAGGCCCATGCTGATGCTCATCTCGAGATTGATGCGCAGCGTCGGCCAATCACTGTTGGCGTCACCACTCCACGTATGCGCGTATCGCTGGATGCCGCTGTAACCCGAGCGCGAGAAGTTCCACGGCCGTACGTTGGGCCGCGCGAGCAGCTGGCCTTCCCAGGCGGCCTTGTTGGCAAGCACGGCGTAGAGGTTGCGCGCCTCGGTTTCGCCGCGAGGATCGCCGTCGAAGGCAAACTGCGCTTCCGGCATGAAGTTGTTCGCCGGCTCGTTGAGGTCGTTCCACAGGCCGTCGATGCCGGACTGGACGAACACCGCGATCTGCTGACTCATCCAGTCACTCGCGGTGCTGTTGGAGAAATCGAACCAGCTCACCTCGCCGAACCAGATGTTGTTGACCAGGCTGTCGCCGGTCGCGCCGTCGGCCACGAAGTAGCCGAGCGCATCGAGATAGGGCCACAGGCGGTCGTCGGTCCGGATGCACGGCTCGTCGATGTAGACGCGCCGGAAGCCCATCGCGTCGAGTTCGGCCATGAACTGCTGAGGCGCAGGAAAGGTCACCGGGTTCCAGGTGAACTTCTGCAGGTTGTCCATGTAATCGATGTCGAACCACAAGGTGTCGGTAGGAAAGTCGTCCGCCCGCAGGCGCTCCGCGATACCACGGATCTCCTCGGCCGAGAGCCAGCCGTAGCGCGAGTGGTGATAACCCAGCGACCACTTCGGCGGCAGCTGGTTGAAACCCGTCAGGCGCGCATAGCGATTGGCGACATCCTGGGTCGTCGGACCGCCGATGACGTAGTAGTCGAGCTCACCGAGCTCGGCACCGAACAGCACGACGCCCTCACCGGTCGAGTTCATGTCGAAGAACGGGTAGGCCGGGTTGTCCAGAAACAAGCCGTGCGCGCCGCCGCTGCCGAGCGTGTAGAAGAACGGGTAGCTCTGGTAGAGCGCGTCGATGCCGTAGCCCGCCTGGTCCGAGTTACGCATCACCAGCGCACGTCCGGTGCGCTCGATCGGCCCGCCGCGCATGCCGAGCCCGAAGTAACGTTCCCCCGGCAGGGCGAATCGCCGGGTCAGCACCAGCCCGGTTTCATCGTCCCACATGACCCCGGGGGCCGCTTCGTAGCTGACCAGTTCGAAGGCGCTGTCGAGCACGATGAGCCGGAACGGCGCCTTCTCGATGAACAAGTGCAATTCGGCAGTCCCGACGTACCAGAAATCGCCGATGTCGACGACGAAGGCGCCCGGCGGCGCGAGACCGCTGGGGCTGACGGCGGGACTCTGGCGTGGCGACAGCTCGCCGGACGGCGCGACACGGACGCGCACGAGGCCCGACTCCATGACGTCGAAACGCGCCACGGCGCCGCTCGAAAGCGTCAGCTCCAGGCGGTCGGGCCCGGCTTCGCCGGCCACGACATCACCCGCGGCTACGAGCGCTGCCGCAGCCGGCGCGGTGTAACCCAGCGGCAGCACCGCCAGCGCGACGGCAAGACCACGGACGCCGACGGCGCGCAAGAACCTGGCAATGACATTCATGGACGGACTCTTCCCTGACGTGGTTGCAGCGTCATTGTTGCCCGATGGACGCGTGCGCGCCATGCGTGCAGAGATAAAGTAACGAATAGAAACACAATTTTGTGAGACGTATGCCCGTCACCAGCCAGGCGACCGCGACGATGCCCTGGCCAAGCGCCCACAGCATGCCGAGCAGGTAAACGACGGTGATGACGGACTCGCCACGCAGACAGTTGCGGGTTTCGAGCTGCAGCGCATAGGGCAGCAGGAACGGCATGATCAGGAAATCGATGCAGGTTCCCCACAGCAGGATTTCGACCACCGGCATCGACGCTGCGAAACCGTCACCGAACAACCAAGGCACGAGCACCGGCAGCAGGGTCGGTCCGGCCACCACCAGCAAGAGCACGAGCAGGCCCGCGCCTAGCGCGTTGAGGATGAGCGCGCGGCCCAGGCGCCCCGCGCGCACCAGGCCCAGCACACGCGGCTGGGTGACGATCCCGACATAGGTCGCGAGCATCGTGCCGACCGCGGCGAGCTGCGTGCCCACACCGTAATGGCCCGTGGCCTCGGCGCCGAGCACCGCCGAGACCAGCGGCACGTCCGCACGGCCGGTCACGGTACCGAGCACGACGATACCGGCGGTACCGGCGACGTAGGCGCCCAGCGCGCGGAGATCCGCGCGCCCCGGCATCGGGCGGCGCAGCAGGTCCTGCGGCATGCGCAGCGCGGCGACCGCGAGCACGACGAAGGCGGCCGTCGCGTAGATCGCGAAGTAGGTGAACGCACCGGCAGCACTGACCAGCCACCAGACCGCCAGCACGCCGCCGATCCGCAGCAGCGCGAGCGCGACATCGAGAGCTGCATACAGGCGGAAGCGCTGCGCGACCTGCAGCTGTACCGCGTAGCCGCGCAGCAACAACAGTACCCCGATGCAGGCCAGCAGAAGCAGGAACAGCGCGTTGTCGGCGCCCGGCAACAGCAGCCCCGTCAGGCGCGTGGCATTGGGCCAGGCGAGTACGAACACGACGGCGGCGAACACGAGCTTCGCGCGTAACAGGAAAGTCTGCAGCGTCGCGACGCGTGCCGGTTCCGCGGCATGCAGGGTGCCGAAACGGATCACCGCGAGATCGAGCGGCGAGCCCGCCATCGCGTCGACCAGCAACAACAACGACAGCGCCGCCGCGAAATGGCCATAAGCAGCCGCGCCGAGTTCCCGCGCGGCAAGCACCGAGCAAAGAAACAGCGCCGCGACCGAGAGCACCTTGGCGGCGACGACGAGCGCGAGATCGGCGAGCGTGCGCCGTGCCGGAGCAGCGCTCACCGCGGCACGCGCCTCAGTGACGACGCCGGCGCGGCCTCACGCACCCGGCTTGGTTGCGTGCACCACCAACCAGGGCGCGAGTACCGAGCCGCGCAGGAAACGCATCGGCTCGAGCGAGGTCAGCCAGAACAACAGGCGCACCGGCGCGCCCAGCAGCAAGCCTTTCAGGGAGTGCTTGCTGCGCACGAAGCCCCAGTAACCGTCGGCCGGTTCGGCCGCGACGCGGTCGCAGCCCGCATCGCGCAACATCGTGCGGTAGTCGTTGACGGAGAGCAGGAAGTGGCTGCCGGGCCAGTTGACCCGCGGGCGGTAGCTGCCCGGCTCGCGGCCGTGGAAGATGTCGAAAGGGAAATGCCGGTTCGGGCTGCTGGTGACGATGTGCCCTCCCGGACGCGCCACGCGCACCATCTCGCGCGCCATCGCGAGGCGGTCTTCGCGGTAACGCTCGGTCACCACGAAGCTGTCGCCGACGACACCGAGATGCGGGAACACGCAGCCGCAGAACACGGCGTCGAAGCTGTCGTCGGCGAACGGCATGTGCATGCCGTTCGCCAGCATCAGCCAGTCGCGCGCCTGGCGCCGCCAGCCCAGCTCGCCGCGCATGCGCTTGGGATCGATCGCAAGCGCATGCGCGGCG
>JAUIFX010000082.1 GCA_030429865.1 Gammaproteobacteria bacterium | reverse complement strand
CCTACCGGACGTTCATGCGCATGGTCCCGGTGAAGCTGGGCAAATACGAGGGCCCCGCCCTCTACATCGAGAACCCCGTCAACAACACCGGGGGCAACGCCAGGCGCTTCTGCAGGCGTAACGCGATCGCCGCACAGCACAGGCGCTGTACCAGCAGGCAGTCGAAACGGTGCCGGCGCAGTACCGCTGCCACGGCCTCGAGCTGCGCGTGGCCGACGTATGCCCGGTAGCCCGGCAGGGTGTCGAGCGAGCGGGCGGCGAGCACGTAGCGCTGCCACGGGCCGCGATCGGCTTCCTCGTCGGCCAGTGGCACGAGGCTGACGCTGACCGGGCGCCCTGCGCGGGCGGAAAGGAAATCGGCCGCCGCGGCCTCGCGGGCGGCGCGCGTGGCCGGGTCCCGCTCGGCGACCATGATGACGAAGTCGATGTGCTCGCTGACCCGCGCCAGGCCGTCGAGCAGCAGCTCGAAGCGCCGCTGAATGCCGCTGCCGCGGGTGCCGAAATGCGCCGGGTCGACGTGACTCAGAAACAGGGTACGGGTCAACGGGCCGCTCATGCTGCGTGCCCCCCCGCTATCGCCCGAATCGTGGCCTGACCTCCGCCGCCGTTGCCGCCGCGCCCGGCCGTCGCCGAGGCCCCGGCGATGCGGCTCAGCGCTTCAGGTAGGTGTCGTACCACAACTGGAACGTCAGCAGGGCGAGGATCGCATCGGTGCCGTCGACGCGCATTTTCATGTGCTGGTCGACCAGGTTGCGAACCGCCGCGGGCTCGAACAGGCCCTGTTCGCGAAGCCGCCCCTCGCCGAGCAGGTCGCCGATCATTTCGCGCAGGTCACCGCGCAGCCAGGCTCCGATCGGCGCACCGAAGCCGCGCTTGCGGCGCGACAGCACGCTGGCGGGCAAGCGGTCGCGGAACGTGTGGCGCTGGATGTGGCGCAAGGTGCGCCCGCGGATCTTGAGCTGCGTCGGGATACGCGCCGCGAACTCGACGACGCGGTAGTCGAGATACGGCACCCGCACTTCGAGCGAGCAGGCCATCGACATCTTGTCGGTAAGCAGCAGGAGCTGCTCGGGCAGCGATGTCTTCAGGTCGAAATACATGATGCGGTCGAGCAGGTCCGCCGCGTCGCACTCGGCCAGCGCGTCGGTGAAGGGATCGAAGCCGGCCGCGCCGGGCCCGCTGGCGCTGCTCAGGACGTCGCGCCCGAGGATGCTGATGGTTTCGTGGTAATGCTGATCCGCCGGCAGTTCGGCGGCCTGGGCGAAACCCTTGGCGAGCCGGAAATAGTTGAGCAGGCGGTTGTTGCGATCGGCGGGCAGGGCGCCGATCGCCGGTGCCAGCAGGTAGCGGCGCAGCGGCGTGGGGATGCGGTGCCACAGGCGGTTCAGCTCGACGTTGAAATAGCGCCGGTAGCCGCCGAACAACTCGTCGCCGCCGACGCCCGACAGGATCACGGTGACCGATTCGCGCGCCAGGCGCGAGACCAGGTAGGTGACGACGAACGATGAATCGGCGATGGGCTCGTCCATGCCGCGGATGAGGCTGGGAAAGAGTTCGCGCACATCCGGTTCGGCGAGGATTTCGTGGTGGTCGGTCTGGTAATGGGCGGCGATCTCGCGCGCCTCGGAGGATTCGTCGTGCTCGGCGAACGCGCGCCCGTAGCCGATGTTGTAGGTGCTGATGCGAGACGTGCCGAGGTCGCGCATCAGGTGCACGATGGAACTCGAATCCATGCCGCCACTGAGGAAGGCGCCGAGCGGTACGTCGGCGATCATGCGGTAGCTGACCGAACTCTTGAGCAGCGCGTAGAGCTCCTCGGCAATTTCGTCGCTGCTGCCGGTCAGCTTGTCGCGATAGCTGACGTTCCAGTACTGCTTGATCGCGACCTCGCCGTTCTCCACGCTGAGGAGGTGGCCGGGAGGCAGCTTGTGGATGCCGCGGAACAGGCTCGCCGGAGCCGGCGTGAAGCCGTAGCGCAGGTACAGCGGCAGGTGTTCGCTGGCGAGTTCGGCGTGCACGCCGGGATGCGCCAGGATCGCCTTGATCTCCGAGGCGTAGACGAGTTTCTCGGCATCGCGGTAGTAGTACAGCGGCTTGATACCGATGCGATCGCGCGCCAGCAGCAGGCGTTGGCGTTCGTCGTCCCAGATGGCCAGGCCGTACATGCCGTTGAGACGATGGAGAAACCCGTCACCATGAGCGAGGTACAGGTGCAACACCACTTCGGTATCACTGTGCGTGGCAAACTGCGCGCCGCCGGCTTCGAGCTCCGTGCGGCGCTCGCGGTAGTTGTAGGCTTCGCCGTTGAACACGATCGCCTGGCGGCCGGACGGCGAGTAGATCGGCTGGTGGCCGCCGCCCAGGTCGATGATGCTGAGGCGCCGCATGCCGATGCCGCTGTGGCCGAACGTGGCGGTGCCCGCGTCATCGGGGCCGCGGTGCACGATGGTCGCATTCATCGCGTCCAGCTCGGCCGCGCTCACCGCGCGCGAACGGTCGAAATAGTGGACCCCGACGATACCGCACATGATGCTGCTACCGCGGGGCGCTCAGGCGCCCGGCTTGCGCACGTGGTCCCACTTGCTGTGGCGCACGCCGCGTGCCTGGTCGTAGATGCCGAGCAGGGCGGCGGCGTTGACCAGGTAGAAGTAGTAGAACAGGTAGACCAGCCGCGGCTGCGGCTCGCCGCGGCGATTCAGGTCGCGGCCGCGGAGCGCGAGGATCGCCGAGAGGATGATGCCGGCGAGGCTCAGCGTGTAGAACCAGCCCGCCCCGCGGACGACGAGCAGCGCATTGCTCAGCGCGAGGACCACCAGGGCAGGCAGGGCGAACCAGCGCAGTACCTTGTGCGCGTAGAGCTGGAAAGTGAACGCACGGTTACCGGCACGCCTGGCGGCGGCCCCGTAACGCAGGAAGGCGCGCCAGCTGCGGTTGACGATGCGCCGCTTGCGTCCGAACTCCTTGTCGAACGAATCGGCGCTCTCTTCGAAACAGCGCGCGCGGGGCGTGAAGACGCCCCGGTAACCGGCCGCGATGATCTGCAACGGGTTGACGAAATCGTTGATGTCGTCCTCGCGCAGCGGCCAGTAGAGTTCCCGGCGTATACCGTAGATCGCGCCGTCGCCGCCAACCACCGAGCCCCAGGCCGACTCCATCTCCTTCAAGGCCAGTTCGTAACGCCAGTAGAGTCCCTCGCTCTGCTGGGCCTCGCCGGCATCGCTGTCGGTGTAGTGCGCGGCGCCGACCACGTAGCCGACCCGTGGATCGCGCAGCGGCGCGACCAGTTCGCGGATCGCGTCGCGCTCGTACATCGCGTTGGCGTCGGAGAACACCACGATATCGCCGCGCGCGTGCGCGATACCGCCGTTGAGCCCCGCCGTCTTGCCTTTGCGCTCTTCCTGGCGGTAGAGCGTGACGCGCGGATCGGCCGCGGCATGCTCGCGCACGATGTCATCGGTGCCGTCGTCGCTGGCATCGGAGATGACGACGATCTGGAGCTTGTCCTCGGGGTAGTCGATGGCGCGCGCGTTGGCCAGCTTGCCGTCGATCACGGCGGCCTCGTTGTAGGCCGAGATGATGAGGGAAACGGAGGGCAGGTAGTCTTCGCCCGGCCGCGCCGGGCGGTAACCGCCGCGCACGCGGATCAGCAGCCACAACGTCAGCGGGTAGCCGAGGTAGGGATAGACGACCGCGAGCAGCGCAAGCCAGTAGAGCAGCCAGGTCATGCCGGCGTCCGCCCGGTCAAGCGCGCGTAGATCGGCAGGTAGCGGTCGATCGTCACCGCCCAGTTGTGATGCGTCTCGACGTGGCTGCGGGCCGCTTCGCGCAAGCGCTGCTGGCGCGCCGCGTCGCCGAGCAGCGCGAGCGTCTGCGCGGCCAGGTCGTCGGCATCGCCGGCCCGGAACAGCATGCCGGTGCGGTCGTGCTCGATCAGCTCGCGGTGGCCACCGACGTCGGAAGCGACGACGTTCTTGCCGTAGGCCATCGCTTCGAGCGGTTTGAGCGGTGTCACGAGTTCGGTCAGGCGCATCGGTGTCCGCGGATAAACCAGCACGTCCATGACGCCGTAGTAGCGTTGGATGTCGGCATGCGGCACGCGCCCGGTAAACACGACAATGTCGTCGACGCCCGCGGCGCGTGTGCGCGCTTCGAGATCTGCCCGCTCGGCGCCGTCACCGACCAGCAGCAGCCGTGCGCCGGGTTCGCGCTCGCGCACGCGGCGCATCGCGTCGACGAGTGTCCCGAGACCTTCGAACGTGAAGAAAGAGCCGGCGAAACCCAGCGTCTTGCCCCGGGTCAGGCCATAGCGGTCGGCGAGTGTGTCATCGTAGTCCGGTGCGCGGCTGAAGCGGCTGAAGTCGACCGAATTGGCGACGACGCTGAGGCGTTCTCCGGGTACCCCGCGGGCGGCCAGGTCGTCGGCGATGCCGCGGCAGATCGGCACCACGTGGTCGGCGCGCCGTACCACCCAGGTTTCGCTCGCACGCGTGAGACGGTAACGCAGATCGCCCTCGCGACACGCGCCTGCATCCACCGCGGCGTCTTCCCAGAACGAACGCATCTCGTAGACCACGGGCAGGCCGGCGGCGCGCCCGGCCGAGAGGGCGGCGAGCCCGTTGAGGGACGGCGAGTGCGCGTGGATGAGGTCGGGCCGGTGTTCGGCGACGAGGCCGCGCAGCCGCTGCGCGAGGCCGCGCACGACGCCGACCTGGTCGATCACGGGCAGGGTGTAGAGACCGCCGAGCGGGCGGGTGCGATGAAACTCGAGTCCTTCGACCGTCTCGCTCGCGACGTCGCTGGCGGCACCGGCGTGCTTGGACGAGGTGACCTGGACCGTCTCGAGCCCGCGCTGGCGCTGGAAGCGGATGATCTCCCAGGAGCGGAATGCGTAGCCGTCGTAGTTCGGTAGCGAATGATCGAGGACGTGCAGTACTTTCATCGGCGGAGTGGTTGGCCGTTCGGCGAGAGCAGATAATCCTCGATCGCGGCGTTCGCGTTGCCCATCGGCAAGTAGTGGCGGCAGCCGGCAGCGGATCTTAAGGCGCTTCCGGCGAAGTCGGGGGCCGCGTGGTTCGCGTTCTCGCCCCGCCGTGAGCCTCGATCTGGACTTGTCGTCTTGATGCAGGCAGGGTGCGCACAGGCAGGCGGCTGCAGTATATCGCAGTGCCGGCCGCACCGACCGCACCGCTTCGTCCTGGAATGAGACTCATGGCCGTATCCTACGCACTTCGCCCCATCGGCATGGCCCTCCTCGCGTGCATGCTGGGAGCTGGCCTGCACGTCGCCGTTGCGGCCGCGGATCTCGAGGTGGAGATTGCCGACGCCGAGCGCCGGCTGGCCGAGCTACTCGAGCGCTTCACCGAGAAACACCCGGACGTCCGGATCGCGCAGCGCAAACTGGACGAACTGCTGGCGCGCCGGCCCCAAGCCGCGGCGGACGAGGCCGGCCTGCGTGGCACTTACCAGGCGGAAGCCGCGGCGCAGGCTGCGGCAGAGGCTTCGGCGGCGCCTGCGCCGGCTGCGGCGACGTCCGCCGCGGCACGTCGTGCCGTGTCCGTCCGGCGGGCCGCGGCGCTGCGCTGTGACGGCGGCAGCACCGCTTCGGCGGCGAATCGCTTATGCGGGCGCGCCGAGCAGGATTGGACGGCGCGCGCCTCCGCGCCCGGCGTCTTCTATACCAACAACTTCGATTACCCCTCGCGCGAAGCCTACCTCGGCGGCGCGCACTCCTACGTCTATGCCGACACGGCAGACGGCTTGCCCAAGCTCGACCTGGAACGGCACCTGACGCTGTCGGGCGCCGGCGCGTCGCGCCACAACTGGTACGCGGCCGAGGGGCCCAACGAGGCGGGACCGTCGTGGAACCTGTCCTTCGCCGGGCCGGGCGCGAAGGAGGTTCCGCACAAGGCGACGCGGTTCTACATGCAGTTCGCGCTGTATGCGGACGATGAATGGGCGCGCTTCACCTACCGCGAAGGCGGCATCAAGTTGTTGATGCTGCTCGACCCGTCCAGCGCACCGTTCGCGCCGGGCGAGGTCGTGATCGCGCGCCACGGCGGCGGCGCCTGGTTGTCCGGCTTTCGCGTCACGAAGATGGCGGCAGGGTTCCAGTTGACGTGGAGAACGCCGTGGATCGTGCGCGGTGACGACAGCATCTACACGTTCTACGACGCCGGCCCGGTCGAGCGCGACGGTGAGACCGACGCGACCGACATCGACCTGTTCGAACAGCGCTGGGGCCCGCGCCGGCGCAACCTCGATCCCACCGATCCGGACTACCGGGACGCGCCGCGTTTCGAAGGGGGTAACTGGTACACGGTCGAGGTGCACGTGGACGTGCGCGGCGGCGCGTCGGTGCTCAAGATCTGGTTCGCCGAGTACGGCGCGCCGCCGGTCCTGCTGACCGGGTACATGGATTCCGGTCTGCGTGAGAATACACACACCTACCGTGGCGCGTTTCTCATCAACCGCGCGGAGAATACGACCTCCTGGGTCGACGAAGACACGTTCGTGCTGTTCGACGAGGTCATCGTGAGCGACGCGCCCATCCCGTTCCCGGGTGGTTACGAGCTGCCCTGGCCCGGCAGCGAGACCCCCCAGGGCTGGCCGCCGGCCGGCGCTTCGCCGCGCTAGCGGTTCCGTCATGCGGCGCTCTTGGCCGTGCCGGCCCGCGATCGGTGCGCTGCTAGTCGCGGCGGCCGTTCTGCTCGGCAGCGTCGCGTTTCTCGCGGGCTACGTGAGCGACGGCCAGGACCAGGTGCTCGTTCGCAACAGCCTGGTCTACGAGGTCGCGGAATCGATCGAAGCTTTCCGCGCCCCACCCGCGGCCGGTGCTGTGCCCGATGAAGGCGGCTCGGAGTTGCCGTCGGCGCTCCTCGCGGATCTTGCCACGTTGCGTGACGACCAGGCCTTCGCCACGGCGCTGGCCCTGGTACGCTACCTCGATACGCCCGGGCCCCCGGTGGGCGGGCGAATCGCATCCGGCTCGCTGCAGGCGCTGGCCACGATCCGTGCCGGGGCCGGGGGCTACTGCGCCGATTACACGCAGGTGTTCCTCATGCTGGCGAACGTTGTCGGCGTACCCGCGCGCGAGTGGGGGTTCTCGTTCCGCGGTTACGGCGGTGATGGCCACGCAGTGGTCGAGATCTACGATGCGGCACTCGCCAAGTGGATCTTTCTGGATGTCTTCAACGGTTTCTACGTGACCGGAGCCGACGGACGCCCGCTGTCGTTTCTCGAACTGCGCCGCGGCCTGCTCGATGGCAGCACGACGGTTGCCGCGGTGGTCACCGTCACCGACGTCTCACCGTTCACTTCGCCTGAGCGGATCCTGCATTACCTTCGTCGAGGCATCTCACGTGCCTACCTGTGGGACGGGGCGAGCGCCGCTGCGGCCGAGCGGCAGCCCGTATTGCGCTGGCTCGGCGAGCGGTCGCGTGCGCTGTCGCAACTCGGCGCCATCGCCCTGCGCCTGCACCCGCGCATGCGCATCGTACCCGCGCCCGGGGAGCGCGCCGCCCTGCTCGAGTTGCGCCTGGTCGGTGCGGCCGCCCGTGCGCTGCCGTTGGCGGGCGGATTCGTGCTCGTCGCAGTCGCCGTGGCGTTGTGGCGCCGCCGTCGGCGCAGCGGCTAGCGCGACGATCACTCGTCGCGCGACAGCCCGCGAAGCCATCCATCGAGGTCATCCACCCGGCGGTCCCACGAGTGTTCGCGGGCCACGGCCTGCCGCGCTTCCGGGGTGCCCGGTGCGCGACCCGCGATCGCACGGCACAAGGCCGCGTCCCATGCTTCCAGGCCGTCGACGACCTCGAGGACGTCGCGGTGCTGGTAGAGTTCGGGCAGGTCGGCGCTGATCGTGGGCAGACCGGTGGCAAGGTACTCGTGCAGCTTGAGCGGATACGCGAAGCGCGCCCAACGGCCGGCGCGCTCGTCGGTGACGTAGGGCATGATGTTGACGTCCATGTGGCCGATGTAGGCGGGTACCTCGAAATGCTTGCGCTCGCCCAGCCAGTGCACGTTGGGACGCGCGACGAAGCGATCCCACCGGTTCGCGGCATCCTGTTGCGATCCCAGTCCGGCGAGCGGACCGATGAACACCCAGTGCCAGTCCGGATGACGATCGGCGAGCGAACCGATGAGGTCGATGTCGACCTTGAGCGATATCACACCCACGTAGCCGATGCGGGGACCGGGAATCGCGGCCAGGTCTGCCGGGCACGGGACCCCCGGGCCGCCCATCGCGGCAGCGATGTCGGCGCCGTTCATCAGGCAGCGCGTTTTTCCGGCAACTTCGGGCAGCAGTGTTTCTTTGATCATCGCCGAAGCAATCGTGATCAGGTCGGCCCTCCGCTGCAGCGCCTCGAACTGGGTGTTCGCCTGGTCGGTCCAGCCGGGCATCCACGCGTAGGCATCCCGCACGTGGAAGACGACGCGTGCCGGGCGCAGCTGCTCGATGAACGGAAAGAACTCCGGGTCGAAGACCATCGCGGTGATCTCGCGCCGCTTGTGGCGCGGCACGAGTGCCCGCATGCGCGTGGCGTGAGCACGCAGGGCCAGCATGTCCCAGGCGTGCCAGCGTGGCCACCGGGGCAGTACGCGCGAGCGTTCGATGAGCGTCACCCCGTCCTGTTCCGTGGTGTGCCAGAACCACGGGATGCCGTGGCCGGCGGCGCCGCCGATCTGCCAGATCCAGGGCACGCCGGTGCTGTAGATGACCTGCCAGCCGCGCTGGGCCAGGCGCGACAGGATCTGCTGGCGATTCATCCAGTTCGTGCGCCAGTCGTTGCTGGCCAGTGCGATCAGGGCGGGCGATTCGGTGGCGGGCATGGATGCGTTACTTGTCCGGAGATGGCCTTGGCTACCTATCGGCAGCTCCGGGGATTTATCCTACCCCACCCGGACACGGGCACGGCGCTGACACCGCCGCGCCGGACGGCCGCCGGAGGGGGCAACCCGCCCACCAAGGGTGACTGGAGTTGCCCGCGCGGCAGTCGATAAAGGCGGGTACGCGGGGACGTCCGCTATCGGCGGTGCGGCGCCTCGCGTCAACGCATTCGCGCTACGCCGCATGACCTGCCCGGACAGTTCGCGCGCCTTTCGAAGCTCAACGACAGGTTGTTCCATGATGAGGAGAGACATCGGAGGCGAAGCTCGCCCGCGGCGCGGCCGCTACGCCTGGCGCGGGAGCCGGGCGGCGCCCGGCCGTTTCCTCTTCCGCGCGAGTCTTCGCCGCCGATGAGTTCTAGCGCGCGTGGAATCGGCTCGCAGATTGCCGCCGGGGTTGCCTGGATGGTGCTCATGCGGCTGGCCATCCGCATGCTCGGGTTCGTCAGCACCATCGTCCTCGCACGCCTGCTGACGCCCGCAGATTACGGTGTCATCGCGCTGGCCATGATCTTCGTCGGCCTGCTCGACGCCTTCACCGCGTTCGGCTTCGATGTCGTGCTGATCCAGGACCAGGACGCGCCGCCCGAGAAGTACCACTGCGTGTGGACGCTGACCGTGATCCGCGGGATCTCGCTGGCGGCGATTACCTTCCTGGCCGCACCGTTGTGCGCGGATTTCTTCGACGAGCCGGCCTTGGCCGCGGTCCTCCAGGTGCTGGCATTCGCCACCCTCGTCGGCGCTTTCGAGAACACTGCGACGGTCGATTTCAGGAAACACCTGCAATTCGATCGCGAGTTCAGGCTGATGGTCTATCCCAAGGTCATCGGCTTCGTCGTCACCGTCGCCCTGGCAATCGCCTGGCGGGACTACTGGGCACTCGCCGTGGGCATGGTGGCGACGCGCCTGGTCGCCGTGATCACCGGTTACGTGATGCGGCCGTACCGGCCGACACCCTGCCTCGATCACTGGGCGGAGATCTTTCGCTTCTCCAAGTGGCTGATGGCGAACAGCATCCTCCGCTACGGGTACAACAACAGCGAATCGATGGTGCTGGGCAAGCTGATGGGCAGCGCGGCGGTCGGCGCGTACGCGATCGCCAACGAGATTGCCATGATGGTGTCGTCGGAACTCGTGGCGCCGATTCAACGCGCGATCCTTCCCGGATACGCCAAGCTGGCGCGCAGCGAGAACGGGCTGCGCGACGCCTATCTCGCGGTGCTGGGGGTGACCAACGTGGTCGGGTTGCCGGTCTCCGCCGGCATCGCCCTCACTGCCGATCTCTTCGTGCCCCTGCTGCTCGGCGAGAAATGGTCGCAGGCGATTCCGCTCATCCAGATCCTGAGTGTCGCTGTGGTCCTGCGGCTCGGCCTGGCCAACAGCGGCACGGTGTACGTGGTGAGCGGTAAGCCGTGGCTGACCACGCTGCTTTCCGTTGTTTCGCTCGCCGGCGGCATCCCCTTGATCATCTGGGGCGTGATGTCGGCTGGCGCGGTGGGTGCGGCGATTGGCGCGACGAGCATGATCGGGCTGTTCGCGGCCTGTAATGCTTACGTGATTTCGCGTCTGCTCGGGCTCGGGCGCGGCGCTATCCTGGGTGCCGTGATCCGCCCGCTCCTGGCCGCGGCGGTGATGGTGGTCACCGTCGCAGCAGTGCGCTCTGCGATCGCTTTTCCCGCCCTCGGCGGGTCGGTGGCGCTGGTTGCCGAACTGACGTGCGCGGTGTCAATCGGCGCGGGCGTTTACGGCGCCGCCCTGCTGCTGCTGTGGCGTGCTCGCGGCTACCCGCCGGGCGCCGAGAGCCGCCTGCTCGGGCTGCTCCGCGAGCGGCTGCCTGCGCGCTTCGCGCGGCTGGGGACGTGAAGGGCCGGCGTTGCGTGCGCCGGACAGGCGGTGCGTGAGGACGGCGGGCGGCGCGCTCAGCGCCGTGTGCCGGTGAACACGAACCAGCCACCTTTGTCGAACGAGGTCATGCCCAGAAGGTAGAGCAGGCGGCGCGGCTGGTAGCGGTTCCAGACCAGGTGACGCAGGCGATTGCGCAGGGAGATGTCGGGCAGCCACGGTTTCCTGATGCGCGCGATCCCCGTGATGTCGATCAGGTCGCCGTAGCGCTCGCGTACCTCGTCTTCGTGGCGGAAGAAGCGTACGTGTACGGTCGAGTCGAAGTTGGGCACGCTGCAGACACAGGTCGTGCCGGCCTTCCACAGCGAGATCGCCGTTCGATCCGCCTCGATGTGCTCGAGCACTTCCGTGCACACGATGGTGTCGTAGTCGCGGGCGTAGCTGCCGGCGACCGTTGCATCGCCGACGAAGAAGCTGTCCTCGCGCGAGGTGCGCGCCCGCGCCTGGCTGACGGCCTCGGGACTGAAGTCGAAGCCGCAGTAGTCGATGTCGCCCTGCTCGAACAGCAGGTGCGCGAAACCGCCGGTGCCGCAGCCGACCTCGAGCACGTGCCGCGCCCCTGCCGCCTTGACCGCCTTGTATACACCTTTGTACATCGGGTAGTACCAGCTGTGGCGATAAGGCAGCTGGAACGCGCCGCCGTAGCCGCCGTTGGCGAACATGCGGTCGTAGGTTTCCGGCGTCTGGGGGAGCTTGTCCATGAGCAATTCAATCCGCTTCGCCTCAAGTAAGGCGGCTTTCGATAAGATACAGGGATTCAGGCGCTTTGTAGCGTCCGGGCCGGACGCCGCTCTCGCGCGGCACGTCGTGTCATGCAGCAGTCCGTCGCGTGCGACGCGATCGCTGGCGCCAGCCCCGGTCGCCGGCGCTACCAGCAGATGCCTTTCATGCCCTCCATGCCCAACTGCAGCCATAGCGGCGGCGCCCCGAGCCTGCTTGAACGACGCCCGTCCCGCGTGCCGGTCGGACCGCCTGCTTCCCGGCGAGCGCCGCCAAGCGGGATAGCGGCCTGCCATCGCTGTCCGCAGTGCGCGTTTCGCACCGACTCGCGGGAATTGAGCTGACGCCATGAGCCGTTCCGACGCTTCGCTCGAATTGCTGACGTATTCGAATCTCTTCCCCAATGCACGGCAACCGCGGCATGGCATCTTCATCGAGCGCCGGCTGCGTCACCTGATGGCGGATTTTCCGGTGCGGGCGCGCGTCGTCGCTCCCGTGCCCTGGTTCCCGTTCAGCAGCCCGCGCTTCGGCACGTACGGTGTGTACGCCAGCGTGCCCGGCGAGGAGCACCAGGACGACGTGCACGTGTGGCATCCGCGCTGGCCGGTGGTTCCCGGGGTGAGCTGGCAGGTGGCACCTTTGCTCATGTACGCGGCCACGCGCCGCCTCGTGCGTCGCCTGCACGCGGCGCGCCCGATCGATGTCATCGACGCACATTTCTTCTATCCCGACGGTGTCGCCGCGGTGATGGTGGCGCGGGAACTCGGTATCCCGGTGTGTGTCTCGGCACGCGGCAGCGATATCGCGCAGATGTCCGAGTTCGCGCTGCCGCGCCGTTGGATCCAGTGGGCCGCGGCGCGTGCCGACGGGCTCGTCGCGGTGGCGGCGGCGCTGCGCGACAGGATGGTCGAACTGGGCGTGGCTGCCGAGCGCATCCGCGTGCTGCGCAACGGGGTCGACCTCGAGCGTTTCCGCCCGCTCGATCGCGACGCCCTGCGTGCGGCGTTCGGGCTCACCGGGCCGGTCCTGCTCGCGGTCGGCAACCTGGTCGAACTCAAGGGGCATCATCTCGTCATCGAGGCACTGTGCGCGGCGCCCGAATACACCCTGCTGCTGATCGGCGAAGGGCCCGAGCGGCAGCGGCTCGAGCGCCTCGCGCAGGCGCGCGGTGTCGCCGACCGCGTGCGCTTCATCGGCCTGGTGCCCCAGGCCGACCTGCCACGCTACTACGCGGCGGCCGACGCGCTGGTCCTCGCTTCGAGCCGCGAGGGCTGGGCCAACGTGTTACTGGAGTCGATGGCCTGCGGCACGCCGGTGGTGGCGACGCGCGTGTGGGGAACCCCCGAGGTCGTCGCGGCGCCCGCCGCCGGGGTGCTCGTCGACGAACGCTCGGCCGACGGCATCCTGGACGGCGTGCGGCGGCTGTTCGCGGCGCCGCCGTCGCGGCAGGCCACGCGGGCGTACGCCGAGGGCTTCAGCTGGGCGGCAACCAGCCGCGGGCAGTTCGAGCTGTTCGATGCGCTCAGGCAGCGCGCCGCGCGCCGCGCCTGAGCAGCGGCCGGCCGTCCGCTCAGCCCGGGCGTGGTGCGTGCGTGGTGCGCGCCGGGCTGCTGAAATAGTTCAGCGTCATGCGCGCGAGATACTTCGCGCGCTGGCGGTCCCACGGCGTGAAGCGGGGCAGTTGCAGCGGGTCACTCGCGTGCGTGGATGTACCCTTGGCGGTGGTCAGCGCGTAGCGGTAGCCGCACTCGCGCAGCATCGTCACGTGGCGCGCGTCGTAGTCGCGGCCCGGTGTACCGTTGGGATAGGCGAAGGTCTGCAGCGGTTCGCCGATGATGTCTTCGAGCGTCGCCTTGTTGCGCGCGATTTCCTCGCGGGCGACGTCGTCCGGCAGCGCAGTCAGAATCGGGTGGCTCTCGGTATGGCCGCCGATCTCCATGCCGGCAGCGTGCAGGGTGCGGATCTCCGCCGCGTCCATCATCAGGCGCACGTCCTCAGCGCCGCTGTCGCGCATCAGGCGCGTGCTCAAGGCCTCGCGCTGTCCGGGTGGCAGGTACTTGATGCGAGGCAACAGCTCGCGTACCGCGGCACTGCGGTCGCGCAGGCTGACGACGTCGAGCCCGTGCGCGCTGAGATCCATGCGCTCTCCCGGCCAGGCGCGCACCGCGGCGATGACGCGATCGTTCCACATCATGCCGCCGTCGAGATGCCGCGTGGTGACGAAGAACGTCGCGCGCACGCCGTGGCGCTGAAGCACGGGCAAGGCGTACAGGGCGTTGTCGCGGTAACCGTCGTCGAACGTGATGCTGAGGGCACGCGGCGGCAGGCGGCCGGCGAAGAGGCGCGCGGCGGCTTCGCCGGCGGGCAGGATGTCGAACGTGTCGGCGAGCCAGCGGACCTGCTCGTCGAAGCGAACGGCATCCGGTTCGTCCGGCAGCAGCGCATCCGGCTGCGGCAGGACGCGGTGGAACAGCACGATCGACAGGCGGCGTTGCAGCAGGCCGGCCGCGCCGAGCGCGAATCTGGTGGCGGTGACAATCATGGTGGTGTGTCGAGCGACTCGCGACGCGATGCGGGCCCTGCCGGTTTTCGTGGTCTGTGCGTGGAACCTTACCAACCCGGTAGCGGCCGCAGCGAGCATATCATTTATACTTCCGCACGCGCTGCCGATACACCTCGAGTTCCCGTTTCACAAGCTGTTTCATGATATTCGTCTGCGGAAGCCTGGGCGCGGATCCGCGCGCCGTCACCCGCGCGCCGGTCGATCGGATGGCCACGGCGCGGCGCACCGCGCGTACGCGCGACGTGCAGTTGTTGCAGCAGGGGGCGATCGCCGTGGCGAGCGCCGCCTGCCAGGTGGAGGTGGCGACCGCGGGCAGTGCCGGCGTGCTGCTCTTCAGGCCCGCGCACGCCGCCGCGCGCAGCGATCAGGCGGCGCTCGACGCGCTGGCGCAGGGCTTCGCGGCCGGCGGCGGGCTCGATGCCTCGTCCTTGGACGGGCCGTTCGTGCTGCTCGCCCACGATACCGCGACGCACCGCGCCGCGCTTGCCAACGATCGCTTCGGCATCTGCCCGGTCCACCTGTGCGATAGCCACGGGACGCTGCATTTCGCCACCGACCTGAACGCGCTCGTCGCGGCCGACGAGACGCCGCCCGCGCTCGATCCGCAGGCCATCTACGATTACGTCTTCTTTCATTGCATCCCGGCGCCGCGCACGATCTACCGTGGTGTGCGCAAGCTCGGGCCGGCCGAATGCCTGAGTTGGCAGGATGGTGTGTCGCGCAGTGCCAGCTACTGGCGCCCGCGCTTCGCCGCGCCGGGCGAGTCCGCGCCCGACGGCGCGGCGCTGCTGGCTGCACTCGAGAGCGCGGTCGACGCCCAGGCCGGGAGCGACTGCGGCGCGTTCCTCAGCGGCGGACTGGACAGCTCGACGGTCGCCGGCATGCTCAAACGCACCCGGGGCGATGCGGCTACGTTCACCATCGGCTTCGATGCCGAAGGTTACGACGAGTCGGCCTACGCGCGCCTCGTCGCCGAGCATTTCGCGACGGATCACCACGAGTACTACGTCACGCCCCGGGATGTCTGCGCGGCTTTGCCCCTGATCGCGGGGCATTACGGCGAGCCGTTCGGCAACTCGTCGGTCATTCCGGCCTACTATTGCGCGAAATTCGCCCGCGAGCACGGCGTCGGCCTGATGCTGGCCGGTGACGGCGGTGACGAACTGTTCGCCGGCAACACGCGTTACACCGACCAGGACGTGTTCGAGACCTGGTTCCGCGTACCTGCCGCGCTGCGTGCGACACTCAAGGCAGCCTACCGTGCCCTGCCGTTTCTCAACCGGCTGCCGGTTGCCGGCAAGGGCGCACGCTACATCCAGCAGGCGGAAATGGGCCTGCCCGACCGGCTGCAGTCCTACAATTTCCTCAATCGTTTCGACCCGTCAACGGTTTTCGCGCCGGACTGGCTGGAGCAGGTCGACACGGCGGCGCCCTGGGCCGCGTGGCGCGAGCGTTACGCCGCGGCCGATGCACCCTCGGCGCTGCAGCGCATGCTCTACCTCGACTGGAAGTTCACGCTCGCGGACAACGACCTGGTCAAGGTCAGCAACATGTGCGAGCTGGCCGGCGTCGAGGTGACCTACCCGATGCTGGCCAATGGTGTCGTCGACCTGTCGTGCCGCCTGCCGGCCGAGACGCTGCTCGTCGGCGGCGAACTGCGTGGTTATTACAAGGCCTCGTTCAGGGAGTTTCTTCCCGCCGCGACCATCGACAAGTCCAAGCACGGCTTCGGACTGCCCTTTGGTGTGTGGATGCAGCACGATGCCGGGCTCAAGTCGATGGCCTCGGACGCGCTGGAACAGGTCGCCTCCCGCGGCATCCTGCGCGCGGATTTCGTGCGTGAGGCGCAGCGCCTCCACCAGCAGGGCACGGCCGGCTATTACGGCGAACTCGTCTGGATCCTGATCATGCTCGAGTTGTGGTTGCAGGCCCACGGGCATTGAGGTGCCGCACGCGGGCGCGGCATTCAAGTCGCGGTTCTGCAAGACGATACCGAGACATTGAGTGACGGGGCGGCGTATCGTGACGGGGTCGGCGGAATCATCGCGGACAGGACCGGTAGAACGGACGAAGCGCCGACGGCGTCGCCGCGCGGCAATGCGGGCGGCGACGGGTCCGGGCATCGCCCGGGCGCCGAGGAGCAGCGAGTGAACTTGAGTGCACAACAGTCGACAACGAACGCCGGGCGGCCTGACGGGGCGTCGCCGGCGGACGCTTGCCGCGGCGCTGCCGGGCATGCCGACTTCGCGTGCATGGACCCCGAGGCGGTGAACTTCCCGGCGCCGGCCATCCCGGTGCTGCCCTACCTGACCCTCGCCCAGCTCACGCTGCGCCGCCGCGGCCCGCTGCCGGTGTTCCTGCAGCGGCCGCATGCCTTCTTTCGCAACGGGCGTTCTGCGCTCGCCAGCGTCCTGCTGCGCGAGGGGCTGCAGGGGCGCCGGGTGCTCCTGCCCGGCTACATGTGCAAGTCGGTCATCGAGCCGATCATCTGGAGCCGCAGCACGCCGCTGTACTTCGCGCTGGACGACGCGCTCAACGTCGACCTCGACGATTTCGAGCGCCAGGTGCGTGACGCGGACGCGGCCATCGTCACGCACTTCTTCGGCATCCCGCAGGCCGACATGCCGCGCATCGCCGAGATCTGCCGAAAGCACGATGTGCTGCTCATCGAGGATTGTGCGCACGCGTTTCTCGGCGAGGTGGCCGGGCGCAGCCTCGGCAGCTTCGGTGACTACGCGATCGCGAGTACGGTGAAGTTCTGCCCCGGTATCGAAGGCGGGCTGTTGATTGCCAATGGCCGGGCGCTCGAACGCGAAATGCATCCCGGCTGGCGCTCGGCGCGGCTGAACTCGGCGCTGACGCTGCTCGACCGCGGCGTGGCCGGCTACCGTGCGCGCCGCCGCCGCCGGGCCTTCGCCGACGAGGTCGTGCCGCCGGCGCCGGCATGGCGGGCCGAGCGGCTGGACGCGATCGAAGCGGTGCCGAACGCGGCCGGCCGCTACGAGTGGTTCGACCCGCAGGACGTCGCAGTGGCGGGTGACGGCTTCTCTTACAAGCTGCTCTACCTGCTGGACTACGAACACATCGCGCGTGTGCGGCGCGAGAATTTCGAGCGTTACCTGCGCGCTTTCGCCGATGTGCCGGGGTGCGCGCCGATCATCGATACCCTGCAGGCGGCGACGGTGCCGTACATGTTTCCGCTGTTCGTCGAGGATATCGAACGGGTGTTCCGCACGTTCAAGTTCGAGCGCATCCCGATCTGGCGCTGGGAACAACAGCCGGTCGACGTCCCCGCGATCGGCAAGCGCTACGGGCGCAACCTGCTGCACCTGCCGTGTCACCAGTGTCTGCGGGCCGCAGACATCGACGCCATCGCGAGCGAGATCGGCGCGCTGGTCGCCGGCGCACCACGTTCACCACGGGTGCAGGGCGCGTGAGATATCGCTTTTCGCTCACGTGTGCCGGCCATCGCTCGACGGCGCCGGGCGCCGGACGGCCGGCCACGCGAACCTTTTTGACCTGACGGGCATCACTTATGACGATGAAAGCAAGGATTCTGCCGCGCGACGCCTTCGCCGGCCTGAGCGAGGAGTGGACGCGGCTGGCCGCCGCCTGCGGCGGCGTGCCGGTGCTCGACGCCGACTTCGTAGCGGCTTGCCTGGAGCACCTCGCCAGCGACGAAGTGAGCCTCGCGGTCATCGAGCAGGGCAGCGCGGTCGTCGCGATGAGCTTCCTCGTCACCAGCAGGCTCGGCACGCTCGAGACCTGGGCGCCCGGCCAGGCACCGCTGGGCCTGTTCGTCGCCGAACACCGGGAACAGGTGCCCGCCGTACTCGAGGCTATCTTCAAGCAATACCCGGCGCGGGCGATGCTCGGCGTGCTGCAGCAGGACTCGCGCTACATCGCGCCCGGCAGCTTCGGCTCGCTGGCCGAAGAAGTGCCGTACATCGATACGCCGTGGATCGAGTGCACCACGGGGTTCGACGAGTACTGGGAATCGCTCGGCAGCAACATCAAGCGCAACATGCGCAAGGACGGCAACAAGCTCGAGGCGCGCAATATCTCGCCGCGCATGGTCGTCATCGAGCGCAGCGAAGACATCGCCGCGGCGGTCGCCGCCTATGGCGAACTCGAGATGTCCGGCTGGAAAGGTGCCGAGAACAGTGCCGTCAGCGCGGAGAACATGCAGGGCCGCTTCTACACCGGGCTGCTCGAGCGGTTCGCGTCGCGTGGGCGCGGTTACGCGTTCCAGTTGTTCTACGGCGACCGCCTGGTCGCGTCCGACCTCGCGATCGCCGGCGCCGACAGCGTGGTGATCCTGAAGACCGCCTATCTCGACGAGGAGCGTGCGACTTCGCCCGCCCAGTTGCTGCGCCGGTCGTATTTTCCGCGTTTGTTCGAGCAGTTCGCGGGCGGGCGCATCGAGTTCTACGGTCGCGCGCTCGACTGGCACCGGCGCTGGACCAAGCTGGCGAGGCCGCTCTACCACGTCAACGTCTACCGCTCCGGCGCCGCCCGCGCCGTGGTGCGCGCGGCACGCTCGGTACGCCAGGGCCCGGCGGAGGCGGCACGAACGCCCTGAGGCGGTGCGCCGTGCCGGTCACACGGATGCCGCGGGCGCGGCGCCGGAGTGGTACGGGGCGGACCCGATCCGGTATCTTTTTGCCGTGGTACGGACGAGACACAGGAGGAATGCCGTGAGCCGAAAAGCCCCCGTCCGCGCCGCCGGTCGTGTGCGCGGCGTTGCATTGGCCGCGGTCCTCGGCTTGTTCGCCGGTGCCGCCGAAGGTGCTTTCTTCCCGCCGTCGGAGGCCGAATGGGCGACCTGGCCGGATTACTGCAAGGCGCGCCACACGTCGATCGAGATCTACGCCGTGCCGAAGTACAAGCGGCGGGTCTCCAACGAGATGCGGCAGAAATGGCGCACCCTGCTCGGTGACCAGACCTGGACCAACATCCACCACGGCTGCCAGGCAATTCTGCACATCGCGCGCGCCGAGCGCATGCGCGGTGCCCAGGCGACCGTGGCACAGCGGCAGAAGTTCGAGTGGGAACTCAAGCAGGCCGACCAGGAGGCGACCTACTCGCTCAACCGCACACCGCCGGATCATCCGGTGTACCACTACATGGATTCGATCCTCGCGCGCGTGACCTACCTGCGCGGCAACAAGGTCGAAGCGATCGCGCGCCTGCGCAGCATCGTCAGCAAGGCGCCCGACCAGGCCGACATGGTCGCGACACTGGCGCTCTATCTCTACCGCGAGAAATCCTATGCCGAGGCTCGGGACGTCCTCCTCAGCGGGCTGAAGCACGTGGAGACGCCATCGGCGGAGATGCACTATTTCCTCGGGCTCACCTACGTCAAGCTCAAGAACTGGGACGCGGCCCGCGAGCAGGCACGCAAGGCGTACGCGCTCGGCTACCCCCTGCCGGGCTTGAAGAACAAGCTGCGCGCGGCCGGGCAGTGGACCGGCTGAGCGAGTCCGGCGCGAGCGGCCCGGCGGTGGGAGGGCGCCAGCCGGCGAGATAAGGATTCGGCGGCGCGAGTCGATACCGTTGAGGTGCGCGCCGTGGAAATGCGACGTAGCGGCGCCCCTGCTCGTGCGCTGTCGTGGTGACGCGCGGCGGGACAGCGGCGCGGTGTGGTCCCGCCCGTTGCGGGCCTCAGCCGCCTTTGGCCGTCCTTGGTGGCCTGGGCGGCAACACCGGCGACGACCATTGAACACGCACCATCAACCCAATGACCCGAGTGCAATGACGCGTAACCCCCGCATCCTCATGGTTGCCTACCACTATCCGCCCATCCAGGGCAGCAGTGGCGTGCACCGTTCGATCAGCTTCTCGCGCTGTCTTGCCGAGCAGGGCTGGTCGCCGACCGTGCTCTCGGTGACGCGTAACGCGCTGTTCAACTGGAACGCCGAAAACGAGCGCATGGTGCCGGA
>JAUIFX010000081.1 GCA_030429865.1 Gammaproteobacteria bacterium | reverse complement strand
GCTTCTGGCGCGCGGCCCGCAGCGGCCTCGCGAACGCCGACTGGGGGCCGCGCGCGTGGCTCGGCATAGGGCGCAGCGGGGTCAGCGAATCGCGCATGGTGCTGCGCTGGATCCTGCTCGGCGTCGTGCTCGCCGCCGTCGTGCGCACGCTCTTCGATGCCGAAGCGTTCGGCACCTGGTTCGGTCCTACGCTCGGCGGGCTCGCGCTGACGCTGCTCGGCGCGACCATCATCGAAGTCTGCTCGGAGGGCTCGGCGCCGATCGCGGGCGACCTGTTCGTGCGCGCCGGCGCACCGGGTAACGCCTTCACGTTCCTGATGGCCGGCGTCGCCACCGACTACACCGAGATGCTGGTGCTGCGCGAAGTGACGCGGTCGTGGAAATTCGCCCTGTTCCTGCCGCTCGTCACGCTGCCCCAGGTGCTTGCGCTGGGTTGGTTGCTCAACCACGTCGCGGCCTGAGCGACGGGCGCGGTACACTACCGCGCAGCGGCAACTCCGAAGAACAGGGCCGATACGGCCCGTCACGCGGCAACGGACGCACGTGCGAGGACAAGCGGCATGGCAGGACACGCCATGCGGCCTTGGCCGACGGCGCGACGCGCGGAGCTGCCGCGGCCTGCCCTCGCCATGCCTCGCCGTGGCCTGAACGGGGGCGCCTGCACGCAACCAGCCCGGGGAGAAGCATCGTGGAGCTGATCGACGTCATTCGCACGACCAACGCCTGTCGTTACTACAAGACCGACGAGGTACCCGACGCCCTCGTCATCGAAGTCCTCGACGCGGCGCGCTGGGCCCCGACCGGTTCGAACAAGCAGCCCGTGACCTGGGTCGTGGTGAAGGACGCCGCGAAGCGCCGCGCGTTGCACGATCTCTACCAGCCATTGTGGGACGGCGTGATGCAGAAGTACGCCTCGGGCGCCATCGGTGCCGGTTTCAGGCCCGGCTTCCTCGAGCACGTCGATCATTTCGCCAAGCACCTGAAAGACGTCCCGGTGATGCTCGTGGTGTGCGCGGCAGTCAACGAGATCACGCCGGTCGACGCCAATCTCGGGCGCCTCACCGTGACCGGCGGTTCGTCGATCTACCCGGCAGTGCAGAACCTGATGCTCGCGGCGCGCAACGAAGGCCTGGGCTCGACGCTGACCACGATCCTCTGCCTGGCCGAACCGGAGGTCAAAGCACTGCTCGGTATTCCGGACGAACTCGCCACCTGCGCGATGATCACGCTCGGCTGGCCGGCGAAACCCTTCCCCGGCCGCCTGCACCGCAAGCCGCTCGCCGATATCGCGTTCCTCGACAGCTACGGTACGGCGCTGCCCGGCGCCTGAACGCCGCCCTTCGCGGCGCCGCGTGGCTCACAGCAGCACGCGGCACAGTCCCGGTGCGGCAATCAGGACCAGGCACAGCACGGCCATGAGCACCGCGAACGGCGCCGCGCCGAGGAAGATGTCGTGCAGGGAGATGCGCTCGTCGTCGAGCGCCGACTTGATGGTGAACACGCTCAAGCCGAGCGGCGGCGTGAGCAGGCCGATCTCGACGCCGATCACGGTGACGATGCCGAACCACACGAGATCGCCACCGAGCGCCTGCACCGTCGGCAGCGCGAGCGGCACCATGATCAGCATGACCGAGGTCGAATCGAGCACCATGCCGAGCACGATCAACAGGCCCAGGTAGAGCACCGCGTAGCCGCCCAGGCCGAGGCCCGACGCAGCCACCGCGGCGCCCAGCGCACCGGGAATGCCGGACAGCGTCAGCATCATGCCGAACGCCGACGCGGCCACGACCAGCAACAGGATCGCGCTCGAGGTCACGGCGCATTCGCGCAGCATGCCGAGCAGGTCGCGCAGGCGCAGGCGGCGCATCGCGAGCGCCAGCACGCCGGCGATGAGGCTGCCCGCCGCGCCCGCCTCGGTCGGCGTGAAGAGGCCGCCGTAGATGCCGCCGAGCACCGCCATGCCGAGGAGCGCGATGGGCGCGAGGCGGCGCAGGGCGACGCTGCTGTCCCCGCGTGCGCGCGGCACCTCGGCAACATCGCGGGCGATTGCGAAGGCGGGCCGCCGGTAAGCGACCACGATCACCGTGAGCGCGAACGCCGTGGCCAGAACGAGGCCCGGCACGATCGCGGCGATGAACAAGGCGTTGATCGAGACCTCGGCGACGAGACCGTAGACGATCAGCAGCAGGCTCGGCGGGATCAGCATGCCGAGGACCGAGGAGCCGGCGACGAGACCGACGGCGAAGCGCGGCGTGTAGCCCTGCTCGACGAGCGGCGGCACCGCCACCTTGCCGAAGATGGCGGCCGAGGCGATCGAGATACCGGTCATTGCCGCGAACAGGGCGTTGGCGGCGACCGTGGCAACACCGAGACCGCCGGCGATGCCGCGCAGCAGCCAGTGCGCGGCGACGAGGGCGTCGCGGCCGATGTCCGCGCGGCCCATCACCAGCCCCATCAACACGAACAGCGGCACCGCACCGAAGACGTACGAGGACACCGCGCCGCCCGCCGCGAGGCCCAGCGCCTCGAAGGCGATCACGGCGCTGCCCTTGAGCAGCGCGATGCCGACGGCGGCCGCGGCGAACAGCGCGACAGCGACCGGCGTGCCCAGGGCAAGCAGGACCAGCAGCCCGGCCACCGCGAACCCGCCGATGGCCGGGCGCGCCTCGAGCAAGGTACCGGGCAGGACGAGCAGCGCGAGCAGCAAGGGCGGCGCGAGCAGGCAGGCCCTCGCACGGCCGCCGAACCAGCGCAGGTGCGCCGCCAGGTGCGCGCCGGCCTGCGCGCAGAACAGGGCACAACCGAGCACCACGGCGAACTGCGCGGGCCACGACGGCACGGTGAAATCGCCCGCCACGCCGAGGAACTCGTCGTCACGCCACGCGCGCCACAGCAGCGGCGCGGTCACCACGCCGATGGCGAGGGCGGCGAGCAGCGCGACGAGTTCGAACAGCACTTCGAGCGCGCGGCCACGCGCATCGTGCTGCGCGTCGAGATGCCGCAAGAGTACGCCGGCACGCATCAGCGTGCGGTGCTGACCGGCCCAGGGCAGGACGAGAAAGACGATCGCCGGCATGGCGATGGTGACCAGTTCGGCGACGCCGCGCAGCGGGCGCTGAAAGAACGTGCGCGCAACGATGTCCACGTTGATCAGCGCCGCGATCGCCGCCACCAGCACGGCCGCGCCCCAAGCCATCCACGAGCCCGTCCACGAGGCCATGGACCAGAACGCGCCGCGGCCGGCCGCCGCTTCGGAGGCCGGCGTGCGCGGCGCCGGTGTCTCAGGGCGCAAGCTCGCGACTCCAGTCGCGCACCGGCTCGACGCCTGCTTCGCGCAGCGCCGCGACCAGCGCGCGCAGCACGGCACGGGCCGGCAACCCGCGTGCCTCGTTGCGTGCCGCCCATTCGACCGCGAGCGGCGGCAAGCCGTCGATCCAGCGCCGCTTCTCGGCCGGCGGCAGGGTCGAGACCTGCGCACCTTCGGCCACCAGCGCGGCCAGCGCCCGGTCGTAGCGCGTCACGACCTCGGCCGCGGCGCGGTTGGAATACTCGTGACCCAGCGCCCCGAGGATCTCGCGCGCTTCGACCGGCAAGCCACGCCAGACGTCGAGGTTCGCGACCAGTGCCCCGGTGCACTGCGCGCCGATGCCGACCAGCGTGACGTAGGGCGCCACTTCGTGGATGCGGAACGGGTGCGCGCCGGTCAGGATCGAGAGCACGCCGTCCGCCACCCCGGTCTGCAGCTGCGTGTAATAACTCGACAGGGCGCCGTCGACGGCAATGGCGCCGGTGCCGCGCAGCCAGGTCGCGGCCGCGCCGGGGGCGAGTATGCGCCGTCCGGCGAGATCGTCGAGGCTGCGCACCGGGAACGTCGTCAGCAGGTGATAGGTGTCGACGCCGCTCGCTCCGAGAAAATGCGCGTCGTACTTCTCCCAGCTCTCGCGCAGTGCCGGCAGCTCGTCGTGCAAACGGTTGATCACGCGCAGCAGCGTCGGCAGGTCGTCGGTGATGAACGGCAGTGCGTAGGTGACGTTCTGCAACGGCAGCCGCGAGGATTCCCACAGGCTGCCGACCCAGCCGAGATCGGCGAGCCCGGTCTCGACGCCGGCCAGGCTGTCGTGCCAGCGGTACAGCGTGCCCCACGCCGGCGTCCAGGTGAGCGTCACGTCCGCACGGCGGGCCGCGAGGCGCGCGGCGAGTTCGGGCATGACGTGATCGCGGATCACGCTGACCCAGGGCAGGCTGGGCGGGTGGGTGGTGGCGACGACGAGATGCAGCTCGCGCGCTTCGGCGAACGACGCCGCGGCCAGCAGCACGAACGCGCCGGCCGCACGGGACAGGGTGCGTACGCCCCCGCGGATGTTGATCGAGATCAAGCGCGCCTCCCCCCGGCCCGGCTGCCTCAGCTTGCCCATTGTGGCGCAAGTTGCGGACAATCGCAGGACATCGGGTCGCTGCCCGTCATTGACGGGCCGTGCCCCGTGACAGCCTCCGTGACCGTCCCCGTGACGATCCCGGGGGTCGCCCGGGGATGGTCCCGGGACCAGTCCGCAGACCATCCGCGCCCGCACCGGGCGCACCGTCCGTTTTCGCAGGGGAGAGTTCACATGAAGTTCCATTGGTTCAACCTGATGCCCTGGCCGTACCTGCCAGACGATTTCACCGAAAAGCACCGCAGCGTCTGGGTCGATGTCGATTCGCGCCTGTTCGACCCGGTCAAGGCCAACCGCATCTACAACGACTACCTCGATCTGCTCGAGCTCGCCGAGGATGTCGGTTACGACGGCCTCGGCATCAACGAGCATCACCAGAATGCCTACGGCCTGATGCCGTCACCGCAGCTGATGGCCTCGACACTCGCGCGCCGCACCCACAAGGCCGCGATCCTGCTGCTCGGCCAATCGCTCGCGCTCTACGATCCGCCGACCCGGGTGGCCGAGGAGATGGCGATGATCGACTGCATCTCCGGCGGCCGGCTCATCTCGGGCTTTCCCGTCGGCAGTTCGATGGACGACAACTATGCCTGTGGCGTCAATCCCGCCACGCTGCGCGAGAAGTACCACGAGGCCCACGACCTGGTACGCCTCGCCTGGGCCGACCCGGACGTGTTCGCCTGGAACGGCAAGCACTACAAGCTGCGCTACGTGAACCTGTGGCCACGCCCGATCCAGACGCCGCCGCCGATCTGGATCCCGGGCGGCGGCTCGGTCGAGACCTGGGACTTCTGCGCCGAGCACAAGTACAACTACAGCTACCTGTCCTTCCAGGGCTACGTGCGCGGCGCGCAGCTGATGGAGGGATTCTGGCGCCGGATGGAAGAGCTCGGCAGCGATTTCAATCCCTACCAGGCCGCGTTCGCGCAGCAGATCTGCGTCGCCGACACCGATGCCGAGGCCAAGCGCCTGTATGAAAAACACGCGCGCTACTTCTTCTCACGCTGCCTGCACGTCTACCCGGGCTACGCCGACGCCCCCGGCTACCGCACCGAGCCGACCATCCGTGCCGGCCTCGTCTCCCAGATGGCCGGCCAGTCCTCGGCGCTCAACCAGGCCGCCGCCCTGTCCTGGGAGGAAATGATCGAGAAAGGCTTCATCGTCGCCGGCAGCCCGGACTCGGTGGCCGAGCAGATCGAGAAGGTCGCGACGTCGCTCAAGATCGGTCACCTGGTCTGCCTGCTGCACTTCGGCGACATGCCGAACGAACTGTGCCAGCACTCCACGCGCCTGTTCGCGGAGAAGGTCATCCCGCAGATGCGCGGCATGTGGAAGGATTACGAAGATCACTGGTACCCGAAACCGATGCCGCTGGAGGACCGGGCGATTCCGCGCCAGGTCACCGTGCCGGACACCGCCGAGGGCCGCGAGATGCGCCTGAAGGAGGTCGGCTGATGGACATGCAGACCATGCAAGTGGGCCCCGAACAGCGCGACGTCTGGTACTACCGGGCCGGCCAGGGCGAGCCCCTGCTCTATCTCCACAACATGCTCGGCCTGCAAGGCTTCGAGCCGGCGCTGGCGCGCCTTGCCGAATCGTTCGACGTCATTGCGCCGTTCGCGCCGGGCTGGGGCCCGGCGAAGGACCAGCTGCCCGAGTTCGACGAAGGCCCGCTCGATCTCACGCTGCATTGCTGCGACGTGCTCGACGCCCTCGGCATCGACCGCGCACATGTCGTCGGGGTCAGCATCGGCGCCTGGATGGCCGCGGAGCTCGCCGCCATCGAACCGACCCGGGTCGCACGGCTCGTGCTGGTCAATCCGCTCGGGCTATGGCTGGACGACGCCGGCGGCGAGGATCCGTTCGCGCAGCATCCGGGCTTCCCGTCGCAGGCGCTGTTCACCGATCCGGACGGGCGCAAGCGCCACCTCATCGAAGGCCGTGACAAGGTCGATGCCCACGTCGACGAGCTGCTCAGCCTGCGTGCGAGCGCCAAGTTCCTGTGGCCGATCCCCGACACCGGGGTGAAGCGCCGCCTGCCGCGCATCAAGGCCGCCACGCTGGTCGTGACCAGCGACGGTGACGTCATCGTGCCGGCCGCCTACGGCCCGGCCTGGCGCGATGCCATCAGCGGCGCGCGCTTGACGACACTGGCCGGCGCAGGGCACCTTGCCGAGCTCGAACGGCCCGAAGCGTTCGCCGATACCGTGCGCGCGTTTCTCGAAGACGAGGCCATCGCCGCCGTCGCCTGATGGCGCCCGCAAACGGTCGGCCGCCAGCGTGCGGCCGGTGGCCGACCGGTAACAGTCCGCTGGACATACGAGGGGAATTTCATGAGCAACTCAATCAAGGGCAGCTGCTTCTGTGGCGCCGTTCAACTGGAAGTCAGTGGCGAACCGGCTGCCATGGGCTACTGCCATTGCGGTGACTGCCGTCACTGGTCGGCCGGTCCCATCAACGCCTTCTCGCTGTGGGCGCCGGACAGCGTCAAGGTGACCCGGGGCGCGGACCAGATCGACACCTACCACAAGACCGAGAACAGTTACCGCAAGTGGTGCAAGCAATGCGGCGGGCACCTGTTCTCAGAACACCCCGGCATGGGGCTGACCGACGTCTACGCGTCGATTCTGCCGGATCTCGACTTCAAGCCCATGATGCACGTCTTCTACGGCGAGAAGATGGTCAGCGTGAAGGACGGTCTGCCCAAGCTCAAGGACGTACCGGCCGAGATGGGCGGCTCGGGCGACACCCTGCCCGAATAGTCCCGCCGGCCCCGCGCCGTCCGCGGCGCGGGGCACCCGCCGCACCAGTGCGCTGCGCACTGGCCGCTCAAGGCTTTCCGCCACGCGCCGCTAGTTTTCAGCGAAATCATCGCTTGGATCGATTTATGGCGCGCCGCTACTCGCCGAGCCTGCTCGCGGCCATGGCACTGCAGTGCAGCGCCGTGGTGTGCGTGCTCGCCAACCTGCCAGCCGCCGTCAGCGTGGCGGGTCTCGCCGTCTCCGTGCTGCTCTGCCTCGCCTACCAGCGGCAATGCCACCAGGCGCTCGACATGATCACGGCTTACCTGGACAAATGGCGCACCGGGCGTATTGGCCGGGTCGCGTCTTTCGACAGCTGGCTCGAGACCAGTGCCATCAGTCCCGCGCTGCGCGCGCACATCGGCGCCACGCGCAGCGCCGTGAGCGAGCTTGCCGGCGATGCCGCGCGCCACGTCGCGACGGATTCCCCCGCGCCCCACTTCGCCGAATCGTTCCGCGCGCGCAGCCCCCGTGGGCTCGACGCCGTGCTCGTCCAGCTCGACGAAGAAGGGCAACTCGCGATCGTCGAAGTGCTCGACGGCGGCCGGCGTGTCACGCCGCCGGAGAAACGCATCCTGCACGAATCCCACCCGGCGCGCGAGGCGCTGCTCGGCGGCGGCTGTTGGGCAGGAGTGGTGTTCCGCGCCGGCGCGGCCTGGTGGTGCGAGGCGCAACCCCTCGTCGACCGCGGCCGCGTCACGGGTGCCTGCATCGTCAGCCTGCCGCTATCCGGTCCGGCGCACGGTGCGGCGTTCACCCTCGAGGACCGCCTGCTGCTCAGCGAGCTCTACCTGTGCGATGTGTTCTCGCGCCAGCGCGCCGCCGCCGAAACCTCGATGCGCTACGCACGCTCGCTCATTGCCGGCAACGAGCGCGGTGCGGAACTGAGCAACGCGACCCGCGCGCTGGCCGACATCACCGGCAACAGCCTCGAAGCATTCGACCGCATACGCGGTTCGGTCTCGGCACAGCTCGCGGCGTGCGTCGACGTGAGCGACGCGGCCGAGCAGCAGTGCGCGGAGACGACGAACGCGGTCAACGCCAGCGCCGCCGACATCAGCGCCCTGCGCGCCATCATCGCCGCTACCGACGACGAGCTCGATCAACTCGTCGCCGCCGTCGACGAGGTCTGCTGCTCTGCCGACGCCATCGATGGCATCGCCGACAGCATCACCCTGCTGGCGCTCAATGCCTCGATCGAAGCCGCGCGCGCCGGCGAGCACGGGCGCGGGTTCGCCGTCGTCGCCGACGAGGTGCGCGCGCTCGCGCGCAGTTCCGGCAAGCACGCCAACGAGATCAAGACCCGCGTGGCGCTGCTCAGCACCCGCTGCGACGGCACGCGCGACGTGGTCGGCCGCTACCAGTGTGCAGTGCAGGAAAAAATCGCCGACGTCACGCGGGCGAACGACGAGGTCGGCACGATCGGGGCGGAGATCCATCGGATCGCCGCGGCCATTCGCGAAACCCGGGCGCTCGTCGACAGCGAGAGCGCCGTGTACTGCACGGCGCGCCAGTCGCTCGACGACGTGTTCGGGAACATCGCCGCCCTGGGCGCGCTCGCGGCGAGCAACTGTAACGATGGCGCGGTGCTGCTGTCGCAGTCACGCCGCAGCATCGACGCCATCGACAAGGCCATCACCCGGCGGTGACCGCGAAGCGCGCGGCGCGCGCACCGCGACGGGCGCGGGCCCGCTACGAACCGCCGAAGATTCCGCCGTCGAGCGGCAGCACCGTGCCAGTGATGTAGGCCGAAGCGCGCGCGGCGAGAAAAATCGCCGTTCCCGCCGCGTCGTCCGGGCCGCCCATGCGCTTGAGCGGCACGTTGGCCAGCACGGTCTCCTCGCCCATGGACGTCACCATCGGCGCCAGCATGTCGGTATGGAACGGTCCCGGCGCGATCACGTTGACGGTGATGTTGCGTGGGGCAAGGTGCGAGGCCAGCATGCGCGACAAGTGGTGCAGCGCCGCCTTGGAAGGCGCGTAGGAGAAGTTCTCGAAGATCGACGTATGCATGCCGTCGACCGAGCCGACGTTGATCACACGCGCCGGGTCCCCGTCTCGCGCCGCCGCCTCGAGCTGTGGCAGCAGCTTCTGCATGAGGAAGAAAGGCGACTTCACGTTGAGGTCCATGACCTTGTCCCAGCCCTTTTCGGGGAACGCGTCGATGGTCGCGCCCCACTGGGTACCCGCGTTGTTGATCAGCACGTGCAGCTCGGGCTCGCGCGCCGCCAGCGTTGCCGCGACGCGCTCGATCTCGTCCATCCGTGACAGGTCGGCCGGCAGCGCATGGCATTCCCCCGGACCGGACAACGCGGCCGCCGCGGCTTCGCACTGCTCGGCCTTGCGCGCGGTAATGTAGACGCGCATGCCCGCCTCGACGTAGCCACGAGCCATCATGTGGCCGATACCGCGCGAACCGCCGGTGATGAGGGCGACCTTGCCGCTGACGTCGAACAGGTGGTTGGTCACGGCGCGCTCCTCACAGGCTGGCCAGGAATTCGAAGGTGCGATCGAACGCGCCATCGTCGACTTCGGCGATGGCCGCGTTGAAATCGGTCGCGCCGGTGTCGCGCACCCGCGCGAGACCGGCGCGCAGCGCCGCCTCGTCGCCGACGATGGCCAGGTCCGCGGGACTGGCCACGCCTTCGCGGTCGAGCATCGCGCGGTAGCTCGGCAACTGCCCGTAAATGGCGAGCGCGGCACCGATGCGCTCGCGCGCCTCCTCGGGGTGGTTGGTCAGTACGATGGGGAAGCCCGCCACGACGCGCGGCGCCGCCCGGCCGGCGGTTTCCGCGGCCTTGCTGATGGTCGGCACGACGTGCTCGGTCAGGGTGCGCGCACCGGCCATCCAGGTGATGGTGCCGCTGGTGTGACGGCCGGCGAGCCCGAGCATCTGTTCACCCAGCGCGGCGACGATGATGGGCACCTCGCCGGCCCCCGCTGCCCCCACGGTCAGCCCGTGTACCCGGTACTCCTCGCCGTCGTAATCGACCGCGTCACCGCGCAGCAGCGGGCCCAGCACGGCAAGGTACTCCTTCATGTGGCGCGCCGGGCGCGCATAGGACAGGCCCAGCGCATCCTCGATCATGACCTTGTGCGCGAGGCCGATGCCGAGCACGAAGCGGTTGCCGCAGGCGGCGGCCGCGGTGACGGCCTGCTGGGCGATGGCCGTGGGATGACGCGGGTAGGTCGGCGTCACGGCGGTGCCGACCTCGATGCGCGTCGATTCGCGCCCCGCGATGGCCATGGTCATGATGGCATCGAGCGAGAAGACGTTGGCCATCCACACGTTGTCGAAACCCGCCGCCTCGGCGCGCCGCGTCAGCGCGACCACCTCGTCGATGGTGATCGAGCGCCCGATGGCGTTGACGTCGTCGCCGCTCGGGCGCGCGCCGGTCATGATACCCATTCTCATCGTCTTCTCCCCCGTTGGTTTCGATTCGACCAGCAGCAACCGCGGGTCCGGCAACGCGGCCTGGCCCGGCGCCCCCCCCTCAGGGCGCGCCCCCGTCCGGACAATCGCCACCGCAGAAAGTATCGCGGATCGGGTCCGACTGCATACGCATCACCGCCTGGGCATAGAGCGGGATGCCTTCGCGGGCCGCGCCGTCGGTGTCGGTCGCGGCGGCGCAGGTCGCGGCGAAGCTGTTCTCGATCGGCGCCCCGAAGTTCTCCGGCTGCAGCTCGCTCGGCGGGTCGGAAATCATGCGTGCGATCATGCGGTCGACCAGCGGTACGATCAGTTCGTAGCAGAAACCGACGTGAACCTTGATCAGGTTGGCGTCCTGCACCGACTGGCCCGAATCGGCGCGCACGGCCGCGCTGCGGTACATGAGGTTGTCGTTCGGGATGACTTCGGCGCCGTTCGCGCCGAGGTAGCCATGATCGGAGAACGATGCCGGCCCGGGGTTGACCAGCGTGATGCGCACGAGGCCGCCGGCGATCATGTCGCGCACGCGCTGGCGTGCGCACTCCACGTGTTCGAGTTCGAACGGCACGTCGGTCGGCCGGTCGACGCCGCCCGCAGGTTCCGGCCCCGGGTCGAAGGCATAACTGATGCCGTTGCAATCGGCATCCAGGTAAGGCGTCGTGTAGAGCGGGGCCATGGCCCGGGCGAAGGCCAGTTCCATGGCCCACATGCGGGCATTGTTGACGGCCCCGGCACGGGCCGTTTCGAAGGCCGCGTAATTGAGCTGGATCTTGGCGTGGTAGATGAACGCGAACTGCAGCGTGCCGAGGATCAGCAGCAACAGCACGAACACGATGACGCCGAACTCGACCATGGCCTGGCCGCGGACCCGGCTGCGCTCATTCATCGCTCTCACCGGCCGAGCCGGTGATCGGTGCAGCCCCCTCGTGACGACCGAGGATCGCCATGATCGCGTCGTAGGCTTCGGCGCCTTGCTGTGTCACGGGGTCATCCGGGTCGACGTGCGCGCCGAGCTTGAGGAAGCTGTTGGCCGCCTGGCGCAGCTGCACCACTCCCATGTTGAACCAGGCCTTGGCGAGGTCGCCGTCGCGCACCAGTGCTTCGCGGTAGGCCGCGACGGCGGCATCCGGCTTGTCGACGCGGGCATAGATATTGCCGAGGCGGAACCACAGTTCGGCGTCCTGCGGAATGGCGGCGACCAGCGTGCGGTAGTGCGGTTCGGCCGCGGCCCATTCGCGCGCAGCGTAGGCCCGCTCGCCAGCCTCCCTGGCTGCCGCGATCTGCGCCGCGCCGGGCTCTGCGGGCCCGCCGCCCAACCCCGCGCAGCCTGCCAACAGCCAGGCCAGCAGCGCGGGAACGCCCACCACCCGCATAGCGGGCCTGGCTCGCCGCGTGCCTTCCGGTGCAGACATCAGAACGTGCCTTCGCTCATGAACTTCATCACGATGGGGAAGGCCAGCACGATGAACGTGACCGGAAATATGAACAGGATCAGCGGCCCGACGAGCTTGATCGGCGCCTCCATCGCGAGCTTCTCCGCACGCTGAAAGCGTTCGTTGCGCCGCTGGTCCGCCTGCACGCGCAGCACGGTCGCGAGGCTCGCGCCCATGCGCTCGGCCTGCACGACGGCGCTGACGAAACTCGTGACCTCGGTGATGTCCAGGCGTTCGGCCATGCGCCGCAGTGCATCGGCGCGGGTGAGCCCCGAGCGCAGGTCGCGCAGCACGATGGCGAACTCGTTGCGCAGCGGTCCCGGCGGCGCCTTGTCCATCGCCTGGGCGAGTGCGCCGGACAGGTTGAGGCCCGCCTCGACGCACATGGTGACGAAATCGAGGTAGATCGGCATCGCCCGGATCACGGCGATCTCGCGCCGCTTGCGCGTGTCGGCCAACCACACGTTGGGGAACAGGAAGCCGAGCAGCGGCGCGACGATGATCGCGAGCGGGAAACTCTCGCCGAGCGCGACGAGGCAGATCCACACGACCAGCGGGGCCACGATGGCCATCAGGATCTGCAGCGCGACGAACTGCTCTGCGGTCAGCAGGTAGCCGACCCCGGTACGCTGCAGCCGCGTCTCCGTGTGCTCCATGAACTCGTAGGGCAGGAAACTGCACACGAAGTTGTCGAGGATGCGGATGAACGGCCAGATCAGCTTGAGCAGCGGCGGCAGCGGATCCATGAACGCGCGATCCTCTTCCTCGACCAGCGAATTCACCCAGTACACCAGCAGCATGAAACAGGTCCCGCTGACCGCCCACGCGGCCATGATCACCCAGGGCATCGGCCCCTCGAGCACGGCTTCCATCAACATGGCCTCCTGGTGCGGCGCCACGCACCCGTCCGCACGGCGCACGGGCTGCCCGTGCCGAACCCGGCCCCGCGCCAGGGCCGGCGATTATTGTCCGAAATGCTGTCCTGCCTCATGTCTCGCCATTCTCCGCCGCGGCCGCCGGGCTGCTTGCTCAGACATCGATCGAGGTGATCTTGCGGATCATGAAGTAACCGAGCAGTTCCATCACGATGATGATGGCCAACACGGTCCAGCCCACACCGGTTGTCCACAGCTTCGCCATGGCCTCCGGTTCGAGGAAGTTCAACAGCACCCCGAGCAACACGGGCAGGCCGGTCATGACGATGCCCTGCAACTTGCCCTGCGCGGTGAGACTCTGGATCTTGCCTTCCATGGTCGACTTGCGGCGCAGGGTGTCGGCGAGTGATTCGACCGTCTCGGCGAGATTGCCGCCAACCTCGCGGTTGATACGCAGCGCTGTCGTCAGCATGCGGAAATCCTGCATCGGGATGCGCTTTTCCATGTTGGCCAGGGAAACGTCGAAGTCGACACCAAGGCGCTGCTCCTTGGTCAGGATCTCGAACTCCTGGCTGATCGGCGGCGGCTGCTCGGCGACGAGGTTGTCGAGCGCGATGTTGAGACTCGCGCCAGCCCGCAGAGAGCCCGCCACCATGGTCAGCGCATCGGGCAACTGCGCCTCGATGCGAGCGAGGCGCTTCTTGCGCATCGAGCGGTAGACATAGGCGGGCAGCACGACGAGCAGTACCAGCACGCCGACCGTGGCGACGAGATCGCGCACCAGTAACCATACCAACGCGGGGATCACGACCAGCGCGATCAGGTTCAGACGGAACAGCCGGTTGGGGTCGACGAACATGAACATGTCGGCCATGTTCGCCGAGGCCGAGGTCGTGAAGTCCTCGCGGTAGGCCGCCATCTTGCGCTGCGCCTTGACCGACACGACCAGCCAGCCGAGCGCCGCGGCAATGAAGATCGCGACGACCGCGAGCGGTAGCGCGATGTTTCCGACCAGTCCGTAGAAGACTTCGAGCATGCCGCGCTCAGCCGTTGAAGATGCTCATGTCGACGTTGATACCGCGCTTGCGCAGGTCCTCGTAGAACTCGGGGACCCGACCGGTCGGTTTGAAATGCCCCTTGACCTTGCCGTTCTCGTCGAAGCCGGTCTGCTCGTAGACGAAGATGTCCTGCATCTGCACGGTACCGCCCTCGACGCCGGTAATCTCGGTGACGTTGACGATCTTTCGCGAACCATCGGAGAAACGCGTCTGCTGCACCACGATGTCGACCGCCGAGGCGACCTGCTCGCGAATCGCCTGCACGGGTAGGTCCATGCCGGACATCATCACCATCACTTCGAGACGCGAGATGAGATCGCGCGGCGTATTCGCGTGTGCCGTGGTGAGCGATCCGTCGTGGCCGGTATTCATCGCCTGCAGCATGTCCAGCGCCTCACCGCCGCGACATTCGCCAACGACGATGCGATCGGGGCGCATGCGCAGGCAGTTTTTTACCAGGTCGCGAATCGTGACCTGGCCCTTGCCTTCCAGGTTGGCCGGGCGCGCCTCGAGACTGACCAGGTGGGGCTGCACCAGCTTGAGCTCGGCGGCGTCCTCGACGGTGACGATACGCTCGTCCGGCGGAATGAAATTCGACAGCACGTTGAGCAGGGTGGTCTTGCCCGAACCGGTACCGCCGGAGATGACGATGTTGCGGCGCTGCTCGACGGCGACCTTGAGGAAGGCCACCATGGCCGGGCTGATCGCGCCGAACTTGACCAGGTCGTCGGCGGTCAGTTTCTGCTTGGCGAATTTACGGATGGTCAGGCAGGGACCGCGCAGCGCCAACGGCGGAATGATGGCGTTGACGCGGGAGCCGTCGCGCAGGCGCGCATCGACCATCGGCGAGCTCTCGTCGATGCGCCGCCCGAGCGGTGAGACGATGCGTTCGATGGCCGACATGACCGCATCATCACTGGAGAACGTGACTTCGGACTTGGTCAGCTTGCCGTTGCGTTCGACGTAGATGTCGTCGTAGCGGTTGACCATGATCTCGGTGACGGAGTCGTCGTCGACGAGGTCTTCCAGCGGTCCCAGACCGACCGCCTCGTCGAGCACTTCCTTGGCCAGGCGCTTGCGATCGACATCGGGCGGCAGGCGCTGGTCGAGTTCGGTGATGATGTTCTGGATGATGCCCTTGACGTGCTTGCGCAGCTCCTCCTCGCTCATCGCGGTGACGTCGGTGCGGCGCAGGTCCATCGCCGCGAGGAGTTCCTCGTGCACGCGGTTGCGCCACTTGAACTTGTCCTTGTGGCGCAGTTCGAGAAGCGTCCGGGACAGTTCCTGAGACTCCTCCAGCGCCGCATGGTGCGAAACGCCGATCACGGTCTTGAGGAACTGGTCCTCGTCGTCGCCCGGCTCTTCCGGCTCACCCTCGAGGCTGCGCACGACTGTCGCGCCGAGCGGCTTCTCCTTGCCGGCGCGCTTGCGCATCTCGCCGACCTGCAGGTAGTAGCCGGCGATATGGATCTGGTCGGTCGTGTGCAACGGCCCGTAGTGCTCGACCGGCTTGCCGTTGACTTCGACCGTGGCCTTCTGCGAGACGCAGTCGACGAACAGGCCTTCGGCGGTACGCTGGATCTCGGCGTGCTGCGGGGCGACCTTCCAGCCGCGCAGCTGGATGAGATTGCTGCGTGACTTGCCGATCGCGCAGACATCCACGGGGCATTCGACGCTGCTCAGCACCTCGCCCTTGCCGTTCTTGATGATGACGTTGAACATGATCTCGGGGGAACCTCAATCGACGAGATTGAACGTCGAATCGCGCATGGTGTTGATGAAGCTCTCGGTCTGCGCGCGCTCGCGCGCGATCGCATCGAGATTCTCCTGATCATCGGCATCGTAGACCACAGGTGTAACGAAAATCACGAGGTCCGTCTTCGAATCCCGGAACGCCCGCGAACGGAACAGGGCCCCCAGGATCGGAATCTGGCTCAACCCCTTGAGGCCGGTCGCATCGCGGCCGAGCTCGCGGTCGACCAGGCCCGACATGACCAGTGTCTGGCCCGAGGCGAGCAGGATGTCGGCCGAAGTGCGGCGGGTGAGGAAGCCCGGGGTGTTGCCGACTGCCACGGACTGGTCGACGGCGCTGATCTCGGTCTCGACATTGGCACGGATGTTGTTGTCGCGATCGACCTCGGGCTTGATGTTGAGCAGGATGCCGAACTGCTTGAACTCGATCGCGGCGCTCGTCGGGGTGACGATCTCGATCGGCACTTCGCCGCCCGCGAGGAAGCTCGCTTCGCCGCCGCTGCGCGCGACGAGGCGCGGCTCGGCAAGGATCAGGGCATCACCCGAGCCGACCGCGAGGTTGATGCGCGAGGTGATCTCGGTGGCGATGCCGAAGTAGCCGAACGACGGTTCGGTCAGCCCCGGGTCGATACCCGAGACCTGCCCCGGCGCATTGGTGCCCTGGGCGGCCGTGTTGCCATTGGCGCGTGCCGCGCCGAAGCCCTCGCTCGCCGAGATCACCGCCGCGGGACCGGCGAAACTATTGGTCCAGTTGATGCCCAGGTTGTCCGTGGCGCTCTTGTTGAACTCGGCGATCTTGATGTTCATCAGGACCAGCTTGTCGTCCGGCAGCTCGACCTCTTCCTTGCGCGTCAGGTCCATGATCTCGGCGTACTTGCCCTGCACGGTCTTGAGAATCTCGCCGTAACTCTCGTCGATCGTGCCGGTCAGCACGATGTGCGCACCGACCAGCTTGATCTCGATGTGGGGGATGTGGCCGAGGATCTCCTGCACTTCGAGGAAACGCGCCGGGGTGGTCAGGTCGAGCACCTCGGGATAGGCGCCCTTGACGGCAGTGACGAGCTCGGCGAAAGCGCCGTCGTACTGACCCGAGAGCACGATCTTGTCACCCACCAGGGTCGTCTCGACGCCCGGCACCTGCGCCAGCATCTCGTCGACGTATTGCTTCTTCTGCCTGAGCACGGCGCTATTGACGGCCAGCGCGTAATCAGCGGCGTCGACCGTCACCTGCAGGTGATTCTCCTGGCCGTTCTTCAGCCACAGGTGCAGCGTGGTCACGCCCGGGGCCTCGCCGAAGAGCAACAACTGCCCGTTCTTGAGCAGCGAAGAGGAGATCACCTTGGCGTCGCCGACCGCGACGCGATCGATGTCGCCCGGGCGCAGGATACGCATCTCTCCCACCTTCATGCTGACCGCCTCGGCCACGCCGATGCCCCCCAGCAGCACTACCAACAGCAGCACCAGGCCATGCAGCCGGCGGCTCCGCGCGCGCCGGCCGCGATGTTCGTTCCCCGCATCGAAGCTCATCAGCTCGTCCTCGTCCTCGTCATCGCGTTGTCGTTTTATTCGCCATCACTCGAGCACCGGGAGCCGCCCGACGTGCGCCGCGCCGTCGGTGCTGCGGCCACCGGTGATCAGCTCGACGCCGGGACCGCGGCGTGCCGCGGCCGACTCCTCACCGCCCTCGCCGCGAACCGCGGCCGGCGCGGCCTCCCCGCTGGACGGCGCGCTCTGCACGCCGCCCGGTGCGAACGTCTCGGCTTCGATCACGACACCCCGCGCGCCGCCCTGCTGGGCCTGCGCGGGCGCACCGCCGAGCACCGTCAGCACCAGCACCGCGGGCAACGACACGGCCAGGCTCGTGGTCGACACCGGGCGCGTCACTCGGTCGCCCTCAGCGTCGTCGTCTTGGCCACACCGTCCTTGCTCGAACCGCCGATGATCAGGTCGATGCGCTTGCTGCCGCCGTCGATGGGCGTATTGGCCGCGACCTGCGCGACCTCGCGCGCATCGAGCACGCGGCCGCTCGCGTCGACCACCCGGCCCTGCGCATCGACGCTCAGTCCGGCCGCCTCGAGTTGCGCCTTGCTGAGCACGCCGTTCTCGGTCATGACCAGGTCCTTGGCCGCCACCACGTTGCCGTCCGCGTCGACGATTTCGCCGTTCTCGTTCAGCTTCAGTCCGGCCGCGGCGAGCGCGGCAGTGTCGACGACCTTGCCATTGGCATCGGTGACGAGCGACGCGGGGTCGACAACCTTGCCGTCCTTGTCGACGATCTGGCCATTCTCGTTCACCCTGAGACCTGCCGCGGCGAGCTGCTCGGTCGACAGCACTTCGCCGTTGGCCGACACGGCGAGCGACGCGGGGTCGACGACCTTGCCGTCCTTGTCGACGATCTGGCCGTTCTCGTTGATCGACAGCCCGGCCGCAGCGAGCTGCTCGCTGGTCAGGATCTTGCCGTCGGCGGTCTTGACCATCTGGCTCGTATCGACCACGCGGCCGTTGGCATCGACGACTTCGCCGCGTTCGTTGACGCTCAGGCCCGATGCCGCGAGTTCGGCCTTGGTCATCACCGTGCCGTCGGCGGCGACGACGAGTTCGTCGGCGCCGACCACGTTGCCGTCGGCATCGACGATCTGGCCGCTGGCGTTGACCGAGAGCCCGGCCTCCGCCAGCGCCTGCTTGCTCATCACGCGGCCGTCCGCGCTGACCACGAGATCGGTCGGATCGACGACCTTGCCATCGGCGTCGACCAGCTCGCCGTTCTCGTTCACGCGCAGACCGGCGGCCTCGAGCTGTTCGCGGCTCATCAGCGTGTTGCCCTCGGCATCGACGAGGTTGCCGCGGCGATCCACGCCGCTCGCACTCGCCACGCGCGCGCGCTCGGCCGCCGCGGCCTCGGCCATGCGGAAGGCGTTGCTGAACAGGTCGCGCGCGGACAGGGTGGAGAAGTCCGCCTGGGTCTTGTCGTCGCGGTTACGCAGCAGGGCAAGCATGTCGCCCTTGTCGATCGCGGCGGTCAGCAGCGCCGCCTCGCGCGGCGTCACGTCGACGGTGATGGTGGAGAAATTTCGTTCGCTGCGCTGCTGCGGATAACGCAACGCATCGAGCTGTTCCCGGTAGCCGTCGCGCCCGGTGGCAAGCACGCGGACATCCTGCAGCACCGGCAGGATGACATCCTTGGGCAGGGCGCCGGCGAGCAGCGTTTGCAGGTCCGAATCGGAGCTGTCGGCGGTCCGTGCGACTTCGAGCAGCGAGGCGGGAATGGCATCGCGCAGCTCACCCGGCAGGGTATCGACGAGGTCGGGCGTGACGAAGCCGCCGGAGAAGCCGGAAAAACCAGACGGGATGTTGACGAAGAGATCGATCCGGTTACCGGGGCGCAGGAAACCGGCGATGGCGTTCATGTCGTCGACCTGGATGGTCATCGCACGACGGCCGAGCGGCACCGTGTCGGAGAAGTCGACGGGGAAGGTGTCGTCGAGAAAGCTCTTGAGGATGGGTTTGCCGGCGGCGATGTCGACTTCGACGGCGCGCCCGAGATACTGCTCGAAATCGGCCGCGGGAATCGCGTCACCGTGCGCGAACTTGGCCGGGATCTTGCGCTGCGAGAGCACTTCGCGGCGGAGCAGCGCGCCCTTGCGCAGGTTTTCCGCGGCGACGAGCACGGTGACCGGGCGCCCCTCGCGACCGGCATACTTTTCGATCAGCGCCTTCTCTTCGCTCTTCAGGTAAATATAGGAAAGCAAAGCGGCGGCGAGCCCGAAACCGATCGCGCTGATCAGCAGCGGTATGCCGAACACACCTTTCTTGTCGCCTACTTCGGCCATGCCAGTCGTCCCCCGTTCGCCGCATCCCCCGCGGCGGTAATCATCGCCACACGCCCGGCGCGTCGCTGCACCTCGCCGTGTCGTCTGTCATTGTTCTTCGTCGATGCCCTGCGCGCGTATCCACGCCATGCCGGCCCCTCCGCGTGCCGCGAAACGGCGCGCCCGGAGCATTGCGTGCCCGCCATCCCCGTGGCGCGCGCTGCCGTGCAGAACGTGCTTGTTGCTACCCCCGCGTCAGAACGGCGAAACCGCGTCACGCAGCATATCGGCCGCGATCTGGTCGAGATCGCCCAGGTTGTCGAGCATGCTGCTGATGTCGTTGAACTGCTGGTAGGCATCGGATACCGGTTGCAGGGCCGCATCGACCTGCTCCTGGACCGGGTCCACGGTGAGCCTCGCCAGGGTCTCCTCGTCCAGCGCAACCTTGCCTTCCAGC
>JAUIFX010000080.1 GCA_030429865.1 Gammaproteobacteria bacterium | reverse complement strand
GTCCTGCGCGAGCAGCCCGTCCCAGCCGCTGCCCCAGATCACCTTGATGACGTTCCAGTCGGCGCCGCGAAAGCTGCGCTCGAGTTCCTGGATGATCTTGCCGTTGCCGCGCACCGGCCCGTCGAGACGCTGCAGGTTGCAGTTGACGACCAGCACGAGGTTGTCGAGCTTCTCGCGCGCGGCGATGTTGATGGTCCCGAGCACCTCGGGTTCGTCGGCCTCGCCGTCGCCGATGAAGCACCACACGCGGCCGCCGTTGGCCGGTTTCAGGCCGCGATTCTCGAGGTACTTGGCAAAACGCGCCTGGTAGATGGCGGTCGGCGTCGACAAGCCCATCGACGCGCAGGGCACCTGCCAGAAGTCCGGCATCAGGCGCGGATGCGGGTAGGACGGCAGGCCGCCGCCCGCGGCGAGCTCGCGGCGGAAGTGGCCGAGCTGCTCGACCGACAGGCGCCCTTCGAGAAACGCGCGGGCGTAGATGCCCGGTGCGGCATGCGGCTGCGGGATCACGAGGTCGCCGCCGTAGTCCGCGGAGCGCTTGCGGAAGAAATGGTTGAAGCCGACTTCCATCATGGTCGCGGCCGAAGCGTAGGTCGCGATGTGACCGCCCACGCCGCTGCCTTCGTCGGCCGCCCGCAGCACCATCGCCATGGCGTTCCAGCGGATCAGGTTCTCGATGCGTTTCTCGAGCTCCACGTCACCCGGGTAGCGCGGCTGCTCGGCCGGCGCAATGGTGTTCACGTACGGCGTGTTGAGCGTCGCCTCGCCGAGCACCAGGCCGCGTGCGAGCGCATGGTTCTGCACTGCGCGCAGGATGGTCTGCGCACCGTCGGCGCCGAACTCGTCGAGGATGTAGTCGAGCGACTCGCGCCATTCGGCGACGTTGGGCGCGAAGTCTTCGCGTTCACTGAGGGCGCTGGCCATCACCGCACTCCGTAGGTTCAGGCGCAGCAATGTAGCGCGGCCGGGCGGCAACGCGATTGCGAATTGCGCTGACCGGCGGGCGATTTGGGGCATACTTGGCCAACAAACCCGACCGAATTGGCACAGGATTGCAGACATGAAGCTGGACCGCACCGACTACCGCATCCTCCACCACATCCAGAACCACGGCCGCATGCCCAACACCGAACTCGCCGAGGCCATCGGGCTGTCGCCCTCACCGTGCCTGCGCCGGGTGCGCGCGCTCGAACAGGCCGGCGTCATCCGGCGCTATGTCGGCATCGTCGATGCGCACGCGGTCGGCCTGCCGATCAATGCCTTCGTCAGCGTCTCGCTGCGCAGCCAGGAGAAGGCGGCACTGGAGAAATTCCAGGCGCGCGTGGCGAGCTACCCCGAGGTCATGGAGTGCTACCTGATGACAGGCAGCTCCGATTACCTGCTCCGGGTGGTCATGCCGGACCTCGAGAGCTACGAACGCTTCCTGGTCGAAAAGCTGACCAAGGTGCCGGGCATCGACAACATCCAGACCAGCTTCGCCCTCAAGCCGATCGTGCAGCGGACCGAGCTGCCGCTCGCCGCCGGCGGCCTGCGCATGCGGGCCTGACGGACGCGCTGCGCGCGCCGTTCACGCGCCTGGCATCACCATCATGCGCGGCGGCTTGCGGCCGCCCGGGAGCACCGCCATCGCGGCTCGCGGCAGGGCGCGCGTCCGCGACGACCGCGCCGCCGCGCTCAGCGCGCGCGCCGCAGCGATGTCGCGACGAGCCGATCCTCAGCGCCGCCGAAGGCGCCCGTGCGGTCTTCGTCGTCGCGCAAGACCAGCACCGTGCAGGCGGCCTGCGCCACGATCTGCAGGGTGGCATCGCGGGCGAGCAGAGGCACGAAGCGCCCGCGGCCACGCCGGCCGCGCCGTTCGGCGCCGGCACAGGTCACGACGAGCGACGCGCGGTAGCGTTGTACCTGCGCGGCAACGGCGCTGCCCTCGGCGGCGTCGACCAGCGCATAGTCGATGGTCACGGCCTCGCCCAGTGCGCGGCCCAGCCGGGTGCACGCGTCGTGCAGGCGGGCGCCGGCGCGGCTTGCCGCGGCGCGATCGCAGGACAGCGTCTCGATGAGCCGGAATGCGTTCGTCTCCAGCGGCAGGTCATCCGCACCGTCCGCCAGCAAGCCGAGGAACTGCAGGTGGGTGCCGCGCGGCCAGGGCAGTGCGGCGATCGTCTCCCAGGGGTAGGTCTCGAGCTGCTCGCCGGAGACCGGCAACAGCACGTTGAACAGCGAGCGCGGCGCGGCCGCGAACGGCTTGACGAGTTCTACCGCGCAGGGCGCGAGGCGCAGCAGCTCGGCTGCGAAGTGCGTCTCGCGCCAGCGCGCCAGGCGTCCGTCGCCGCGCGTTTCGACGAGCAGCAGCGCGCTGCCGCACTGGCGCGCTGCCGCGGCGATCGCCTCGGCGGACTCGCCCGCAACAGCGTGCGTGTCGACACGCGCCACGCCCTCGACCGTACGCAGCGCTGCGGCGAAGCCGGCCAGGCGATCGCCGGCCCGGCGCCGCGCGCGCTCGACGGCAAAGTCGTGGTCGGCCAATCCCGCCGCGTTGGTCGATTCGGCGGGCGGAATCACCTGCAGCAGGTCGATGCCGAGCAGCGCGCCGCCGAAGCGTTCGGCAACGTAAGCGGCGAGCAGGCGCGGCTCGTGATCCTCGCCGATGACCAACAGGATGTTCATGACTCGTTCTCCCGCGTCTGCAGTCGTGCCGCGTCCATGTCGCTGGCAGCGTGTTGCCTCATGATGCTCAGGCGGCGGCGCTGAACTCGGTCAGCTTGCGCGCCTCTACCGGAGGCGCCTGCTCGATGATGTTCACCGAGATGCCCCGGGCGGGCGCCGTCGCGACGAAGTCGGCAATGATCTCGCGCACGTCGTGGTTGATGTAGACGCTGCCGCTCTGGTCGATGATGAGCTCGGTGCCGTCCGGCAGGGCCGCGAGCTCCTGCTTGATGGCGCCCTTGTTGAGGAAGGTCACTTCCTCGGCGAGGCGCATGCGGACGACGTGACGCCCGACTTCCGGGTCGCGACTCTCGATGTGCAGGAAGTGCGAGTTGCGGAAGTTCCGCTGCAACATCAGGGTGATCGCGACGGCCAGGCCGAGCACCACGCCGGTCAGCAGGTCGGTGAACACGACGCCCAGCACCGTGACCATGAACGGCGCAAACTGCTCGTATCCGTGGTTCCACATGCGCGAGAAGAGCGCCGGCTTGGCGAGCTTGTACCCCGTCAACAGCAGCACCGCGGCGAGCACGCCGAGCGGAATCATGTTGAGCAGATGCGGCAGCAGCGCCACGCAGACCAGCAGCAGCACACCATGGCTGATGGCCGAGGCGCGGGTGCGCGCCCCCGAGTGGATGTTGGCCGAGCTGCGCACGATGACCTGCGTGATCGGCAGGCCACCGATCAGGCCCGAAAAGCTGTTGCCCACGCCCTGGGCGAGCAGCTCGCGATTGGTCGGCGTGGTGCGCTTGAGCGGATCCATCTTGTCCGTCGCCTCCACGCACAGCAGCGTCTCGAGGCTCGCGACCACGGCGATGGTCGCGGCGATCGTCCAGATCGCCGGGTTGGCGATCTGCGAGAAGTCCGGCAGCACGAACAGGCTCGCGAGATCGTTGACGCCGTTCGCCACCGGCACCGCGACGAGGTGTTCCGGTGAAATCGCGATGCCGCCGAACCAGCGCGTGGCGACGAACTGGAACGCGATGCCGAAAGCGACCGCCACGAGCGGCCCCGGCAGGATCTCGAAGATACGGTGCCGCTTGACCAGCACGAGTTCCCACGCGAGCAGGATCGCGAGCGAGACCGCGGCGACGAACACGACCGAGAAGTCGACGAAGTCCATCATCCTGCCGAGCGCGCCGAGCGTGGTGTTGCCATCGACCTGCTGGAACGCGAGGTCACCCGTCGGGTCGGCATCGAAGCCGACCGCGTGCGGCAGCTGCTTGAGCATGATGATGAGCCCGATGCCGCAGAGCATGCCGTGGATCACCGCCGACGGGAAGAAATAGCCGAGCACGCCGGCGCGCAGCACGCCGAGCGCGATCTGCATCACGCCGCCGATGACGACGGCGAGCAGGAAGGCTTCGAACGAACCGAGCGCTTCGATCGACGTCAGCACGATGACGGCAAGCCCCGCGGCCGGTCCCGATACGCCCAGCGGCGAACGGCTGAGCGAGCCGACGACGATGCCGCCGATCACCCCGGCAATGAGACCGGAGAAAAGTGGTGCGCCGGACGCGAGCGCGATGCCGAGGCACAGCGGCAGCGCGACGAAGAACACGACCACGCTCGCCGGCAGGTCGTGCTTGAGATTCTCCAATGTGGTCATGGCGTTTCCTTCTCGCTTGTTCGACCGGTGCAGCCGTGCCGCGGCCGATCGAACCTGGTGCATGTTGGTCCGCAGTCTAAGAGCGGCATGCTTACATCGACCTTTCAAGAAAAGCAGCGCGCGATACTTACAAGAACCTTTCATCGCTCGACGCACCAGCGAAGTGCAGGTTATGCGGTATAACTGCGCATCGCGGGGCTGTGCGCACGCAAACAATCGGGAGGGGCGAAAGCCTGTCAGTGACATGAACGTACTGGTGGTGGAGGACGATGCGCTGCTCGGGAACGGGCTGCTGCGCGTGCTCGAGCAGTCGGGCTATGCCGCCACGCTCGCCAACGATGGCAACGGCGCGCAGGCGGCAATGGGCGCAGGTGACTTCGATCTCGTCCTGCTCGACCTCGGTCTTCCCGACATCGACGGACTGGAGATCCTGCGCGGGCTGCGCCGCCAGCGCCGCACCATTCCGGTGCTCGTGCTGACTGCGCGCGACGGCGTCGAGCAGCGCGTCGCCGCGCTCGATGCCGGCGCCGACGATTACCTCGAGAAGCCGTTCGACCTGCGCGAGCTCGAAGCGCGCGTGCGCGCGTTGCTCAGGCGCAGCCACGTGATGTTCGGCCAGGAAGCGCGGCTCGGCCCGCTCACCGTCAATCCCTACGCGCACGAGGCCCGCGTCGACGGCGAGTTGCTCGCCGTGCCGGCCCGCGAATTCGAAGTGCTCGAAGTCCTGATCATGAACGCCGGCAAGGTCGTCACCAAGGCGCGCATCGCCCAGCGCCTCACCGCCAGCAACGACGACATCGGCGACAACGCGGTGGAAGTCTACGTGCATCGCCTGCGCCGGCGGCTCGGCCCCCACGGGCTGACCATCCGTACCGTGCGCGGTGCGGGCTACGTGCTCGAATCCGCCTGAGACGAGGAAACCCGTCATGCGTACCGTCTCCCTGCGTGCCTACCTGCTCGTGCTGGTCGCGATACCCCTGCTGCTGCTGTTGCTCGCGGAGACGGTGGTGTCCTACCTCGTCGGCATGCACACCGCCAACCAGGTCTTCGACCGCTGGCTGCTCGACTCGGCCCATTCGATCGCCCAGGAGGTCCGCGTCGACGAAGACGGCCTGCGCTTCATCGCCGCCGCCGACGCCGTGGCGATGTTCGAGTGGGACGACATGGACGATACCTACTTCGAGATCCGCGATGCCGGCGGCCACCTGATCGCCGGCGACCTGCCCCAGGTGATCCCGGCCGACCTCTCGCGCCTGCGCGAAGGGCCGGTGTTCGAAACCCTGCGCATCGACGGTGAACTCACGCGCGCGGTCACGCTGCTGAACAACCCGGGCGCCGACGACGAAATCGTGGTGCAGGTCGCCGAGACGCTGAACAAGCGCCGCGGCATGACGACCGAGGTGCTGAGCCTGGTGGCGATGAAGAAGACCCTGCTGATTGCCGGGGCGATGATCGCCGTGGCAGTCGCCATCACCCGCGGCATGCGGCCGCTGCGCCGCCTCGCGGACGAACTCGCGCATCGCTCGCCGCGCGATCTCACGCCCCTGTCCGAGGACGACGCACCGCGCGAGGTTCGCACGCTGATCGAGAACACCAACGGCCTGCTCGGCCGCATCAATCACATGCTCGGCGCGCACGAGGCCTTCGTCGGCAACATCGCCCACCAGGTCCGTACCCCGCTCGCCGGCATCAAGCTGCAGGCGCAGCTCGCGCTGCGCGAAACCGACCCGGCCGCGGTCCGCAGCGCGCTCGCCCAGATCGCGCACGCCGCCGATCACATGACTCACGTGAATTCCCAGTTGCTCAAGCTCGCGCGCGCCGAAATCGCCTTCGATCGCGGCCCGCAGGCGGCGCCGACGGACCTCGTTGCCCTCGTCGAGGCCTGTCGCGAGGAGTTCGACGGCACCGCGCGTGCACGCGACATAACGCTCGCGGCCGAGATGCCCGCGGAGTCCATCGACATCGAGGGCGACCCGGCGCTGCTCTACGAAATGCTGCGCAACCTGGTCGAGAACGCGATTGTCTATGGCAGCCGCCACGGCCATGTCTGGATCCGCGTGGAGGGCGATGCCCACGCGCCGCGCCTGGTCGTCGAGGACGATGGCCGCGGCATCCCACCCGAGCACCGCCCGCAGATCTTCGATCACTTCTACCGTCCGCCGAACAGCCCCGGCGAGGGCTGCGGCCTGGGATTGCCGATCGTGCGCGAGATCGCGCGCGCGCACGGCGGCGACGTACGCCTCGAGGATCGCGCGGCCGGTCCCGGCATCCGCTTCGTCGTCGAGTTCCCGCCGCGTCCGCCGCGCAACGGCGAAACCGTGCAGACCTCGCGCGCGGCTGCGCCCGCGGCGGGACGGCGCCTGGCGGCCGACGGACGGTGACACGGCGCAGCTGTTCGACGGCGGCCGCCCACCGGCCCCGCCGTGTCTGATCCACGTCAACGACGTCCCCGGCCATTCGGCTAGCGTCACGGTTAATGATGCGCGACGGTGAACCGAGAGGATGAACGAAACGGGTGAGCCGGCGCCGGCCGTGCCGAGGCGCACGATTCGTTACGGCGATTTCGTCCGCGAGGTCAATCTCCACCACCGGCGCTTGAGCTTCAACCGCCTCGCGCCAGCCGGGGAACGGCAGGAGGACGGCACCTACCGGCCGTACGCCCCGGGCCGGCTGCGCCTCGACGCCTTCGAGGTCTCGCGGCTGGTCGGCCCCTACAGCGCGACGCGCCTGCTGGAACAGACCCGCGCCGTGGCGCCGCTCGCCGCCTACCTCGCGCTGTTCCAGTTGCTCATCCTGCGCGCCGCGGTCGCCGATTCGTGGACCATCACGTTCGGCCTCGTTGCCGCGATCGTCGGGCTGATGCTCTTCATGGAGGGCCTGCGGCTGGGGCTGATGCCGTTCGGCGAAGCGATCGGCAACAACCTGCCGAGGAAATCACCGCTCTGGCTGGTCCTCACGATCGCCATGCTGCTCGGCATCGGCGTCACCTTCGCCGAACCCGCGATCGGCGCCTTGCAGACGGTCGGCGCGATCGTCGACGTGCACAAGGCACCCTACCTGTGGCTGCTGCTGAACGAACGCGCCGGCGCGCTGGTCCTCGCGGTCGGCGCGGGCGTCGGCCTCGCCGCCGTGCTCGGCACGCTGCGTTTCCTGCAGGGCTGGAGCCTCAAACCGTTCATCTACCTCTCCGTGGTGCCGACGCTGCTGCTCACCGCGGTGCTGCACTTCGACGACGACCTGCGCGTCGTGATCGGCCTGGCCTGGGACTGCGGTGCCGTCACGACGGGTCCCGTCACGGTACCGCTGGTGCTTTCGCTCGGCATCGGCATCGCGGCTGCGGCCGGCAAAGGGAACTCATCGTTGTCCGGGTTCGGCATCGTCACCCTCGCCTCGCTGTTCCCGATCATCGCCGTGATGCTGCTCGCCCTGCACGTCGCCTCGGGCATCGCCCCGGCCGACATCGTTGCCGCCGCCGAGGCGGCGCAGCGTGCCGCCGCGCCGGGCTGGTGGAGCGTGTCGCCGGCGGCCGAAATCATCGGCGGCATCCGCGCCATCGTGCCGCTGGTGGTGTTCCTGTTCCTGGTCTTCGGACTGATCCTGAAAGAGCGCCTGCGCGAAGCGGACATCGTCTTGTTCGGTCTCGTGCTGTGCGTGCTGGGCATGATCGTGTTCAATCTCGGCCTGACCTATGGCCTGGCCAAGCTGGGCGCGCAATCGGGCGGCATCATTCCCGCCGCGTTCGCCCCGGTCGACGGCCTGGACTCCTCGCCGATGTACGGCTTCGTTCTCGGCATCCTCATCGCGATGGTGTTCGCCTGGGTGCTCGGCTTCTTCGCCACCATGGCGGAGCCCGCGCTGAACGCGCTCGGCATGACGGTCGAGGACCTCACCGCCGGCGCGTTCAAGAAGCGCAGCCTGATGCTCGCGGTGTCGATCGGGGTCGGCGTCGGCATCACCGCCGGGGTCCTCAAGATCGTGTTCGAGATCCCGCTCGGCTACCTGCTGGTGCCCGGCTACACGCTCGCGGTGATCCTGAGCTGGTTGTCGAACGAGGAGTTCGTGAACATCGCCTGGGACAGCGCCGGCGTGACGACCGGTCCGGTCACGGTGCCGCTGGTGCTGGCGATGGGCCTCGGCTTCGGCAACGCGGTCTCGGCCATCGAAGGCTTCGGCATCCTCTCCATGGCCTCGATCTCTCCGATCGTCGCGGTGCTCGGCACCGGGCTGTGGGTACAGCGCCGCGCGCGGCTGCGCACGGACGAACCGCCCCGCTCACCCCGCCTGGCAGGAAACCCGTCATGAACTCACGCGAAATGGTCGTCCTGACCGACGTCAAGCTGATCACCTGTATCGTGCAGCGCGGTGCAGCGGAGGACGTCATCAACGCCGCGCGCGCGGCAGGCGCGCAAGGCGCGACGGTGCACTACGGCCGCGGCATGGGCGTACGCGAACGCCTCGGCATCCTGGGTTTCGCGGTCAACGTCGAAAAAGAGGTGATCAACATCGTGGTTTCGTCCGAACAGGTCGAACGCGTGTTCGAGAGCATGTACCTGGCCGGCAATCTCGATACGCCGGGGGCCGGCATCATGTATGTCACGCCGCTGGAGAAAGCCGCGACCTTCGTACCGCAGGAGGTGCTCGACAAACTGTCGGGCTGACCGCGCGTGCCGCCCTTCACAGCCAACGCGACGCCGGCCGCGAAGCTGATCACCTGCATCGTGCCCGCCGGCGAGGGCTTCGACCTCGCGACGGTGTTGCACGAAACCATGCAGCTCGCCGCCGTCGACCTCACCCGCGGCCGCGGCGCGAGTCAGCGCAGCGGCACCTTCGCCGACGAGATGGACATCGTCACCGTGGTCGTCGACGCGGCGCGCGCGGACGACGTGTTCGCGTTCGTCTACGAGCAGGTGGGCATCGCCACCAGGCCGAACCGCTTCATGTTCCAGATGGCGCTCGAAGGCGCAAGCGAGTATCGACTGCCGGCCGCCGCCGAGAGCCAGGCGGGGACCTGATACCCCGGGGCGGCGCGACGAACGGCCCGTCAAGCGCAGGCCTGGCTGACAGCATCCGCGGCGGCACCTGTCCGAGCAGTCTATTGCGTTGCAGCAATCGCGGCGATTTCCACGATCTACCCAAGGGATTTTGTTCGGCGCTACTATGGCGCCGTCGCTACTGGAGAAGAGATGCGCCGCCATGGCCTGGACAGATCCCCACCTGCACTCGGCGCGGTCACTGCTCGATCTTCCGGTCAATGAGGCCAACCGGCGGGTCATGGCGCACCGCGAGGCGTTTCTCGGCGCCGGCGCCGCGCACGAAGCGCGGCCGGTGATCGCCGCATCCTGGGCGCGCGTCCGCGAGCTCGGCGTCGACCCGGCCGCCGAGCGCGCGCCGCTCGTGATGTCACTCGAGAACATCGACGAGATCCTGCGTACGCAGCAGCTCGGGCGCAGCGGGCGCCAGGTGCTCGACCGCTTCGCCCCGCTCGCCGAGGGCTCGCGGCACGTCATCGTGCTTGCCGACGATCGCGGGCGCATCCTCTACGAGGTCGGCCATCGCGGCGTTTACGAGGGGCTCGAGGCGATGAATTTCGTGCCCGGCGGCGACTGGTCGGAAGGTGCGGTCGGGCCGAATGGTATCGGCACGCCGCTCAGCCTCGGACGGCCGGAGATGGTGCTCGGCGCCGAACACTACTGCGAGGGCTGGCAACCGTGGGTGTGCTACGGCGCCCCGGTGTGCGATCCGGAAACCGGTCGCCCGCTCGGCGCGGTGGACATCACCGGCCCCTCGGGCGCGGCCGACATCCAGACGCTCGCGCTCGCCATCTCGATCGCGCAGTCCCTCGAACAGCAGCTCGAGCTGCAAACGCTGCAGAATCGCGATCACCTGCGCAGCGAGTTCCGCGAGATGGAACGGCGCTGGCCCGGCGACGCGCTGATGCTGTTGAGCGACGGCGGCCGCGTACTCGATATCAACGGCGTCGCCGTGCAGATGCTCGAACTCGACCGCGTGGTTCACGCCGAGCGTCCCCTTGCCACCGTGTTGCCGGACCTCTGGCTCCTCGCGCGGGATCTCGTGCAGACCGGGCGCTACGGCGAGCGCCGAGGCGAGATCCGGCTCGAAAACGGCATGCAGCCGCAGCTGGAGTGCCGCGTCCAGCCCGTACACCACGGGCAGCGCAAGATCGGCGCGGTGCTCATCCTCTCGGGTTTCCATCGCCTGCTCTCCGGGACCGCCACGCGCCAGGAGCCACGCGCGCCGGCACGGCTCGTGACACTCGACGACATCCTCGGCAACAGCCCGTCGCTGGCCGCCGCCAAGCGCCTGTGCACGCTCGCCGCGCACGACGGCGGCAGTGTGCTCCTGGTCGGTGAGACCGGCACCGGCAAGGAAATGTTCGCGCAGGGCATCCACAGTGCCGGCCCGAAACGGACGCGCCCGTTCATTGCGCTCAACTGTGGCGCGCTGCCGCGCGAACTCGCCGCCAGCGAATTGTTCGGCTACGAGCCCGGCAGCTTCACCGGCGCCGACCGCAAGGGTCGTGCGGGCAAGTTCGAAGTGGCCGACGGCGGCACCCTGTTCCTCGACGAAGTGGATTCGCTCGACCCCGACGTGCAGGCGAAACTCCTGCGCGTGCTCGAAGACATGCGCGTGTACCGCATCGGCAACCATCACGGACGCGCGGTCGACGTGCGCGTCATCGCGGCCGCGGGACCGCGTCTCGCCGCCCGCCTCGCCGATGGCTCGTTCCGGCTCGATCTCTACCACCGCCTCAACGTCATCGACATCCACCTGCCGCCATTGCGTGACCGGCCCGAGGACATTGCGCTCCTCGCGCAGCATTTTCTCGAGCGCGAGTGCCGGCGACGCGGCGTGCCGCTGCCGGCGATCGACCCCGCGGTGCTGAGCGCTTTCAGCGCCTACCACTGGCCGGGTAACGTGCGCGAACTCGCCAACGTCTGCCGGCGCGCGCTGCTGGTGGCCCAGGGCAACCGCATCAGTGATGCCGACCTGCCGGAACTGCTGAAGGGGCACCCGGTACCGGCGGAGAACATGGCGGCGCCCGCCCGGCGGAGCCTGCGCAGTATCAGCGACGACGCGATTCGTGCCGCGCTCGAGGCCGCCGACGGCAACCTCACCGAGGCCGCGCGGCGCCTCGGCATCAACCGCACGACCATCTACCGCCGCCAGCAGCGCTGGCGCTGCTGAGGGATGTGCGACGTTGCATAATGCAACGCCGCGCCGCGCAACGCAGCGCCGCCGCAACGGCCCCCGTCGGCGGTAGCCTTGGGCGGGGCCTGTGCCCGCCGCTCGGCTGACGTGTAACTGCCTGATTGTTCGAAGGGGAACCCGCCTTCCACGGCAAACGTGGCGTGGCACGCCGCTTGCTAATATCCTGCCGCCACATACCGGGGGAGGTCTGGCACGGGCGCTTCGCGCGACCTGGCGTGCCGCTGTCAATGTCGTCTGTACTCGAATCCGATCGTGACACCACGTCGACCGACGGGCGCCTGCTCATCGCCGGCAGCTGGCAGCGTGCTACCGACGGTGCGACCTACGTCCTGTTCGACCCGTCCTCGGGCGAGCCCGCCGGCAGCGTCGCGGATGCCGGCGCGGCGGATGTCGAACGCGCCGTGGCGGCGGCCCACGGCGCTGCCGGGCACGGACCCTGGGGTCGCCTCGACGCGCTCGAGCGCAGCCGCGTGCTGTGGCGTATCGGCGACCTCGTACTCGACAATGCCGAGCGCCTCGCGGCGCTCGAAGCTGCCGACAGCGGGCGTCCGATCAGTCTCGTACGCAGCATCGACGTACCGCTTGCGGCGCGCTTCTTCCAGGTTCTCTCCAGCTGGTGCGCGATGCAGGGCATGGCGTTCGATGGCGGCACGGAGGCACGCGGCGGCCACGCCAGCGGCGGCGTCGTCGCACTCGTGCACAGCGTCGAACTGCCGCTGCTGCAGCATGCCTGGCACGTCGCCGCGGCACTCGGCGTCGGTGCGGGCGCGGTCGTGCTGCTGGCCGAGGAGTCCCCGCTCTCGTCGTTGCTGCTCGGTGAGCTGGTGCAACAAGCCGGGGTCCCCGACGGTGCTCTCAACCTGCTGACGAGCACGCGTACCGATGCGATCGAATGCCTGGTACGCCATCCCGACGTGATGCGCGTGCAGTTCTGCGGCGATGCGCGTCACGGCCGCGCAGTGGCACTTGCCGCGGCTGATGTCGTCAAGCCGCTCGGGCTCGATGTCGCCGGTATCAGCCCGGAAGTGATCTGCGCCGACGCCGATCTCGACGAAGCGTGCCGCGGTGCCGCCAACGCGCTCTTCCTGGCCTCGACCCAGGGGCGGGACGCCGGTGTCGAGCTGTACATCGAGCACGGCGTGGTGGACGAAGTGCTGGCACGCATCGGCGAACTCGCGGGCGAACTCGAGGCCGGCCCGGCGCTGGCGCCGTCGACACGTCTCGGACCGCTCGCGTCGGCAGCCCAGCTCGCGCGCTTCCATGCGCAGACGGCAACCGCGCGCGCCAGGGGCTGGCCGGTCCTGGGCCACGAGATCGACACGGCACAGGGCTATTCCGTGCGGCCGGCATTGATTGGGGTCGACGAGGCCGACGAGATCGGGCTCGACTCGCCCGCGGCAAACCGCATCGTGCACGTGCGCAGCTTTCAGCGCGCCGCGCTCGAGACGCAGCTGCGCGCACGGCGGCGGCGCATCGACACGCTCGGACTGTGGACGCGCAATCGCGGCTTCGCGCAGCGGCTCGCCGGCGCGCTCGGGGCGGCGACGTCGCGCGTCAACTTTCTGCCGGGCAACCGCTTCCGCGACCTGTGCGATTTCTATACGCGGAACCGCTTTCCCGACCACGCGCTGGTCGCGGCGGCGAGCAGCGGGGTGCGCCGCCGGACCGTCATGGGTGAGCGATGAACAGCCGCCGCACGCCCCCCTACCCGAACATCGGTCCAGCGGCCAACGCGCCGCGGACCGCATGCCTGGTCGCGACCGGAGCGCCACGTCGGCGCGTCGCACGCGCCCGCAACCGAAGCCGGGTCGCGACGGCGACTCGACGGTGACGCCGCGCGCAGCGTGGCCTGGTCGCCAACACACACCAAGAGGAGGAGTTGCAATGAACTGCACCAACCAAGGAGGCCGTCTCGGCCACCGCCTGGCCGTCTCGATCCTGGCCGGATCGATCCTCGGCGCCATCTCCGGCAGCGCCCTCGCGGCCAAGCCGGTCACCGACGCGGACATCATGAACGATGCCGCCACGACCAGCGACGTGCTGACCTATGGTCTCGGCACCGAGGGTCGCCGCCACAGCCCGCTTGCGCATATCAATGCCGACAACGTCGGCGACCTCGTGCCGGCGTGGGCGTTCTCTTTCGGCGGCGAGAAGCAGCGCGGCCAGGAGTCGCAGCCGCTGATCCATGACGGCAAGATGTTCGTCACCGGGTCCTACTCGCGGCTGTGGGCCATTGACGTGCGCAGCGGTGAGGAGCTGTGGCAGTACGAGCATCGTCTGCCCGACGGCATCCTGCCGTGCTGCGACGTGGTCAACCGCGGCGCCGCGCTGTATGACAACCTGGTCCTGTTCGGCACCCTCGATGCGCAGCTCGTCGCGCTCGACCAGGACACCGGCAAGGTGGTGTGGAAAGAGAAGATCGACGACTTCAAGGGCGGCTATTCGTTTACCTCGGCGCCGCTGATCGTCAAGGGGCTCGTGATCACCGGCGTGTCCGGCGGCGAATTCGGCATCGTCGGGCGCGTCGAGGCACGTGATGCCAAGACCGGTAAAGTCGTGTGGATACGCCCCACCGTCGAAGGCCACATGGGCTACCTGAACGGCAAGGAGAACGGCATCACCGGCGGCGCCCCGAACAAGACCTGGCCGGGTGACCTGTGGAAGACCGGCGGCGCAGCGACCTGGGCCGGCGGCACCTACGATCCGGACACCAACCTGATCTTCTACGGCACCGGCAACCCGGCACCGTGGAACGCGCACCTGCGCCCGGGTGATAACCTCTATTCGACCTCGACGGTCGCGATCAACCCTGATACGGGCAAGATCGTCTGGCATTACCAGTTCACGCCGAACGACGGCTGGGATTACGACGGCGTCAACGAGACGGTGGCATTCGACCTCGAGCAGGGCGGCAGCACGGTCAAGGCCGCCGGTCATGCCGATCGCAACGGCTTCTTCTACGTGATGAACCGTGAGAACGGCAAGCTCATGAACGCGTTCCCGTTCGTCGACCAGATCGACTGGGCCAAGGGTGTCGACCTCAAGACCGGCCGCCCGATCGAGACCGGTATGCGCCCCGGCAACCCGGCCGAGGCAACCGACGGCAAGAAGGGCAGCCAGGTGTTCGTCGCACCGTCCTTCCTCGGTGGCAAGAACTGGATGCCGATGGCCTACAGCCCCGACACCAAGCTGTTCTACGTGCCGGCCAACGAATGGGGCATGGACATCTGGAACGAGCCCATCGCTTACAAGCGCGGGGCGGCCTACCTCGGCGCCGGCTTCACGATCAAGCCGCTGAACAAGGACTACATCGGCGTGCTGCGCGCCTACGACCCGGCCACCGGCAAGCGGGTGTGGGAGTACAAGAACAAGGCGCCGCTGTGGGGCGGTGTGCTGACCACCAGCGGCAACCTCGTATTCACCGGCACGCCCGAGGGTTACCTCAAGGCTTTCGACGCCAAGACCGGCGAAGAGCTGTGGAAGTTCCAGACCGGCTCCGGCGTCGTCGGCTGCCCGGTAACCTGGGACATGGACGGAGAGCAGTACGTCGCGGTCACCTCGGGCTGGGGCGGCGCCGTGCCGCTCTGGGGCGGTGACGTGGCCAAGTCCGTCAAGTACCTGAACCAGGGCGGTTCGGTGTGGGTGTTCAAGCTGCCCGGCAAGCGTATGGCGGCCAACTGAGGCCAGGACAGGCGGTGCCCGGCGGGTCGCTCACGCGGCCCGCCGGGCGCTGCGCACGAGGGAATACATCATGAGAATTCACGCACGCGTCAGTATCGTTGGCGCCGCCGCGCTACTCGCGGCAATCATCAGCAGCGAGGCACCGGCGCATGGCGACGTCGCGCCCCAGCCGGTGGATACCACCCACCTGCCGCAGATTGGCGCCGAGTGGGTCGACAAGAACCCCTACCGGGACAACGAAGCGGCGATCACCACCGGCGCCTCGGCGTACAACCAGAACTGCGCGCGTTGTCACGGGCTCGGCGCCGTGTCCGGCGGCATCGCGCCGGACCTGCGCGAGCTCCCCGACAATCTCGAAGGCGACGAGTGGTACGTCTACCGCGTTCGCAACGGCGCCATCCGCAATGGCATCACTTACATGCCGGTATTCGCCGAAACCGACGGCGGGCCGCTCAGCCAGGAAGCCCTGTGGGCAATCCGCGCCTGGCTGGTCACACTGGACGGCGCAGAATGAAGCTTCTCCACGTTGCCCTGACGCTACTGTCGGCGCTGACCTGGGGAATCGCCTGGGCCGACGAGGACGAATCGCTCCTCGCCGTGCAGCAGCGAGGGGTGCTCAAGGTGGCCGTCTACGAGGCCTTTCCGCCGTTTTCCGATCGCGATGCCGAGGGTACGCCACGTGGTATCGACGTCGACATCGCGCACGAACTCGCGGGGCGCCTCGGCGTGTCGGCCGCGATCCGTTTCCAGCCGGCGGACGAGTCGGTCGAGGACGACCTCCGAAACGCCGTGTGGAAGGGCCATTACATCGGCGGCGGTGTCGCCGACGTCATGCTGCACGTGCCGGCCGATCCGCGTTTCGTCGCAACGGTCGACCAGGTCCGCATCGACGGCGTGTATTACATGGAGGATATCGCGCTCGCCTACGCGCGATCCGCTTTCGATGGTGCGCCCGCGATCGCGAGCTTCACCAGGCACACGGTCGGCGTGGAACTCGAGACCATTGCCGACCTCTACCTGCTGAGCACCATGAATGGCGCGCTGCGCGACAACGTCGCCCACTACCCCTCGCTCGCACGCGCCAGCGCCGCACTCGTCGAAGGGGAAATCCCTGCCGTGATGGGCCACCGGACCGAGCTCGAAGGCCTGCTGCACGGGCACGAGGGACTTGCCGTGACGAAGGTCGCGATTCCGGGCGTGATGATCTCCAGCTGGCCGCTCGGCGCGGCCGTCAAGGCCGGTGACGTCGCGCTCGGTGATGCCGTGATGGGGCATCTCAAGGCGATGGTCGACGACGGCACCGTCACGCGAATCTTCGCGGCGCACGGCGCGACGCGGACTCCGGGCGGTTGACCGGCGTGGCACATGCCCTTTCGCGGCGTGCACGCACCGGCTTCCTGCGTGACCGGCCGGCGGCGCACGGCCATGCTGCCCCGCCCTCGTCATCGCGACCGTGCCGGCACAGGTTGCACGCCATGTTGACCGTCGTCTCGCGTGCCCTGAACAGCGGCTTCATCGCCGTCGCCATAACACTGCTCGCGACGCCGGCATCGGGCACCCAGGTCGATCCGCTGGGCTCTCCGCAATGGGAGTTCATGCATCGCACCATGCTCGATGGCGCGCCCTACGAGTTCGACGGCCGCGTGGTCGTGATGACACCCGCAAGCGCCGAGGATGCCATGAACGTGCCGGTCAGCTTCCGCGTCGAGGGACTCGGTCCGATCGAGCGGGTGGTCGTGTTCGCGGACCTCAACCCGATTCACAAGGTTCTCGTGTTCCACCCCCACGACGCCCGCGTGGCGCTCGGGTTTCGCGTCAAGATCGAGCAGGCTACGCCGATCCGCGCAGCGGCACTCACGGCCGACGGCGTGTGGCATGTCGGCGGCGCCTGGGTCGACGCAGCGGGCGGCGGCTGCACGTCGCCCGGCTACACGCGCGCCGCCGGCACCTGGTACGAGACGCTGGGCCAGGTGCGCCATCATCGCTGGCCCGGCGCGGACGGCGGCGACGCCGTAGAACGTCTGCGCCTGCAGGTCATGCACCCGATGGATACCGGTCTCGCCGAGGGTATCCCGGCCTTCTACCTCGAGCGCCTGGAGGTAACGGACGTCACGGGCAAGCCCTATGCCTCGCTCGAGCTGTTCGAGCCGGTCAGCGAGAACCCGTATTTCACCCTCGATATCAACGCCGGCGGCCGCCCGTTGCGCCTGAGCGGGCGCGATCTCAACGGTAACCGCGTCGAGGCGGAGCTCGACTGAACGATGCGCGTGCCGTGCCTGCTCGTGCTGTGCGCTCTCGCCGCAACGGTAGCCGGCAGCGACCAGCACTACCGGCTGGCAGCGACGCAGATCGCCGCCGACACCTGGCTGGTGCGCGGGTCGACCGCGCACTTCAGCATGGCGAATGGCGGCAACATCGCCAACTGCGCCTTCATCGCGACCGGCGGCGGCGCCGTGGTCATCGATACCGGCCCGTCGGCCCGTTACGGCGAAGCCCTGCGCACACTCGTCGAGCGCACCACGGGCGAGCCGGTGGTGCGCGTCTACAACACCCACCACCACCCCGATCACTTTCTCGGCAACCAGGCTTTCGCCGGCATCCCGATTTACGCGCTGCCGGATACCCGGCGCGCCATGGCCGAGCAGGCCGAGGACTTCAGTGACAACCTCTACCGCCTGCTCGGCACCTGGATGAAGGGCACCGTGCCCCACCTGCCGACCGTCGACGCGCTGCCGGGCGAGAGCACGGTCGGCGGCCACCGTCTCGAACTGTTCGCCTATCGCGGTCATACCGCGGGCGATCTCGTCATCCTCGATCATGCGACTGGCACGCTGTTCACGGGCGATCTCGTGTTCAACCACCGTGCGCCGACCACACCCAATGCCGACCTCGCGGCCTGGCGCAGCGCGCTGCAGGGTCTCTCCGGCACGCCTTTCGCACGCCTCGTGCCCGGCCACGGTGACGTCGCCGAGCACGGCCGCGCGATCGCCGAGACGGCCGATTACCTGCAGTGGCTCGCGGGCCGCATAGACGATGCGGTCAGCTCGGGGCGCAGCATGGCGGAAACCCTCTACCTGCCCATTCCGCGGCGCTTCGACGCGCACGATACCCTGGTCGAGGAGTACCGGCGCTCGGTGATGCATCTCTTCCCCGGCGTCGAACACGCTTTCTTCCACGCCGAGTAAGCTTGAGACGACTCACAAGGAATACCCGTGACCGTATCCCACGACCGTCCCTACAAGCTGTTCCACCTGTGGCTGGTGCTGGCCAGCCTGGTAGGCTTTGCCATCCACCTGGTGTTTCGCAGCGGAATTTTCGGCTATATCGTCGACAATGACCCGACCCGCCTTTCGCTGCTGATCTCGGTACTCTTCGTTGCCGGCACGCTGCATTGCGGATGGCTGTGTCTGAAGCTTTCCCGCGAGGCCGCGGCCCTGATGCGGCTCTACGGTGAAGGTGGCAGCGTCTTCATCCGCGGCATCGGTGCGAATGACGTCGGCGAGTCGCGTGCCTGCGGATACCTGCGGGCGCTGCACGACCGCCTCGCGGCGACCGGCGCCGGCCCCGCCGCCGAGTATGCTCAGCTCACCGACGTGCTGGCCGAGCAGGTACGCGGACAACACGAGGCGGGCTGGTTCGTCACCAACATGCTGGTCAAGCTCGGCCTGCTCGGCACCGTGATTGGCTTCATTCTCATGCTCGGCTCGGTCATGTCGATCGAATCGTTCGCGATCGAGGACGCGCAGAGCATGCTCGGCAGCATGACGGTCGGCATGGGAGTGGCGCTCAATACGACCATGCTCGGCCTCGTCAGCAGCATGCTGCTCGGCATGCAGTATCTACTCGCTGATCGGGGCGCCGATCGGCTCATCGCCGACGTCGTCTTCATTGCCGAGGCGGAACTCGTTCCCGGTCTCGCGGGGGGCGCCCGTGGCATTTAGGCGGCCCGCGCGAGCCGGTGAGCAGGACCCGTTCACGGACCTGCTGTTCAACGCCCTGCTCGCCTTCACGTTCCTGTTCATCGTCGCGCTGGTGTTCCTGAATCCGCCGGCCAAGACCGGCATCATCGATCCCAAGGCGGAGTTCATCATTACAACCACCTGGGAGGCGGGCAGCCCGGACGACGTCGATACCTGGGTCGAGGATCCCGACGGCAACCTGGTGTGGTTCAACAACCCGGCGCTCGGGCTGATGCACCTCGATCGCGACGACCGCGGTATGACCAACGACATGCTGCTGGTCAACGGCCAGGAAGTCGTCAACCCGCTGAACCAGGAGATCGTAACGATCCGCGGGTTCGTCGAGGGCGAGTACGTGGTCAACCTGCATTACTACAAGAGCGAGACCGGCAATCCGGTCACGGCCTCGGTCAGCGTCGCGAAGGTCAATCCGGCGCTGGAAGTCGTCTATTTCGGCAACGTCGAGCTGCCACACCAGGGGAGCGAAGTCACCGCGGTACGCTTCCGTGTCGCGCGAGACGGTTCGGTAGGTGGCGTCAGCACGCTTGCGAAATCCATCGTCACGGTTGAGAAGATATGAACGAAACGGTCCTCGGCATCATCGTCGGTTACGCCGCGCTTGGCGCGCTGCTGCTGGTCATGTGCCTGGAAACACGCTTCAGCGCGTGGCTGAAAACGCTCGCCATCCTGGTGGTGGCAGCATTCTACTTCTACACGTACGACGCGCTCCTCGCGGCGCTCGGCTGGCCGACGCATGCACCGATCCCGTCACGCTTCCAGCTGCTGTCGTCATGGGTCAACGAGCCGGACAAGAAAACGGGCGAGAAGGGATCGATCGAGCTGTGGGCCGTCACCCTGACCGAGGCCGGGCCGGCGCGATCGCCTCGTGCGTACCGGCTCGCGTACGACGAGCAGCTGCACCAGCAGCTCGACGAAGCCAACCGGCAGTTGCGTAACGGACTGATCCAGGTCGGTCGCGCCGAACCGATGGGCGAGGACGCCGAACTGCCCGACAGTGCACGTTTCGCCGACGTGCGGCAGCGGATCGAGTTCGCTGA
>JAUIFX010000079.1 GCA_030429865.1 Gammaproteobacteria bacterium | reverse complement strand
GTCGACGATCGTGCCGTTCTTGATCACGAGATCCCAGGACATCGGCTTGCTCCCCTCGCTGCCTGAATCGTGCGACGATTCTTGCGCACTCGGCGGGCGATGCCAATGCTCGGGTGCGCGGCGGCGCCGGCAAGCCGGGCTCGCCGCCCGGCGCGGGGGCTCAGTCGAGCGCGTCGCGTGCCTGCTGGCGCAGCTCGACCTTGCGGATCTTGCCGCTGGAAGTCATCGGGAAGGCCTCGACGAAGAGCACGTGGCGGGGGATCTTGAAGCTCGCCACGCGCCCCTTCATGCGCGCGAGCACGCCCGCCTGGTCGAGCTGCGCACCCGGCCTGAGAATGACGAACGCCACCGGTACCTCGGCCAGGCGCGGGTCGGGATAGGCAACGACCGCCGCGTCGAGGACCTCGTCCATGTCGCGCAGGTAGACCTCGATCTCGGCCGGCGAGACGTTCTCGCCGCCGACCTTGAGCATGTCCTTGTAGCGGCCCATGAAGACCAGCATGCCGTCGGCGCGCTGCATCGCCATGTCGCCGGTGTGCAGCCAGCCGTCGGCGTCGAGCGTGTCGGCGGTCGCCTCGGGCTTGTCCCAGTAACCGTCCATGACGGCATAACCGCGGATCCACAGCTCACCGGGCTCGCCCGGCGGCTGGTCGCGGCCGCTCTCGACGTCGACGATGCGCGCCTCGTAGTCGTTCATGAGATAGCCGGAACTCGCCGTGCGCTGCTCGCGCGTGTGCGCGGGATTGGAGACCGCGATGAACGCCCAGGTCTCGCTCATGCCGAAACCGGACACGGTCGGGCAGAACACGTCCTGGACCTTCTCCGCGATCGGCACCGTGCTCTCGACCCCGGACGGCAGCGTGCCGAGGCGGATGGCGAGCTTGCGCGGACGCTCGGCCTGGGCATTGAGCAGGTCGAGCCAGTGCGCTTCGAATCCGTGCAGCAGCGTCGCGCCCTCCTGTTCGGCCAGGTCGAGCGCGCGCGGCGCGTCGAACACGTCCATCAGTACCTGGCAGGCGCCCGTCATCACGCAGGCCATGCTGATCTCGCTGAAGGCATAGATATGGAACAGCGGCAGGTAGTTCATGTGCACGTCGGTGCAGGTCAGGCCGAAAATCTGCGCGCGTTCTGCGGTGTTGCGGATCGGACGGTGGCTGTGCATGACCCCCTTGGGGTGGCCGGTGGTGCCGGACGTGTAGCAGATCATCATCATGCCGTCGGGATCGACGGCCGCGGCGCGTTCGGCGAGCTGCGCGTCCGTGATCGCCTCGCCGGCGCCCATGAAGTCGTCCCAGGCGGTGAAGCCGCCGGCGCGCGGCTCACCGAGCACGACCAGGCGGCGCAGGTCGGGATAGCCGTCCACCTCCAGCGTGCCGTCCTCGCGCGCCGCGACCCGCGGCATCGATTCGAGCAGCATGCCCTGGTAGTCGATGGGGCCGGAACGGTCGAGCGTGATGAGCGTCGCGCTGCGCGACTGCGTCACCGTGTAGGCGACGTCGTCGGTGCGGTAACGCGTGTTGAGCGGCACGATGCAGGCGCCGACCCGGGCGATCGCGAACATCAGGAACAGCCATTCGGGACGGTTCGTCATCCACAGTGCGACGCGCTCACCGGGGGGCACGCCGAGCGCTACGAGCGCCTTGGCGACGCGATCGGTTTCGGCTTCGAGTTCGGCGTAGGTCCAGCGGCGGCCCTCGAACACCAGGGCTTCGCGCGCGCCGTAACGCGCCGCGGCTTCGGTCAGCAGCCCGCCGAGGGTGCGTTTGCGATACCAGTCCATCGGGACCTCCCGTGTGAATCCGCGCGCCATGCTAAGGACCCCGGCGGCAATTATCCAGCCGCCGCTGACGGCGCGGCGGCGGGTGGGCGCGGGGCGCCGCGGAGCGTCGCGTGGGGCACGGCCCGGCCAGGCGCGCCACGCGCGCGTGCATCGCGCGCAGCCGCGCGGCGGGGTAGGGCGTGTTCAGGGGCGCCGGTAGCCGCCGGGCAGCCCGTCGACGCTCAGCACGAGCTGCCACAGTTGCAGTTCGCGGGCGCGGAAGACGCCGGCGAAGGTCAGCAGGTAGTAGCTCCAGGCACGGTAGAAACGCTCGCCGAGGCGGGGCGGGCCGAGAAACGCGGCCAGCTGGCACGGAAGTTGGCGTGCCATGCCATCAGCGTGCGGTCGTAATCGGCGCCGAAGTTGTGCCAGTCCTCCATCGTCAGCGTCCCGTCGAGGGCGGCGCAGACGCGGTTGAGGGTGGGGATTTCGCTGTTCGGGAAGATGTGCCGGGTCACCCAGGGGTCGACGCCCGGGCCGTCGTCATTGCGCCCGATGGTATGCAGCAGCGCGAGGCCGCCGGGCGCCAGGCGCGCGCGGACGATCTGCATGAAGTGGCGGTAGTTCTTGCGCCCGACGTGCTCGAACATGCCGAGCGAGACGACGCGGTCGAAGCGACCGCGGACGTCGCGATAGTCTTCGAGGCGGATGTCCACGGGCAGCCCGGCACAGGTGCGCACGGCGCTGTCGGCCTGCTTGCGCGATATGGTCACGCCCGTGACGGCAGCACCATAGCGTTCGGCGGCATAACGCGCGAAACCACCCCAGCCGCAGCCGATGTCGAGCACGCGCATGCCGGGCGCGAGGCCTAGCTTGCGGCAGACGAGGTCGAGCTTGTGTTCCTGGGCGTGGTCGAGATCGCTGGCAGCGGGCCAGTAGGCGCAGGTATAGATCATCCGCTCGCCGAGCATCGCGCGGTACATCTCGTGATCGAGATCGTAGTGCTGTTCGCCGACCTTGCGCGCGCCGGCGAGGTCCTGCAGGTTGCTGAGCGCGGCGAGCGCCGCGCCGATGCGCTTGGGCAGGTTGGGGATGCGGCGGTCGACGCGGGCACGCACCACGCGGGCGATGAATTCGTCGAGCCGGGCGACGTCCCACCAGCCGTCGACGTAAGCGTCGCCGAGGCCCAGCGTGCCCTTGCACGCGAGGCGCCACCAGAGGCGCTCGTCGTGGACCTGCATGTCCCACGGACGCGGCCCGTTGACGGTGATGCCGACGTCGCCGAGCAGGCGGTGGTAGAACGCGGCCGGCCAGCTCGTGCGCGTCCGCGGGCGGCCGCGGCGGCGGCCGGGCAGGGGGGCGAGTTCGCGGTCGCGCGAATGCAGCGCGTCGGCCATCGAGTCCTCCTCGGCCGCACGTGGCGACCTGCGATTTCCGCTGGCGAAACCTCGGCATTCCCGTCGCGGTGCCATGCACCGGCCGGGCACGGCTCTATGCTCGCTCCGCGCACGGGGACATTTCAAGCACCGCCGGGGCGCCAGACTGATCGGCGTCAGCTCGTCGCGCGCGCAGCGCCGTCCTCAGGTGGTCTGCAGACGCGCGGCTTCGGCGTCCATGACGACGGCAACCCGGCCCACCGCGCGCCGTGCGAGGACGTCGTCCATCGCCTCGAACACCCGCGCGAGCGGGTAGGTCCGCTCGACGACCGGGTTCAGACGGCCGGCCTCGAACCAGTCGAACAGCTGCCGCATGTGTGCGCGCATGCGCTCCTCGTAGGCGTAGCGCAGGTCGGTCGGGCTCCAGCCGAAGTAAAGGCCCATGTTGAGGCCGCACACGACGAGATTCTTGACCAGCAGGATATTGGCCGGGATCTGCGGGATCTCACCCCCCGCGAAGCCCACTGGCATGATGCGCGCTTCCGGCGCCATGCAGCGCAGCGACTGCATGAAGACGTCGCCGCCGACCGGGTCGTAGACGGCATCGACGCCGCGTCCGCCGGTGAGTGCCAGCACGCGCTCGCGGAAATCTTCGCGGCGGTAGTCGATGAGGTGATCGGCACCGTGGCGGCGCGCAGTGTCGAGCTTGGACGCGGAGCCGGCCGTGGCGATGACCGTGGCACCGAGGACCTTGCCGATCTCGACCGCGGCGATGCCGACGCCGCCGGCGGCGCCGTGGACCAGCAGCCACTGGCCGGCGCGCACGTCGAGCAGGTGCGGCCAGGTCAGCGCCGCTGCCGAAGTCGCATACGAGTTCGTGAACGCGATCGCGCGGTGGAATTCCAGGCTATCGGGGATCGGGTAGACGTTGACTTCGCGCGGGCAGGCGATCTCCGCCAGGCCACCCCAGTCGAGCACGGCGCAGACGCGGTCGCCGACCGCGAAGCGCCGCGCCGCCGGCCCGACCGCTTCGACGATGCCGGCGACCTCGGTGCCGGGTACGAACGGCAGGGGCGGCTTGCGCTGGTACTTGCCCTGCACGACGAGGCTCATCGCGAAACTCACGCCCGCGGCCTGGATGCGGATACGCACGCGATCCTCGTCGAGCACCGGCTCGGGGACGTCAGTGAGGCTGAGCTGATCGAAGGTGGTCCAGTCGCGGACGAGGATGCCTTGCATGATGGGGTCCCTGCTCGATGGTGATGGAATGACGGGACGTCATAATATGACCCCGGGCCGGTGCTCGCGGCCGTCAGCAGGTCCTTCCCGGCCTGGACGGCAGCCAGCGCCTCGCGCCGCACCCGGTTTTCGCCAGCAGGAGACGACACTCATGACCGACCGCCCGATCACGTTCGGGACCGCGCTGCGCGCGCCCCACGGCATCGCCGATTCCGCCCGTCATATCGAGTCGCTCGGCTTCGACGTTCTCGGCTGCGGCGAGCACGTCAGCTTCTACGGCGATACCGCGAACGCCTTCGTCTCGCTTTCCGTCGCGGCCGGCGTGACCAGCCGTATCCGTCTCATGAGCACCATCACGCTCGTGCCGCTCTACCCGGCCGCGTTGCTGGCCAAGCTCGGCGCGGCGCTCGATGTCGCCTCGGACGGAAGATTCATGCTCGGCGTCGGGGTCGGTGGCGAATACCCCAACGAGTTCGCCGCCTGCGGCGTGCCAGTCACGCAGCGCGGTTCGCGCACCGACGAGGCGCTCGAGGTCGTCAGCCGCACCTGGTCCGGCAGCGACGTGTCGTTCCACGGCCGCTACACGACGCTCGAGAACTTCAGCCTCAAGCCGTTGCCCGTGCAGAAGCCACGTCCGCCGATCTGGATCTCCGGCCGCAAGGACGTCGCCATGCGGCGCGCGGCGAAGTACGGTGACGGCTGGCTGCCCTACATGTTCACGCCCGAGATGCTGGCCGATTCGATCACCGCGATCCGCCGCCACGGCGAAGACCTCGGCCGCGACCTGGGCGGCTTCACGTTCGGCCTGTACATCTTCTTTGCCGTGCACGAAGACGACGACACCGCCGTGCGCATGGCGGCCGACAAGCTCGGCAAGCAGTACTCGCAGGATTTCTCCAAGCTCGTGCACAAGTACGCGCTGGCGGGCAACCCGGCGCGCTGCCAGGCGCGGCTGCGCGAGTACATCGACGCCGGCGCCAGTTTCATCTTCGTCTCGACCGCCTGCCCCGACGATTACGTCGCGACCAACCTCGAACTGATGGCGCAGGAGGTGATGCCGGCGCTGCGCGGCAGTTGAGCTCGGCACGCCTCCCCTCGGCGCGCAGGTGAAGAAATCACGGCGCCGGCCGCTATCCCGGGCATCGGCTCCCTGCGGGGAGCGAACCTTGGATCGTGACCCATGCAATGGCGCATCAACGTCTGCTCTGAGCGGGAACCCGGCCGCCGCGAATACAGCTTCGGGCAGCCTGCCGTGCGCGTCGGCCGCGCGGAGGATGTCGAAATCCAGCTCTGCAACGCCGACGTCTCGCGGGTGCATTTCACCCTGCGCGCCGCCGACGGGCGCGTGCGCGTCGCCGACTCGAGCCGTAACGGGACGTTCGTACGCCGTGGCGAGCACTGGAAGCGGCTGCGCGGCGACGCCGAGATCGATCTGCCGGCGCGGCTGCGGGCCGGTGACTGGACGTTCGAAGTCGAAGCGGCGCCGCTGGACCCGGTCATGTCCGCCGCCCCGCGCATGCCCGCGGCCGTCGCGGCGGTTGGCGACGAGTGCGGTGACTGGGAGCAGTCGATCATGCTGCGGCCCGGCGACCTGGCGGCGAAGCGCGAGGCGATCATGGTGTTCGACCTGTGCGAGTCCTCGCTCATCGCGAGCCAGGACGATCACATGGCCTATCACCTGAAGCAGCGCCTGTACCAGATTGCCGAGCCCGTGCTCGAGCAGTTCGGGCGCCGTTTCCTCAAGAGCACCGGCGATGGCTTTCTCGCCACCTTCGGTAACGCCGGCGCGGCACTCGATGCCGCCATCGCTCTGGAGCAGCGTCTGCAACAGCGCAACCAGCGCACTCGAAACGAGGCCATCCACTACCGCGTCGCGTTGCACTTCGGCGATGTCTGGGCGATCGATACGGGCACGGCCGACATCCACGGCAACGACGTCAACATCGCTTTCCGCATCGAGGGCGTGCAGGCCGACGCATTCACCGGCACGGTGTCCTCGCTGCCGCGTCGCGACCGCATTCTCTGCTCGCGGGATTTCCTCACCGTGGTGCCGCGCGAGCGGCTTGCCGCGGTGCTCGCCGGGCACGTCCAGTGCGGCGAAGCCAGTCTCAAGGGCATCACCGGCAACGTCATCATCCACTGGCTGCGCACGCCCTACTCGCAGGCATCCTAAAGCGCTGCGCCGGCGTTCCTCGAATCCGCCGGAGCGTCGTTCACACTGATTTACGATCCGCCTGCGGCGTTTTCCCTCCGCGTCTGCCACGATGGCGCTAACGGTACCGATCCCGGTGCCGCCGGAAGCGGACTCCTCGAACCCTGTGGACCAGAGCGCGCGGTAGCGCGAGAGGGAATAATGATGAAAAAAACATGTGCCACGCTTGCCGCGGGAGGACTGTCGCTGCTCGCCACGACCCACGTCGCCGCCGCGGCAATGACCAACCCCGACCCCGTGAACTACGCGGCGGACAGCGAGGACGCTTACGTCTTCGTCTCGAACTCGGTATCGGCGTTCGAAGCGCTCGACAGCTTTGCCGGCAGCTTCGGTTTCTACTTCGCGAGCGACCCCGGCACCCTGGTCACCCTGTTCGCCGAGGACGACCAGGGTGGCACGCAGACTGCCGCCATCGACTTCGGCCTGGGTGGCGTGTTCGATTCCGACGACGGCTTCGCGCCGCAGGCGGCCTTCACGGGCAGCGCGGCGCCGGAGCCCATCGGCTTCTGGTACAGCGCTTCGGGCTTCACGTTCTACAGCGACCCGGCCCTGAACGGCGGCACCGACTTCGCCGGGACGTTCAGCCTTTTCAGCGACCCCTTCACCACGCTGGTGACGTTCGAGGAGGCGTCGCTGGGCATCTTCTCGATGAACGCCCTGCAGGGGGTGCTGCCGGTGTCGGCAGCGATTGCGCCGGTACCCGTGCCGGCCGCTCTGCCGCTGATGCTCCCGGTGCTTGGCGCCGGCGCCCTGCGCGGGATGCGGCGCCGGCAGGCGGGCTGATTCGAGCCCACGCCAGGTGGCCGCGCTATCCCCGGTAGCGCGGCCATCTCTGCCATCGCGTCCGGGGCGTCGATCCCCGGCGCGCGCGTGTGCCCGGCCGCCTCAGGCGGCGGCGCGCCGCCGCGCCGCGCCCAGCAGCAGGCCGGCGGCGGGCGCGAGCAGCCATGCCCCTGCCGGCAGCGGCACGGGGCTCGCGCTGACGGCCGCGAGACTCGCCAGCGTCAGCGTGGGCGTGCCTTCGAAGTGCGCGGTGAGCTCGATCTTGGCCACTTCGGACAGGATGTAGTGGCCGACCACGGTGGGATGGATGTCGTCCCAGAACAGGTGCTCGTTCGGCGCCGCGCACACCGTGTCGCCGACCAGGCAGGGCGTCGTGACGTTGGTCAGGCCGAACAGCTCGCTGTTCTCGAGAATGAAGGCGATACCGTCATCGACCTGCAGGTCGACGATCTCGATGCCGGGTGCGTTCGCTTCCAGTTGACTGATCTGCCAGGCGAGGTAGTCGTTGTGGTAGCGGCTCAGGAAGCTGAAGGCCTCCTGCCACTGCCCGCCGAGGTTACGCGGCACGAGCCCGAGGTCGGGCAGGTTGGGCACGATGAAGTTGCGTGCGCCCTTGTCGTAGAGCGTCTGCACGGCGCCGATGACGTTGCCGACCACGGAGATCGGGTCAAGGTCGACGACGCTGAGGTAGTCGTTGGCGCCGGCCCAGACCACGTAGAGCGCGTCCGGGTCGGCGGTGGCGCCGGGGAAATCGGCGTTGAACGCCGACAGTTCCTGGCTCAGGCCGGGCAGCACGCCGGGCAGGCCGACGTTGACCGTACCCGAGGTGGCGCCGCCGTAGGCGTAGTTGATGCCGCTCTCGGTCCCGCCCAGGAACGAGGTCACTTCGGGCACGGCGTAGGCATTGAGTTCGAGGCCGAGCAGCTCGACCCAGGTAGGACCGTTGCTGAAGCGGCCCTGGAAATAGTTGCTGCCCGGAAACAGGCCCAGCGTCAGCGCCGAGATGTTGCCGTTGTCGGACAGGCTGTCACCGAACACGTACATCGAATCGAAGCTCGGCAGGGCCTCGGCGGAGGCGACGCCGAGCGCGAGCGCGGCGGCCGCCGCGGTTCTGGTCAGGGTTCTCATGGGCTCACTCTCCCGGGATCAGGCTGCTGGGCGCTCATCAATAGCACAAGGCGTCGCCGCGGTCTGCCGAAAGCTACCGGTACGGCCGTGGCCGGCGATACGCGGCGCCCGGCAGTGCCTGTGCCCGCAGGCCGCGGGCGGCGTTCACCGAGAGCGCGCCCGTCCCGGCGCGCACGGCGCGGTTACTCGGCGCGTTCGCTGGCCAGGCGCGCCGCGGCTTTCGGTTTGCGCCGCGCCTTGCTCGGGTGGTGCTCGAAGATGTCGCAGATGTCGCACACCGTGCGCGGGCGGTTGGGGAAATCGTCGGCGCTGAACAGCGCGCGCCCCGAACGGAACTTGTCGTTGTTCCAGATCGCGTCGAGGTCGATCTCGCCGTCCTTGTCGAGCTCGGCGAAGTCGTAGCGTGAATTGTTGACCACGCAGCAGGGCGAGACCTTGCCGTCCGGGTTCACGGTCATCGAGCGGTACAGGTAGAAGCAAGGGCTCGGCTTGTTCGCCTGGCCGTAGGTCTGCTCCTCGCGGGTGCTCTCGGTGCGTCCGGCGACGTTTTCCGGGTACCACTTCTCGGCAAGCTCCGAGCGGTTGCGTGCATCGAACGGCAGGCCGACCGGGATCGGCCGCAGCAGGTCGACGCCGATGTCGTCGGCGAGGCGCTGGGCGTCGTCGACCTGGTGCGCGTTGTGTTTCATGACGATGTACTGCCATTCGACGACCGGCGTCTTCTGGCCGCGCGCGTTGCGCCGCTCGATGAGTTTGCGCATGTTTTCGACCACGCGATCGAAGTCGCCGCGCACGCGGTACTTGAGATAGGTCTCGGCGTCGGCGCCATCGAGCGAGATGATCAGGTACTCCAGTCCGCTGTCGAGGATCGCCTCGATGTCGTCGTCGTTGACGATGACGAAGTTCGACGAGATGTTGGTGCCCACGTTCTTCGACTGGGCGTAGGCGATCATCTTGTAGACTTCCTTGTTGATGAACGACTCGCCCCAGTTGTGCAGGATGACCTCGAACAGGTAGGGCGCATACGGGTCGAAGTATTGCTTGAAGTGCTCGAACGAGAGCATCGCCTGCTCGCGATTGAGATCGTTCAGCCCGGTCGGGCACAGCGGGCAGCGCAGGTTGCAGTAGTTGCAGGGATCGAGAAACAGGATGTAGGGGCGGCCCTTGACGTCGATACGGCGCAGCTTGCGTTCGGCTTCGGTACGCAGCAGGTTGTGCCATTTCTTCGGCGTGCCGTGCTTGATGACCGACCACATGTGGCGGCTCATACGGGTGTACTGCGGCACCTTCTTGAGATATTTCTCCACGAGTGGTGAGGTCATTGCGTCTCCGTCCTCTTCGCGATGGTCATGGTGCACTGCACTCCTTGCGAGTCTAGCACCTGTGGTCAGGGGTCTCGCGGTCGTTTTACCGTTGTTGACCGCACGTGCGCGATTCAATCGCCCGCGATGTCCCGCATGCACTTATCGAGTGCGTATTCCCATGGTTCCAGTGTGAGATCGAACGTCTCGCGCAGCTTGCCGTTGTCGAGCAGCGAATAGCGCGGGCGCGCTGCGGGCGTCGGGTACTCGGCGCTCGCGATCGCCTGCACCGTGCGCGCGATGACGTCTTCGCCGCCGGGAAGGCGGGCGAGAATGGCACGCGCGAAACCGCACCAGGTCGTCGCGCCGCCGTTGGTCGCATGGTAGACGCCGCGGTGCGCGTGCCACGACGCCGTGTCGAAGCCGAGGCGATAGACCATCAACGCGGTGAGGTCGGCGAGCGAGCGTGCCCAGGTTGGCGCGCCGTGCTGATCGTCGACGATGCGCAGCGCCGGCTGCGAACGCGCGAGCCGCAGGACCGTGCGCAGGAAGTTCTGGCCGCGTGCGGCGTAGACCCAGCTCGTGCGCAGGACCAGGCAGGCGGCCGGGCCGTCGAGCAGCGCGCGCTCACCGGCGAGCTTGCTGCGGCCGTAGGCGTTCAGCGGTGCGGTCGGTGCGTCTTCGGGATAGGGTGCGTCGGCGCTGCCGTCGAAGACGTAATCGGTCGAGTAGTGTACGAGCGGTACGCCGAGGCGGGCGGCGCACTCGCCGAGCACGCCGGCGGCGCGGGCGTTGATCGTCTCGGCGAGCGCAGTTTCCGACTCGGCCCGGTCGACGGCCGTGTAGGCCGCGGCATTGACGATGAGGGCAGGGCGCGCGTGCGCGACCAGCGCCGCGAGCTTGTCCGGCTGCGCCAGGTCGAAGGGCTGCGGCAGCGCCTCGCGGGTCGCTGCCAGTACTTCGCCCAGGGGCGCGAGCGCGCGGCACAGCTCGTAGCCGAGCTGGCCGTTCGCGCCCAGTACGAGGAGGCGGCGTTCAGCCACGCGCGTCGTGCCTCCCGGGTGCGGCGGCCCGGGGCGCGCTCACGGTGCGTCGCCGCCGGCGTCCGGCAGGTTGCTCGGCGCGACGTCGGCGAGGCGCGGCGCCGCGGCATCCTTGGCTGAGAGCAACGGCCTGGTGACCGGCCAGTCGATGGCGAGGTCGGGGTCGTCCCAGGCGATCGCGGCGTCGCCAGCCGGGTCGTAGACGCGCGTGCACTTGTAGAGCACGGTCGCTTCCGCGCTCAACACGCAGAAGCCGTGCGCATAGCCTTCCGGCACGTAGAGATGGCGCCGCCGGCGGGCGTCGAGTTCGAGGCCGAACCAGCGGCCGAAGCTGGACGAACCACGACGGATGTCGACGGCGACGTCGAAGATCACGCCGTCGATGATCTGTACCAGCTTGCCCTGCGGGTTCGGCCATTGGTAATGCAGCCCGCGCAGCACGTCGCGGCGCGAGTGCGACAGGTTGTCCTGCACGAAGCGCGGCGTGACGCCGGCATCGGCGTACTTGTCGGCGTGGTAGAGCTCGGTGAAGAAACCGCGTTCGTCGGCAAATACCGGGTAGTCGATGACGAGAACCTCGGGCAATGCCGGGGCGGGCGTGACTTCGAGCATCTTGGCGCCTCAGGAACGCGGGCCGCCCGGCCCGATCATGTGACGCAGGTAATCGGCGTAGGAGCAATTGCCCATCGCGTCCGCCAGCCGCTCGACGCCGGCTGCATCGATCCAGCCGTTGTTGTAGGCGATTTCCTCCGGGCAGCCGATCTTGAGCCCCTGGCGGAATTCGATGGTTTCGATGAACGTCGAGGCCTGGGCGAGCGAAGCGGGCGTGCCGGTATCGAGCCAGGCCACGCCGCGGCTGAGCAACTCCACCTTGAGCGAGCCGTCGCGCAGGTAACACAGGTTCAGGTCGGTGATCTCGAGTTCGCCGCGCGCGCTCGGCCGCAGGCCGCGCGCGAATTCGCACACGCGCTCGTCGTAGAAGTAGATACCCGGTACGGCGTAATGGGATTTCGGCTGACGCGGTTTCTCCTCGATGCTCAGCACGCGCTTGTCCGGGCCGAACTCGACCACCCCGTAGCGTTCCGGGTCGCGTACCTGGTAGCCGAAGATGGTCGCGCCTGCATTGCCCGCGTTGACCTGCGCGAGTGTGCGCCCCAGCCCGTGGCCGTAGAACACGTTGTCACCGAGCACGAGGCAGCTCGGCCCGCCGTCGATGAATGACTCGCCGAGTATGAAGGCTTCGGCGAGGCCGTTCGGTTCGGGCTGCTCGCAGTAACTGAACGACAGGCCCCAGCCCGAGCCATCCCCGAGCAGGCGCTCGAACAGCGGGCGGTCTTCCGGGGTGGTGATAATCAGGATGTCGCGGATCCCGGTCAGCATCAGTGTCGCGATCGGGTAGTAGATCAGCGGCTTGTCGAAAATCGGCAGCAACTGCTTGCTGCACACGTTGGTCAGCGGCGCGAGGCGCGTGCCGCGGCCGCCGGCCAGGACGATGCCCTTGGTGCCCTTGTCGTTCGCTCTCGCCATCCTCGCCATGCTCCTTCAGCGTGCGCCCGTGGCCAGCCCGAGGCGCTGGCCCTGGTAATTGCCGCGGGTGACGATTTCGCACCAGCGCTGGTTGTCGATGTACCAGGCGACCGTCTCGCGCAGGCCCTGTTCGAAGGAGTGCCGCGGCGCCCAGCCGAGCGTCCGTGCGATCTTGCTGGCATCGATAGCATAACGCCTGTCGTGGCCGGGCCGATCGGTCACGAACTCGACGAGCTGCGCGTGCGGGCGGTGCGGCGAGTCGGGCACGAGTTCGTCGAGGATGGCGCAGATCGCCTCGACGACTTCGAGGTTGGTGCGCTCCGCGTTGCCGCCGATATTGAAAGTCTCGCCCGGCGTGCCGGCCTGCAGCACGCGCAGGATCGCCTCGCAGTGATCCTCGACGAACAGCCAGTCGCGGATGTTGCTGCCGTCGCCGTAGATGGGCAGCGCACGGCCGGCAAGGGCGTTGCCGATGATCACGGGGAAGAGCTTCTCGGGGAACTGGTAGGGGCCGTAGTTGTTCGAGCAGTTGGTCGTCAGCACGGGCAGTCCGTAGGTATGGAAGTAGGCGCGTACCAGGTGATCGGCCGCGGCCTTGGACGCCGAGTAGGGACTGTTGGGCGCGTAGGGCGTGGTCTCTGAGAACGCCGGGTCATGGCGTTCGAGCGAGCCGAAGACTTCGTCGGTGGAGACGTGCAAAACGCGGAAATCGCTACGCGCGGCGTCCGGCAGGTCGGCATGGTAGGCGCGCGCCGCCTCGAGCAGCGTGTGCACGCCGACGATATTCGTCTGTACGAAGACGCCCGGGCCGTCGATCGAGCGGTCGACGTGGCTCTCGGCGGCGAAGTTCACGACCGCGCGGGGCGCATGTTCGGCGAGCAGCTCGCGCCATAGCGCCGCGTCGCAGATGTCGCCCTCGACGAACGTGTGACGCGGGTTGTCGGCCAGCGCGGCGAGGTTTTCCGGATGGCCCGCATAGGTCAGCTTGTCCAGCGTGAGGACGCGCCATCCCGATGCATCGAGGCATTTGCGCACGAAATTGGTGCCAATAAAGCCGGCGCCGCCGGTTACAATGATCGTGTCGTTCAAGATTACCTACCGCGGTCGATACCCCGAAAACAGGGCTGTTTGTGCTGCATCCGTATCGCCGCGAGGCGCCCGCGGCGGACATGGCATGGAGTTTTCATGCTAATCGAGGCAACTAGCGCGCCAACGCCGGTCGACCATCGCGCGGCGCAAGCGTAGCGCCGATACACGACACTTACCAAGCGGCAGCAGGGAAGATTCGCTTTAGCGCCGCGAGTTCACGTTTCCTTGCACTCGGCGTGAACTGTGCATCAGCACGCGGCGCGCAAGTGATGTTGAATTGACCACGGCACCCTGTCGACGAGGTGTCACGTTCGGCGCCGACAATGCAGATAGCCGGACCGCTCGTCGACCTGCACGACAGCCGCCGCGGTAGTGACGAGCAACGATAAGGAACAAGGACAGAAGTCACGTGAACAAGCCCGAACCGAGCCCGATGATCGATTTCGACGAGCCCCCGACCGCGGAACGCGAACCGCGCAAGGAGCGTGTGACGAGCGGCTTCGGGGCGGCGCTGCCGGCGCACGGCACGAACCGCCTGCGCTACGTGGTGACGCGCGCCTTCGAGATCGTGGTGGCGAGCATCGTGCTGGTCGTCTCGCTGCCGGTCATGCTGTGGGTCGGCTTCATCATCAAGCGGGGCACCCCGGGACCGGCATTGTTTCTGCAGAAGCGCGTCGGGCGGGACCGCAAGCTGTTCCGGTTCGTCAAGTTCCGCACCATGTACGTCGATGCGCGGGAGCGTTTCCCGGAGCTCTACGCCTATTCTTACGACGAGGACGGGCTGGCGCGGCTGCGCTTCAAGGTCGAGGACGATCCGCGCGTGACCCCGCAGGGGCGCTGGCTGCGTCAGAGCACCCTGGACGAGATCCCCAACTTCTGGAACGTCCTGACCGGTGACATGGCGCTGGTCGGGCCACGTCCGGAGATCCCGGAGATGTTGCGTTACTACCACGGCGAGATGAACCGCAAGTTCGAAGTCCGCCCGGGTGTGACGGGGCTCGCCCAGGTCTCGGGCCGCGGCCGGCTGGGCTTCCACGAGACGGTCGACCTGGATGTCGACTACGTCAAGCGGCAGAGTCTTCTGCTCGACATCAAGATCCTGCTCAGGACGGTCAAGATCGTCCTCGTCGGAGACGGCGCCTTCTGAGCACGCATCGTCCGGCGGCGCCGGCGCTTTGCTATGATGGCGCGCCTCGCGTGGGCGGCGCGGCGACGCCGGCCGCACCCACTTCCTGCTTCCCGCGACCTGACACATCGGCCTCACTCAGATGTCATTGATACCCGCGGAGCTTGCTGACTACCAGGGACGCAAGGTCCTCGTGGCCGGTGGCGACGGCTTCATCGGCTACAACTGCTGCCGCCTGCTCGACGCGCTCGGCGCGGACGTCACGCTGATCTCGCGCCATGCCCGCTCGCGCGCCGCGGCCCATGCCGGGCGCACGGTGCGCCTCGACCTCGCGGATCGCGACGCACTCGCGCCGGTGGTCCAAGGGCACGACATCGTGCTCGACTGCGTCGGCGCGTCGGGCGCGGTGGAGAGCAATACCGACCCGTATCGCAACTTCGATATCGAGTGTCGCCCGCACATGAACCTGTTCGATGCCTGCGCCCGTGCCAGCCGCCCGCCCGTGGTGGTCTTTCTGAGCTCGCGGCTGGTCTACGGCCGCGCCACCGAACTGCCGGTGCGCGAGACGCATCGTCTCGCGCCGGCGAGTTTCTACGCGGTGCACAAGGTGACGCTGGAGAACTACCTCGAGGTGTTCGGCCGAACGCGGGACCTGCCGTTCGTGATCCTGCGCGTGGCCAATCCCTATGGACCCGGCCCGGCCGAGCTCGACAAGGGCTACGGTGTCATCAACCAGTTCATCGCGCGCGCCCTCGACAATGCGCCGATCCGGGTATTCGGCGACGGCGCGCAGCTGCGCGACTACGTCTATATCGACGATCTCGTGCGCGCCATCCTGGGCGTCGCTGCGCGCAGCCAGTGTCACGGCGAGGTCTACAACGTCGGCTCGGGCCAGGGCATCTCGATCGCCCGCGCCATCGACGTCATCGTCCGGGCCTGCGGCAGCGCCTCCAGCGTCGAGCACGTGCCATGGCCGGAGATGGCGCTCAAGGTCGAGAGCGGTGATTTCGTTGCCGACATCGCCAAGCTCGGCGGCGTGCTCGGCGGAGCGTCGATGACGTCGTTCGGCGACGGCGTCGCCGAGACGGTCGCGGCGACCCGCGCCGCTGCCGGGTGTTCGGCCTGATTCGATGACGTACTTCCCGGGACACGGCATTCTCGTCACCGGCGCCGGCGGGTTCATCGGCAGCGCGCTGGTCGCACGGCTGCAGGCTGCCGGCGACCAAGTGCACGGGCTGCTGCGGCCCGGCGCGACGCCGCCGGCACGGCTGGACCCGGACGCTGTCGTTCATTGCGACCTGCGCGATGCCGCGGCGCTCGTCGATCTGTTCGCGTCGCTGCGCCCGGCCATCGTTTTTCATCTCGCCTCGAGCCCGGACGGGGCGGAGACGTTTGCCCACGCCCAGGCGACCGTCGACAACAATCTCAGCGCCACGATCAACGTGCTCGAGGCGTTTCGAGCCGCCGGCGGCGGCGGTGGTGTTCTGGTCTATGGCGATTCGTGCAAGAGCTACGGCAACGTCGAGGTCCCCTACGGGCCCGACAGCGCGGACCGGCCGAACAGCAGTTACGCCATCACCAAGGCGGCGGGATGGTCGTTCTGCCGCCTCTATGCCCACCTGCATGGCTTCGCGACGGTCGCGATCCGCCCCACGCTGTTGTACGGCCCCGGGCAGGGCTTCAACCTGTTCACCTACCTTCATCGCGAGGTCCGCGCGGGGCACCGCGAGATCAACCTCATGGGCGGCAAACAAACGCGCGATCCGTTGTATATTGACGATGCCGTCGACGCCTATCTCGCCGCGGCGCGTACGGATCTCGATCAGAAGACCATTCCCATCGGTGGCGGCACGGAGCACAGCGTGCTCGACATCGCCGCGCGCTTCGTCGGCTTGCTCGCTCCGGAGTGCACGATCGCCTGCAGCGATGCGGAAATGCGTCCCACCGAGATCCTGCGCAGCTACTCGGACAATCGCCTCGCCGCGGCGCTGCTCAAGTGGCAGCCCCGGGTGTCGCTAGAAGAGGGGTTCCGCCGCACCATCGAGTTCCTCGACGCGGCGCACCTGCGCAGTTCCTGACGGAAACAGAATGCCTGCCATGCACCGGATTGCAACCGCCTCGATACGGGCCGCACTCGCCGTACTGGCGCTCATGCTGGCGGGCTGCCAGAGCGCGCCGCTCGAAGCGATCCCGGCCGCGCAGGCGCCGCGGCCAGCGCCGGCGGAGACGGTCTACCGCGTCGGTCCCGGCGACGAGCTCGAGATCCGCTTCTTCCACAACCCCGAGCTCGACCAGCTGTTGCCGATCCGGCCCGATGGCCGCCTCGCGCTGCTCCTGGTGGGCGAGATCCAGGCCGCCGGGCTGAGCGTGCCCGAGCTGCGCGAGACGCTCGTCGCGCGCTACGGCGAGCACTTGAAGCTGCCGGAAATCTCGGTCGCGGTGAAGACCTTCGGCTCGCAGCAGGTCTACGTCGGCGGCGAAGTGGCCAAGCCCGCCGTGCTGCCGCTGGTTCCCGGGATGACCGTGCGCCAGGCGATCACGCAGAGTGGCGGAGCGCTCGGCAGCGCGCGCCTGGGCAACGTGCTGGTGCTGCGCGACCAGGGCACGCCGAAGCCGCAGGTGTACAGCGTCGACCTGGCCTACGGCATCGGGCGCGAAGAGATCCGCGCCGACCTGACGCTGGCGCCCAAGGACGTGGTGTTCGTGCCCAAGACCTACATCGCCGAAGTCAACCAGTTCGTCGACGAGTACATCGGGCGCATCGTGCCGCGTTGGCTGATGTTCCAGTTCACTTACAACGTCGGCGGCCTCGAGCTGGACTGAGCGGGATTCACGGCGCATGTCACTGGTCGAGGCCAATATCGTCCCGCAGAGCCTGTCGCTGGCGACGCTGCTGCCCATGGCAAGGCGTGGCTGGCTGCTCGCGCTGCTGGTGTTCGTCGGCGTGCTGGTGGGCGTCTACGGCGGCCTGATGTACGCGACCGAGCAGTACGAGGCCAATGCGCGGCTGCTCGTCAAGCTGGGGCGCGAGAACGCGCAGGCGCCGATCACGGTAGACAAGGGTTCGGTGCTGACCACCGGTGTGCAGAAAGAGGAGATCAACTCCTACATACAGGTCATCACCTCGCGTCCGCTGCTGGTCGAGACGGTGCGCACGATCGGCGTCGAGCGTTTCGACTTCGCGCCGGCGCCTCCCGAGACACTGCTCCAGCACATCAAGTTCTACATCAAGTCCGCGTTGCGCTGGGTCAAGGGACGCTTCCAGGACCTGCTCATCCTGCTCGATCTGCGCAAGGAACTCGGCAAGGAGGACCAGGCGGTCAAGCTGCTCGAGAAGTCGCTCGCGGTCGAGCGCGACCGTGACTCCAACGTGATCAGCGTGAGCCTGCGCCTGCCGCACGGGGAGCTCGCGCTCGACACGGTGCGCACGCTCATCGAGCGTTATCTCGAGCATCACGTGAGCATGCAGCGCGATGGCGACATGCAGAGTATCTTCGGTGAACAGACCGACGATTACCGCCAACAGCTCACCGCACTCGAAGGGGAGATCGAACGCGTCAAGCAGGAATGGAACGTGTTCGAGGTGGCGCAGCAGCGTGCCGGCATGATCACCCGGCTGGAGACCGTGACCCAGGCCCTGCGGACCAAGGAGAGCCAGCTCGCACGCCTGAGCGGCGAGCGCGACGTGGTCAGGGCGCAACTCGAAGCCTTGCCGCGAACCCGTATCAGCGCATCGGTCATCGAACCCAATCCCAACGTGCAGAAGATCAAGGACCGCCTCGTCGAGCTGCGCCTCAAGCAGGTCAACATGGCGAACCTGTACAAGGAAGGCTCCGATGCGCTCGACCTGCTCGAGCGCGAGATCGCCGAACTGAGCAGCCTGCTCGAGGCGGAGAGCGACACCAAGCAGGGCGAAATCACCTACAGTCCGTTCGAGCGCCGCGACGAGCTAGAGGAACTGCGCACCGGCATGCAGCGCGAGGAGGCGGGTTTGCGCGCCCAGATCGAACTCGATCGGAAAGCGCTCACCGAGGTCACCGCCGAACTCGAACGGCTCAACCAGGGCGAGGCCCTGCTGCGCATGCTCGAACTGGACTACGAGGTTCTCGAGCAGAAATACAAGGCGAACGCAGCCCGCCGCGAGGAAGCGCGGATTTCCGAGGTGCTCTCGCGCCAGCGCGTGGCCAACGTAGCGGTGCTGCATCCGCCGTCGTTGTCGCCCGAGCCGGTCAGCCCGCGCAAGATGCTGATCATGGCCGTTGGCGCCGTCATGGGCGTGCTGTTCGGTATCGGCGTCGCGCTGCTGCGCGAATGGAGCCGCGACATCGTCTACGAGGCGCGCGACCTGGCCGCCGTCCCCGGGCTGCGCGTGCTGGGTGAATACCGCTTCGGCGTGACGCCCTGACGCGCGCTCGCCACGCCGGGCGCCTTCGGGGGGCAATCTGATCCGCCGCAGGGTGCGATTGGCGGCGAGGTATCACAATTGTTGATGAGTTGCGCGACGCGTGCCCTTGCGCGCCCCGGGAATGTCGCCGACCCTGCCGTGATGATGGCCAGTACGGAGTTTCAACGACATGCGTAGAGAAGGCAGCAGCACGACGGGCCGAGGCTGGCACAACCGCGCCCGGACCGCGATGGCGGGATGGGCGCTGCTGGCCACGCTGGGCCTGGCGATGAGCCTCAACCCGGCGCACGCGGAAGATCCCGCGTGGCAACCGGTCGGGCCGTACGGTGCGACGGTGTTCGCGCTCGCACGCGACCCCGGCAACCCGGACGTGCTCTACGCGGGGACCTTCTTCGGCGGCCTGTATCGCAGCACGGACGGCGGCGTGCAGTGGTCGCACCTGACGAGCGATTTCTCCGATGCCAGCGTGTTCGGCGTGGCCGTCGACCCGGCCGACCCGTCGCGTCTCTACGCGGCGACGTTCAACCACGGGCTGCATCGTTCCCTCGACGGTGGCGCGAGCTGGAGCGCGGCGAACGACGGCTTCACGCCGCCCACCGCGCAGGACGTGGCAGTCGATCCGAACGACCCGGACACGGTGCTCGCGGCGTCCGCGAGCGGCGTGTTCCGCAGTACCGATGGCGCCACGACCTGGTCGCCGGTCGACGGAGTGCTGGCCGGCGTCGCCGTGCGCAACCTGCTGTTCGTGCCGGGCGTGCCGGGCCTGGTGTTCGCCGGTTCCAGCGGCGTCGGGGTGTTCCGCAGTACCGACGGCGGTCAGACCTGGAGCGACTTCAACACGGGCCTCGGCGCGCAGAACGTCACCGCGCTCAGCTACGACCCCGCCAGCGACACCCTCTACGCGACGACCAGCCTCGGCGCTTTCCGCCGCCCGACCCAGGCCGCCGCCTGGAGCGATATCTCGTTCAACCTGGCGGGCGCCAAGTTCAACTACATCCTGCCCGGCGCTGCCGCGCCGCTCGCGGCGACCGACAGCGCGACCTGGCGTCTCGCTGCCGGCGGCACCAGCTGGGAGCACTGGAGCGATGCGCAGACGCAGCTGCTCAGCCGGCATCCGCAGAGCGGGCGCGTGCACATCGCGGGCATCTTCGGCGCCTTCCTCTACAGCGACGACGATGGCGCGACGTTCGAGAACGCCGTCGGCGGCATCCAGAACCGCTTCGTCGGCGCGATCGAAACGCTCGATTTCGACGGACTGCCGCTGATCTACGCCGGCAGCGACGTCGGTGTCGAGATGGCGGCCGAGCGCTTCCGCGAGGACCCGGCGCCGCCGTGGTTCTCCCTGTTCCCCATGCCCGGCGCCCTGTTCGACATCAC
>JAUIFX010000078.1 GCA_030429865.1 Gammaproteobacteria bacterium | reverse complement strand
GAGACCAGCCCGGTGAGCTTCCAGTCGGGCACCGACGACCCGCTCGACAAGCGCGTCTCCACCGTCGGGCGCATTCACCCCCACGTGCAGGTCAAGATCATCGACGAGCAGGGCCGCGTGGTACCGCGCGGCGAGCGTGGCGAACTCTGCACGCGCGGCTACAGCGTCATGCTCGGCTACTGGAACGACGCGGAGAAGACCGCCGCGGCGATCGATGCCGGCGGCTGGATGCATACCGGCGACCTCGCGGTGATCGACGACGAAGGCTATTGCAACATCGTCGGCCGGGTGAAGGACATGATCATCCGCGGGGGCGAGAACGTGTACCCGCGCGAGATCGAGGAGTATCTCTACCGGCATCCCAAGATCCAGGACGTCGCGGTCTTCGGCGTGCCGGACCCGCGTTTCGGCGAGGCGGTCGCGGCCTGGGTGCGCCTGCGCGACGGCGAACAGGCGACCGAAGAGGAACTGCGGGCGTTCTGCAAGGAGCAGATCGCGCACTACAAGGTGCCGGCCTACATCCGTTTCGTCGACGATTTCCCGATGACGGTGACCGGCAAGATCCAGAAGTTCGCGATGCGCGACGCGATGGCCGCCGACCTCGGGCTGGAGGACGCGAAGACGGCATGACCAGGCTGCCGCCGGGCGCCGCGCACGCCGCGGCGCCGCGTCCCCGTTCCGCGCGTGGCTGAACGTCCCCCGCCCCGCTACCGCCGCCTCGCCGATGTCCTGCGTGCGGCGATCGCCGGCGGGCGGCTGGGTGTCGGCGACCTGCTGCCGACCGAGATGGAGCTATGTGCACGGCACGGCGTGTCACGCCACACCGCGCGCGAGGCGCTGCGCCTGCTTGCCGACGAGGGGCTGATCGAGCGTCGCCAGGGCGCGGGCAGCGTCGTCAGCGCGACGCCCGCGCCGGCCTTCGCACAGCCCGTCGGTGATTTCGACAGCATCCTGCAGTACGCGCGTGACGCCAAGCTGGTGTGTGATGCGAGCGGTCTCGCCGGCGACGCGCAACTTGCCGCGGCCGGTCTCGCCGGCAGCTATCGCTGGTTCAGCGGTGTGCGCCAGGTCGACGCCCAGCCGCCGATCGCGTTCACCACCATTCTCGTGGCGGCGGAACTCGCGCCGGACACGCAGACCATGAACCGGCTCGCGGAGTCGGTGTCGGAATGGCTCGAACGGGAACGTGGGGTTCGCATCGAAACCGTCGAGCAGCGCATCGAGGCGGTGGCGCTAAGTGCGCCGGTCGCGCAGCGTCTCGAGGTGCCCGTCGACAGCCCGGCGTTGCGCACCGTGCGTCGCTACGAGGGCCCCGGCGGGCACGCCGTGCTGCACTCGGAGAGCCTGCACCCGGCCGGCCGGTTCGCCTACACGCTGCGCTTGCTGCGCAAGCGCTGAAGGCCGCCGCGGCCGCGGGCCGACGGCGGCCGCCGCGACGCGCTCAGCAGCGGGCGCGATGCGTGCGCCTGCCGAGGCGCTGCGCGGACAACCAGGCCAGCAACGCCAGGCCGATCAGCGCCGGTGCCGAAGGTTCGGGCACACTCGCCGGGCAACCGCCGACACCGGGCGGGTTGGTCGCGCAGGGATCGGTGCCGCCGGACGAGAAGCCGGTCAGGACGCGGACGAAATCGCCCGGCGAACTGGCCTGCCAGTTGACGTAGAGCCGGTTCTCCTCGTTGGTGCCGCCGATGCTGACACTGTCGTTGCCTTCCAGGCCGCGTGCAGTCGGGCTGAGATAGGTCACGTTGTTATTGAGCAGGCTGTCGCTCGCGGCGAGCAGGCTGGTGCTGGTGATGACGCCGAGAATGTCGGCGTCGAAATCGACGTAGCCCTGCTGGCGCGTGCTGGGGCCCGGATCGAAGAAAACGTAGTGACTCGCGACCACGGTCCCCGCGGCGAGCAGGTTGCTGCCGGTCGAACTCTGGTTGACGCTGAGGCCGCCGGCGCCGAGCGTGATGTTCTGCCCCTCGTTGAACGCGTAGAGATTGGGCGTCTGGAAGGTGTCGTTGCCGACCGTGTTGGCCGGCCCGTTCGGCGGCGTGAACGGCAGGGACAGCTCGACGAAGACCCCGCCCTGGTCGAAGGCATCGTTGCTGACGGCGCCGGCTATGTCGGTGACGGCGCCGCCGATGACGACGGCGTGGGCCGAGGTCGCCAGGAGCAGGCTGGCGGTGGCGAAAAGAAATCTGCGGATCATCGTGGGCCTCCTTGATAGCTGCATGGTCCGTGTGCCGCGCGTCCACGCGGGCAGTCGGCACACCGCGACGCAGGATTCGTGCCGCATGGCAGAAAGATTGATTTTTCTCAAAAAAATCAGGAGCTTGGAAAAGGCGCCTGGCAAGCGCGCGCGGTGTCGGCCCGGAGACGTCAAAGATCCTGACAGCGGTACGGCGGGGTGCGGCGCCGCTGCGCCGCGATTGGCCGCTGATCGAGCGCCGTGACAACCGCCAAACAAGCGCTTAGCCGGCGCGCGGCGCGGAATCGACGTGTCAGGATTCTTGACACGTCCGCCGCGCCGCGGCGCGGGGCTCAGGCGTTCGCGAAGGTATAGCCCTCGGGCCGCAGCGGCCAGCCAGCCACCTCTTGGCCGGTCGCCGCTTCAACGGCGGCCGCGAGGGCCGGCAGGAACGGCGAGACGGGCACTTCGCCGACCCCGGTCGGGTGATCGAGGCCGTTGTCGACGAGGTGCACGTCGACGTCCGGGACCTGGGCCAGCGTCGCGACCGGGTAATCGTTGAAGTTGCCCTGCACTGCGCGGCCCTGCTCGATGGTGATCTCCTGGCCCAAGGCCATCGACAGGGCGAAGGCGACCGAACTCGCGACCTGCGCGCGCACCGCGTCCGGGTTGATGACCACGCCGCAGTCGAAGGCCGCCGTGACCTTGTGAAACGCGAGCGCCTGGCCCCGCCGGGCGAGTTCGACGACGAAGCCGCACACCGAGCCGAACGAGGTATGCACGGCCATGCCGCGAAAGACGCCGTCGGGCGGCGCCTGTTCCCAGCGCGCCACGCGCTCGAGGGCGTCGAGCACGCCGCGGGTGCGCGCCGTGCCGGGCTTGTCGGCGAGCAACGCGCGCCGGTAGGCGAAGGGATCGGCACCGGCGTGGCGCGCGAGACGGTTGACGATGCCCTCGACGACCGGCGCGGTGTGGGTGTCGGCTTCGCCGCGCAGCCAGCACACGGAGACCGGGTGCGTCGGGGTGTGCAGCTGGAAATCAACGTTGTCACCCGCGTAGTGCGTATGAATGAGGCCCTCGATGGAGAGGCGATCGAAGCCATCGACGTAGAACGCCGACTCGAACGGGGTGCCCTTGGAGATCGAGGCGCAGACGACGCGGTGGCGCCAGTGCGCCGGACGGCCGGCGCCGTCGAGACCGATCTTCCAGCGGTGCAGCGCCATCGGGCGGTAGAGGCCGCCGCGCACGTCGTCCTCGCGCTGCCACAGCAGCTTGACCGGGTGCGGCAGCCCCGCGGCCTGCGCGACCTGTGCCGCTTCGACGAGGAAATCGGCATGCGGCGCGGCGCGGCGCCCGAAGCTGCCGCCGAGCCACTGGGTGTGGATGGTGATGTTTTCGGCGGCGATGCCGGTCGCTGCCGCGAGGTTGGCGACGTCGACGCCCTGGAACTGGGTGCCGGCCCAGATCTCGCAGCGCTCGCCGTCGATACGCGCCGTGGCGTTGAGCGGCTCCATCGGCGCATGGGCGAGGAACGGGAAGCGCATCTCGCCTTCGACGACCGCGCTCGCCGCGTCGAAGTCGAGCGTGCCGCGCTGTTCGAAGCTCGGGCCCTCGCTCGCCGCGAGGTTCTCGTACTCGCGCCACAGGTCGGCCGACGACGTGCCCGCGAACGCGCCGTCGTCCCAGCGGATGTCGAGCTGGTCGAGTGCGCGCCTGGCCTGCCACCAGCTGCGCGCGACGACCGCGACGCCGCTCGGGATTGCCACCACGGCTTCGACGCCCGGCATGGCGCGCGCGGCGCCGTCGTCGTAGCCCGCCAGCTTGCCGCCGAAGACCGGCGCGTGGGCAATCGCGGCATGACGCAGTTCCGGCAGGGCGACGTCGATGCCGAACACCGCCGAGCCGTCGCTCTTGGTATGCCGATCGAGGCGCGGCAGGCTGCGCCCGATCAGCGTGAACTGCGCAGGGTCCTTGAGCGTCACCTCGGCCGGCGGCGTACGCTGCGCGGCGGCCGCGGTCAGTTCGCCGTAGCGCGCCTGGCGGCCGTTCGCCGGGTCGGTGACGGTCGAGTCGCGCGTCACCAGCGATGCGGCTGGCACGCCCCACGCGTCGGCCGCGGCCGCGACGAGCATGGCGCGTGCGCTCGCGCCGGTTTCGCGCAGGTTCTGCCACTGGCTCGCCACCGAGGTCGACGCGCCGGTCGCGATGACGCCCCACTGCGGATGCTTGAAATCCTCGTGGAGGGAGTCGAGATGGACGGTGACGACGCGCGCCCAGTCGGCGTCCAGCTCGTCGGCGAGTACCTGGGCCAGGCCGGTATAGATGCCCGAGCCGAGATCGGCGTGCGGCATCACGATGCGCACGGTGTCGTCGGTCTCGATACTGAGCAGGGCACTCGGCGTGAACGGCGCCGGTGCCGTGCCGGCACGCAGCAAGCGCGGCGCGGCGGCCAGGCCGAAACTGAGTACCGCTGCGCCCCTGAGAAACGCGCGGCGCGTCAGGCGTGCGGACGCGTCACGCATCGCGCATCTCCGCGGCGGCGCGGCGGATCGCCCGCCGTACCTGCTGGTAGGTCCCGCAGCGGCACAGGTTGGTGACGCCGGCGGCGATCTGCGCATCGCTCGGGTCCGGATGCTCGGCGAGCAAGGCGACGGCGCTCATGATCATGCCCGACTGGCAATACCCGCACTGGGCGACGCTGAGTTCGGCCCAGGCTTTCTGCACCGGGTCGTGCGTAGTGCCGGGCAGGCCTTCGATGGTGGTGATGCGCTGATCCTCGCCAATCGCGTCGAGGGGAAGCGCGCAGGTGCGCGTCGCCGCCCCATCGAGCAGCACCGTGCACGCGCCGCAGGCCATGATGCCGCAGCCGTACTTGGTGCCGGTCAGGCCGAGCGTGTCGCGCAGCACCCACAGCAGCGGCGTGTCGCCGGCGACGTCGACATCGTGCGCTTCGCCGTTGACGATCAGTTTACGTCCCATGTGGTCTCCTCCGGGTGCGCGGTCCGCGTTCCGTCGCGCTCAGCGCGGCGCGTGCCGCTTCAGGCTGCGAGCAATCCCTCGCGGCGGACCCATTCGAGCGTCTCGTCGAGCGACTTGCCGTAGCGCGTGAAGATTTCGCCGAGCTCGTCCTGCGAGGTGATCAAGGGCGGGCACAGGGCGAGCGAGTCGCCGATCGCACGGCAGATGAGGCCGTTGGCCTTCATCCGTGCGAGCGCGTACTTGCCGACCGCGGAAGCCGGGTCGAAGGCCTGCCCCGTCGCCTTGTTCGCGACCAGCTCGCAGGCACCAATCAAACCCCTGCCGCGGACTTCACCGACCAGCGGGTGATCGGCGAAGCGCGCCATGTGGGCCTGGAACTGCTCGCCCAGCCGTGCGGCGTTGTCGAACACGTTGTCGCGCTCGTAGATCTCGAGCACCTTGAGGCCGACGGCGGTCGACACCGGGTGGCCGGTGTAGGTGAAACCATGGCCGAAGATGCCCCATTCCTTGCTGATCTCCGCGATCGCCTGGTACATGAACTCGGGGATCATGACCGCACTCAACGGCATGTAGGCCGAGGTCAGCGATTTCGCCAGCGACATCGTGTCCGGCGCGAGGTCGAAGGTCTGCGTGGCGAAGGCCTGGCCGGTGCGGCCGAAGCCGGTGATGACCTCGTCGGCGATGAACAGCACGTCGTACTTCCTGAGCACCTGCTGGACCTTCTCGAAATAGGTCGCGGGCGGTACCAGCACGCCGCCGGCCCCCATGATGGGCTCGGCGATGAACGCGGCGACGGTATCCGGATCCTCGCGCAGGATCAGCGCTTCGAGGCTGTCGGCGAGGCGGCTCGCGAACGCCTCCTCGGACTCGCCCGGCTCGGCGAAGCGGTAGTGGTGCGGGCAGTCGGTGTGCAGGAAGCCCGCGACCGGCAGGTCGAAGCCCTGGTGGAACGGCTGCAGGCCGGTCGCGCTGGCCGCGGCGAAGGTGATGCCATGGTAGGCCTTCTGGCGCGCGATGATCTTCTTCTTGCGCGGCCGCCCGATGGCGTTGTTGTAGTAGCGCACGAGCTTGATCTGGGTGTCGTTCGCATCCGAGCCGGACAGGCCGAAAAACACCTTGGAGAAGTCGCAGGGCACCATTTCCTTGAGCTTCTCCGCGAGGCGCATCGCGGTGTCGTGGCTCTTGTCGAGGAACAGGTGACCGTAGGAGAGCGTCTTGATCTGCTCGTAGGCGACCGCCGCGATCTCCTCGTTGGCGTAGCCGAGCGAGGTGCACCACAGCCCGGCCAGGCCGTCGATGTACTGCTTGCCCTCCTCGTCCCAGACGTGAATGCCCTCGCCGCGGACGATCATCATCGGCCCCTGCTCGTTGAGGGTCGAGATCTGGGTCATCGGGTGGAACACGGCGGCGAGATCGCGCGCGCCGGTGGGGCTGATTGTGCTCATCGTTCGAACCTCCCTTCGGGGCCACTCATTGCCAGTGCGGAACGCAGCGTTCGCGCATCTGCGCGCGGAAATCGCGGGTCGAGTTCGGCAGCAGCTCCCCGCTGCCCCAGTCGCAGATGACGCCATGACGCCTGATCACATCGTACATGTCCAGCTCACCGGCGCGGTAGCGCGCGGCGACCGCGGCCGGATCCTCTTCCAGCCAGGCCTGCCGATGGGCCGCGATATGGGCGCGCTCGGCCCGCGTTGCGGCCTCGTCCACCCGGTACTCGGCGAGATCGGCGTCGACCACCTCGAGCACCACGCCGTAGTCGCGGCGCGCCCGTTCGAGCGAGACGTAATCATCGACGACGTCCTCGAGCACGCGCTTCGGATCGCGCTCGAGCGGGTCGCCGTAGCCGCCGCCGCCCGAGGTGCCGCGCCAGAAGCGTGCGCCCTCGGCGACGGGCACGTCGGAGAAGACCGCGCCGAGAAAACGCGGCGCCTCGCCGGGCGGCTCCAGCCACAGGCCGTGCGGGCGCGCCGGCAGGCCGCCCTCGATGCCCCAGACGATGGCGCGCTCGCGGTCGCAGAAATAGGAGAATACGCAGTTGTCGACGTCGAGTATCGTGCCCGCCTTGTCGAGGCCGACGCCGCCGCGCCACTCGCCGGGGCCGGCCGAGTCGGTGACGATTTCGAGCTTGTCGGTGCGTACCGGGCACAGCCGTTCCTGGCCTTCGACCGGCTGGATCATGAGGCCGACGCCGAAGCAGGACGCCGTCACGCCGAGTCCGTCGCGGCCGTTGCGCCCGCCCCAGCCACCGGCCAGCCAGTCGTAGAGCATGAAGTAGGGGCGCGCCGCGCTGCGTTTGTCGTAGCCGCCGGTCTGCAGGTACTCGATGTTGAATGCACAGGCCATGGCGCGCTCCGGCATGATGCGCGAGAAGAGCTCGAAGATCGCGTTCATGATCTTCTCGAAGCACATCACGAAGCCGGACACCGCGACCGGCCAGCGCGCGCTGACGATGCTGTCCTCGGGCACCGTCACGGTCAGGGCGCGATAGAGGCCGGCGTTCAGCGGCACGTCGGGGAAGAACGTCTTCATGCCGGAGACGATGCCGGCGAACGTGCCGCCGAAGGCGCAGTTGTACATCGAGCCGATGGTGCCGTGTGAGCCAGTCAAGTCGAACTCGGCCTGGTCGCCGCGGATGGTCAGGCGCACGCGGATCGGGATCAGGCCCTCCTCCCCCGCCGGGTCCTGGTCGACGAAATCGACGGTTTCCCAGCTGCCGTCCGGCAGCTCGGCGAGGCGCAGGCGCACGGCGCGCTCGACGTAGTCCTGGATCTCGGCGAAAGCCGTCTTGATGGTGTCGCCGCCGTACTTCTCGCACAGGCGCAGCAGCTCGCGGCCGGCGATGCGCGTGGCCTGGGTCTGCGCGTCCATGTCGCCGATGATGGCGTCCGGATCGCGCGTGTTCTTCGCGATCAGGCGCGCGACGTCAGCGCAGTATTCGCCGCGCCGCCAGATGCGCACCGGCGGGATGCGGATGCCTTCCTTGAACATGTCGCGCGCGGTGACGTCGAACGAGCCCGGCACGCTGCCGCCCATGTCGGCCCAGTGGCCGTTGGCCTGGCTCCAGGCGATCAGCTCGCCGTCGTAGAAGATCGGCAGCAGTACGCGGGTATCGCTGAAATGCGTGCCGCCGCTGTAGGGGTCGTTGATCAGGAACACGTCGCCGTCGTGGATGTCGTCGCCGAACTCGGCGATTACGGCCTTGCAGGTGTAGTGCAGCGTGCCGACGTGGGCGGCGAGATCCTGGTTGCCCTGCGCGACCGTGTTGCCCTCGGCATCGCACAAGGCGTTCGAGAAGTCGCGGTTGTAGACGACGAACGAGTAACAGGTGCGCCGCACCTGTTCGGCCATCTGGTCGACGATGTTGACGAAGGCATTGCGCAGGACCTCGAAGGTGACCGGGTCGAGCGTGCTGGCGGCGGTGAGTGGCTTGTCCATGGACGTCTCCTCAGACCGTGATGACGAGGTTGAGCCAGGGGTCGACGCTGGCGCTCGCGCCCGGCGGTACGAGCGTCGTCGCGTCGAACTGCTGCAGCACCGCGGGACCCTCGATGCGGGCGCCGCTGGGCAGGTCGGGCCGCCAGTACACGGCGGTGTCCAGCGTGCCCTCGTCGAACACGACGGCGCGGCGCGTGCGTGGCTCCGGGGTGACGTCGACCGGGTCGTGGCGTTTCAGCGAAGCCTTGGGCGTGAGGCCGACCGCGGTCAGGTTGAGGCGGAAGATTTCCACGCTCGCGCCCTCGCGCAGGTAGTTGTACTCGCGTTGGTGGGCGGCCTCGAAGCCGCGCACCGCGGCGGCGACGTCGTCGAACGGCGCGCCGACCGGTACCGCGAGCGAGCGCCATTGCCCGGTGTAGCGCATGTCGATGCTGCGCGTGAGTACGATGTCGGCGCTGCCGACGCCTTCGTGGCGCAGCCGCTCGCGCGCCTCCTGTTCGAGCTTGGCGAACTCGTTCTCGATGGCGCCGGCGTCGGCCTGTGCGGCGTCGGCCAGCCAGGTCGTGAGCAGGTCGTGGCGGATGTCGACCAGCAGGCAGCCCAGCGCCGAGGTCACGCCGGGATGCGGCGGTACGATGACGGTCGGTACGGCGAGGTCGCGCGCCATCGCCGCGGCGTGCAGGGCGCCGGCGCCGCCGAAGCCGATCAGCGCGAAGTCGCGCGGGTCGTAGCCGCGCATGATCGAGACCAGGCGCACGGCGTCGGCCATGTTGGCGTTGGCGACCTTGATGATGGCGCGCGCCGCGCTTTCGACGTCCATGCCGAGCGGTCGCGCGACGTGGGCCTCGATGGCGGCGCGGGCGCGCGCGACGTCGAGTTCGAGCCCGCCGCCGACGAGGTTGCCGCCGAGGCGGCCGAGCACGAGGTTGGCGTCGGTATTGGTCGGTAACTCGCCGCCGCGGCCGTAGCAGGCCGGCCCGGGAATTGAGCCTGCCGACTGCGGGCCGTTGCGCAGGCTGCCGGCTTCGTCGATCCACGCGATCGAGCCGCCGCCGGCGCCGATGGTCTTGATGTCGATGCTCGGAAAGCAGATCGGGTGGCCGTATTCGATGTGCCAGTCGCGCGTGGTCGTCGATTCGCCTTCGAAGACCAGCGAGACATCCGTGCTGGTGCCGCCCATGTCGAAGCCGATCGAGTTGGGATAACCGCAAAGGCCGCCGATGTAGCGGTTGGCGATGGCGCCGGCGGCGATGCCGGAGCTGGCCAGGCGCGCGGCCTGGCGGTCGACGGTGCGCGGGGTCATGACGCCACCGCCGGAGTGCAGCAACAGCAGGTCGCTGTTGTATCCGCCCGCCGCCAGGCGTTCCTGCATGCGCTTGGCGTAGGCGCCGACGACCGGCTGCAGCACGGCGTTGACGACGGCGGTCGAGAAGCGGTCGTGCTCGAAGATTTCGGGCAGAACCTCGGCCGAGGTCGAGATGGCGACGCCCGGCAGTTCTTCTTCGAGGATCGCCTTCAGCGCGAGCTCGTTGGCGGCGTTGGCGAACGAGTTCATGAAGCAGACGGCAATCGCCTGGTAGCCGCGTTTGCGCAGCTTGGCCGCGAGCGCGCGGGCTTCGGCTTCGTCGACCGGTACTTCCACGACGCCGGCGGCGCTGGTGCGCTCGGTGAGGGTCAGGCGGTCACGGCGGCGGATGTAGGGCGGTGGATTGTCCCGGTAGGCATCCCACAGGTCTTCCTTGGTCGAACGGCCGATCTCGATGACGTCGCGAAAGCCGCGCGTCGTGACCATCGCGGCGTGCGGCAGCTTGCGCTCGATCAGGGCGTTGGTCGCGACCGTGGTGCCGTGGGCGAACAGGCTGACGTCGGCGAGGTCGACCTCCGCATTCACCAGGCCTTCCAGCGCGGCGTCGATCGGATCGGCCGAGGACGGCACCTTGGCGATGCGCAGCTCGCTGGTCGCCTCGTCGAGGATGCAGATGTCGGTGAAGGTCCCGCCGATGTCGACGGCGACGCGGACTGTGCTCAAGGCTCGTCTCCTCCTGTGGGGCCCGGTTCGCCGGGCCGTTGAATACGCGACACGCTACCGCGGGGCCGAGCCTCGGCCTGAGGCTCAGACGGGATTCCGCTTGACCAGCTGCTTCGCGATGATGATGCGCTGCATCTCGTTGGTGCCCTCGCCGATGCATAGCAACGGTGCGTCGCGGTACAGGCGCTCGATCGGGTATTCCTTGGAATAACCGTAGGCGCCGTGGATGCGCATCGCCTCGAACGCGACCTCGGCCGCGGTCTCCGAGGCGAAGTACTTCGCCATGCCGGCCTCGAGGTCGACGCGCTCGCCGCGGTCGTAGGCACTCGCGGCATCGGCGACGAGCAGCTCCGCGGCGCGCGTCTTCGCCGCCATCTCGCCGAGCTTGAGCTGGATCGCCTGGTGCTCGCAGATCGGCTTGCCCATGGTCTTGCGCACCTGGCTGTAGGCGACCGATTCGCGCAGCGCGCGGCGCGCGATGCCGACGCCGCGCGCGGCGATGTTGATGCGCCCGATCTCGAGCCCGCCGGTGGCCATGTAGAAGCCCTGGCCTTCCTCGCCGCCGACCAGTGACAGCGCCGCGTCGCAGGCGTAGTCCTCGAAGATGAACTCGCCCGAGTCGATACCCTTGTAGCCGAGCTTCTCGAGCTTGCGGCCGTTGCGCACGCCGGGCAGCGGTTGGCGGGTTTCAGGGTCGATCTTGGGCGCGATGAGCATCGTCATGCCCTTGTAGCGCGGCTGCGCCTCCGGGTCGGTCTTGACCAGCAGGGCGACGCAATGCCCCTCGATGGCGTTCGAGATCCAGGTCTTGGTGCCGTTGACGATGTATTGATCCCCGACGCGCCGCGCCTGGGTGCGAATGCCCTGCAAGTCGGTGCCTGCGTCGGGCTCGGTCAGGCCGAGGCCGCCGCGCAGCTCGCCGCTCGCGAAGCGCGGCAGCCAGTAGTCCTTCTGCGTGTCGGTGCCGTAGCGCTCGACGATGCGCGCCATCATGAGATGCGAGTTGAAAATGCCGGTCAGGCTCATCCATTCCTCGGAGATGCGCGTGACGATCTTCGCGTAGGTCGTCGCGGACAGGCCGAGACCGCCGTACCCGGGCGCGATCAGCGCGCCGAACAGGCCGAGCTCCTTCATGTCCTCGACCAGCTCGGCCGGGTATTCGTCGTCGTGCTCGAGCTCCATGGCGACCGGCTTCACTTTCTGTTCGAGCCATTTGTCGATGGCGTCGAGAACCAGTTGCTCGTCGCCGGCGTCGAGGTGCGCGGTATCGGTGGTCATCGTGGCGGGTCTTCTCTCAATAGTTGTCGATGCGGTCCTCCACGGCCTCGCCGCGCGCCGGGATCAGCATGTTGCGCTCGAAGGCGCACACCAGCTCGCCGGTCTGCTTGTGGCCGCGGGTGAGTATTGTGACCACACCCTGCCCCGGCCGCGAGCAGCTCGCCCGCTTGGCCAGCACCTCGCTCTCGGCGTAGAGGGTGTCGCCGGCGAAGACCGGCGCGGTGAACTTGACCGCCTCCATGCCGAGATTGGCGATGGCCTTCTGGCTGCAATCGGTGACGCTCATGCCGATCAGCAGCGCGAGCGTATAGGGGCTGACGACCAGATTCCGGCCGAACTCGCTGGCCGCGCCGAACTCGCGGTCGAAATGGATCGGGTGCGTGTTCAGGGTGAGCAGCGTGAACAGGTGGTTGTCCTGCTCGGTGACGGTCTTACCCGGCCGGTGCTCGTAGACGTCACCGACAGTGAAATCCTCGAAATAGCGCCCGAACGTCTCGCGATAGCGCTGCGGCCCGATCGCTTTCCAGCCCTGCACCATGGCGGCGGCTCCTCGCCTCAGAGTTCCATGGGGACGACACAGTGCGCGTGCAGAAAGCGCTCGCGATGCGTCAGCAGTAGCGGATCGACGGCTGCGCGGATGACCTCGGGAACGTTGCTGAACAGTGGACGCAGCGCATCGTCGAGCGGACACCACTCGGGCGGCATCAGATCGACCAGGTTGCTGAACATGACCCAGTAGAAATCGACCGCGGTGGGTCCATCGCCGACGAAGTACTCGCTGCCGCGCGCGCTCTGGGCCTCGAGCACGCTGGTGAGCAGACGCAGGGTATCGACGACACGGTCGTTGGCCGCGGCCGCGGATTCCGGGGTGTAGCCCCATTTCGCGGCCATGGCGGCGATTGCCGCGGGCGGTTCGTCGCTCTCCATGGCCGGGCGGAACATGTCGAGACGCCGGTTCCAACCGAGGCCGAGTTCGCCACAGATCTCATGGGCAAGCCCCAGCACCTGGACCCGTTCGGCCGCCGTCGCCGGGAGCAGCGGGCGAGGCGGCGCCAGCCGCTCGATGAGCATCAGGATGTCGTCCCAGCGGTTGACCGGCCGCGCTTCGTTCCAGGCTACGACCGGGCCGCTGTTGGTGCCGGCCCAGGCCCGCAACGCGGCGTTCTCGCCGCCGGCTTCCTGCGGTCCGACGCGATACGTGAGCTGCTTGTAGTCCATCATGGCCTTGGCGGCCTGGCCCCAGGGGCTCGGGAAGCCCTGAACGAGTACCAGCCGCAGGCCGTCCGCGGCGATGATGTCGTCGATCGTCTCGTAGTGCATGCATGCCCCCGTTTGCACGCGTCAGCGATGCTTCGGCGCCTGGCTCAAATTTGTCCGGACAAATTAACGAGGCCTTTTCGCACTGTCAACCGCGCCACCGAGCCGCATCATGGCAAGCGGCGGCGACGACACGTGCACAGCGCATTGCGGCGTGCGCAGTAATCGCGCCTCGTCGGTCGACGCGCGCTACAGCAGGCGCATGACGGGGTTGCGTGCGTATCGGACGCGTGCAGCGTGCAGGGGACGGGCGGCCTGGGTCCGGGCACGAGGCTTGCCGCTCGGGGCAGGCGAGCGTAGCGGCGCAGGATCCCGGGACGCCGCGCGGCGTCCCGGGAGATACGGGGGGATAAGGGGATCAGGCGTTCTCGGCCGCCCAGTCGTCGAAGGATTTACCTTCCTTGGCCAGCTTGGCGAGCAGCGGCGCCGGTTTCCAGTAGGTGTCGCCGTAACGCTTGCGGTACTTCTCCATCGCCGCGACGACCTTGTCCAGACCGACTGCGTCGCCGTAGTGCATCGGCCCGCCGCGGTAGCGCGGCATGCCGTAGCCGTGCACGAACACGACGTCGATATCGCTCGGGCGCATCGCGATGCCCTCTTCGAGGATCAGCGCGCCTTCGTTGATCATCGAATACATCAGGCGCTCGATGATCTCTTCGTCGCTGATGTCGGGACGCTGCTCGATGCCGAGCCGCTCGGCTTCGGCCTTGGCGATCGCGGCGGTCTGCGCGGACGGCACCGGCGCGCGGCCCGAGTAGTCGAAGATGCCGGCCTTGGTCTTCTGGCCCATGCGGCCCTGCTCGACCAGCTTTTCGATCACCACCCACAGTGCCGGGTCGTCGGGCCGCTCGGTCCACTCGTTCTTGACCTTGACCAGCACGTCGAGGCCGGAGAGGTCGGCGACGCCGTTCGGGCCCATCGCCCAGCCCCACTCGTAGGCGACCTTGTCGATACGGTCGGCCGGCACGCCCTCGAGCATCATCAGCCCGGCTTCGCGCTGGTAGGGGAAGAACATGCGGTTGCCGACGAAGCCGAAGCAGACGCCGACCAGCACCGCGGTCTTGCGGATTTTCTTGGCCATCGCCATCGAGGTCGCGATGACGTCCTTGGCGGTCTTCTTGCCGCGCACGAGCTCGAGCAGGGTCATGACGTTCGCCGGCGCGAAGAAGTGCCAGCCGATGACGTCCTCGGGGCGGCTGGTGCACGCGGCGATCTCGTCGATGTCGAGGGTCGAGGTGTTGCTGGCGAGGATCGCGCCTTTCTTGGCCACCTTGTCCAGCTCGCCGAAAATCTCCTTTTTCAGCGCCATGTTCTCGAACACCGCCTCGATGATGAGGTCGCAGTCGTCGATGCCCTGGTAATCCACGGTCCCGGAGATCAGGTCCATGCACTGGTCCATGGCTTCCTGGCTCAGGCGGCCCTTCTTCACCGTGTTGTCGTAGTTGCCGCGGATGATGCCGAGACCGCGCTCGAGCGCTTCGTCGTTGATCTCCTTGAGGACCACCGGGATGCCGGCATTGGCGAAGTTCATCGCGATGCCGCCGCCCATCGTGCCGCCGCCGATGACGGCGACCTTCTTGATGTCCCGCTTGGGCGTGTCGGCCGGCACGTCGAGGACCTTCTGACAGGCGCGTTCGGCGAAGAACAGGTGCCGCTGGGCGGCGGAATGCGAGGACATCATGCATTCCATGAAGAGCTCGTTTTCGCGCTTGACGGCCTCCTCGTAGGGCAGCGACACGGCCGCTTCGACGCACTTGATGATCTGTTCGGGCGCGAAGAAGCCGCGCGCCTGGCGCGCGATCGAGTTGCGGTACTCGGCGAAGAAATGCTCGTCAATGTCGCTCGTGTCGACGCTCTCCTCGCTCAGGCGGCGCGGCTTGGCGCCGGCGGCGACGAGCTTTTTCGCGTAGGCAATCGCGCCTTCTTTCAGGTCGCCCTCGACGAGTTCGTCGATGGCGCCGGCGGCATGCGCCTTCTTCGCCGGCATGGGGCGCCCGGAGACCATCGCGTCGAGCGCGGCCTTGGGGCCGATCAGGCGCGGCAGGCGTTGTGTGCCGGTAGCCCCCGGCAGCAGGCCTAGCGTCACTTCGGGCAGGCCGATCTGGGCGCTCGGCACGGCGCAGCGGTAATGGCAGCCCATGGCGGTTTCGAGGCCGCCGCCGAGTGCGGTGCCGTGGATGGCGGCGACGATGACCTTCTCGCAGGCCTCCATCTCGTGGATGACCTTGGGCAGCCAGGGGTCTTCCGGCGGCTTGCCGAACTCGGTGATGTCGGCGCCGGCGATGAAGGTGCGGCCGTCGCAGATGAGCACCGCGGCCTTGGCGTCGGCGTCCTGGGCGAACTGGCGGAAGCAGTCCTGCAGGCCCTTGCGCACCGGCAGCGAGAGCGCGTTGACCGGGGGATTGTTGACGGTGATGACGGCGATCTCACCTTCTCGGCTGTAGCTGACTACGTCTCCCATGAGTTCTGTCCTTTATCGATTAGGCGTTCCGGGGGCCGCCCGGGCAGTCTGCGGGGCGGCGGCGAGGCGGCGGATTATAGCCCACCGCGCGGCGGCGCCACGGTCTCGCCGCGTACGCCGCCAGGAGCGATCCGAAGCTCGAGTAGAATCTCAAGATTCGATTTAATTGTTAACTAAAACAATTAATTGAAGAGTTTTTATAAAGTTATTTGTAAGATTTCGCGGTCCACCCTCAGGCGTTCACGTCGATCACGACGCGGCCCTTGATCTCACCGCGCAGGATGGACGCGCAAAGCTCGGGCACGCGGGCCAGCGGTTCGACCCGGTAGACGTCCTTGAGACGCTTGGGGTCGAGCAGCTGGGCGAGGTCGTGCCAGGCGCGCTCGCGTGCCGCCATCGGCGCCATCACCGAATCGATGCCCTGCAGGCGCACGTTGCGCAGCAGGAACGGCATCACGGTGCCGGGCAGGTCGGCGCCGCCAGCCAGGCCGCAGGCAGCGACGACGCCGTTATAGCGCGTCTGCGCGAGCGCCGTGGCGAGCGTGGTCGAGCCGACGCTGTCGACCGTGCCGGCCCACAGCTCCTTCTCCAGCGGCTTGCACTTGCGCGACAGCTCGTCGCGCGCGATGACGTTGGTCGCGCCCAGCGACCTCAGGTAATCGGTCGTCTCGGGACGGCCGGTGCTCGCGGTGACCTCGTAGCCGAGCCTGGCGAGCAGCATGATCGCGACCGAGCCGACGCCGCCCGCACTGCCGGTGACGAGTATCGGGCCGTCTTCGGGCTTCGTGCCCTGGTCGCGGATGGCGTTGACCGCAAGCATCGCGGTGTAGCCCGCGGTGCCGATGGCCATCGCCTCTTCGGTGGTGAATGCGGCCGGGATGCGCACGAGGTAGTCGGGGTTGACGCGCTGCTTCTGGCTGTAAGCGCCCCAGTGGCGCTCGGACAGGCCGTAGCCGTTGACCAGCACCTTGTCGCCGAGCTGCCAGGCCTCGGTGTTCGATTCGGCCACCGTGCCGGCGAGGTCGATGCCGCAGACCATGGGGAATTTCTGGCAGATCGGCGCGGTGTTGGTTACCGCGAGACCGTCCTTGTAGTTGACCGTCGAGTATTCGACGTCGACGAGCACCGGTTCGTCGGGCAGCTCGGCCAGGCTCAGGGTCTTGAGGCCGGCGGAGAACGTGCCGTCCTCGCTCTTTTCGGCCACGATGGCGTTGAAAGTGTCGCTCATGGGATCTCCAGGGTCGTTTGGTCCAGTTCGTCGAGGTCGTCGCGCGGGCAGTCGCCCTGCCGGAGCCGGCGTCGCCGCCGGTAAGTCCTGCTCGTTCGTTTCGCCACCGCACCGGCGCAGCTGCCCGCCCCGTGGCAACGCGCTGCGTGGCACGTGGTGCTGCCTCCGGCGCGTGGCTGCGCTGTGGCCACCGGCTTCGGCGGCCGTCCCGCCACGCCGGCGTTACCCCGCCGTCCTGTAGAATGGCGCCTCCGCGCCTGCGGCCTCGCCACGTTACCGCTGCATCGAGGCATCGGCGTGGTCGAACGAACGACACTCCCTAGAATACCGCCGCGTACGGGGCCGTGGCCAGCCATCGCGCGGCCGCGGGGCACCCGGCGGCGACGATCAGCGACCTCTCATCGATGAACGACTCCAACAAGCCCTGGCAACACCCCTTTCGGCGTATCGAGGACGTCGAGGACATCTTCGATCGGCACGATTACGTCGCCGACCGCCCCTTGAGCCTGACCACCAAGCTCGCCTTCGATCTCGAAAAGCCGGTGCTGCTCGAAGGCGAGGCCGGCGTCGGCAAGACCGAGGTGGCCAAGGTCCTCGCCGCCGTGCTCGACACGCCGCTCATACGCCTGCAGTGCTACGAGGGGCTCGACGCCGCCGCCACGCTCTACGAATGGAACTATGCCCGCCAGATCCTCGAGATCCGCCTCGCCGAGGCCGACGCGGCGCGCCGCGACACCCTCGAGCAGACCATCTTCGGTGAGCAGTTCCTGTTCGCACGTCCGCTGCTGCAGGCCATCCGCCACCCCGGGCCGCGGCCGGCCGTGCTGTTGATCGACGAGGTCGACCGGGCCGACGAGGAGTTCGAGGCCTTCCTGCTCGAGATCCTCTCCGATTTCCAGGTCACGGTGCCCGAACTCGGCACCTTCGTCGCCGCGCAGCGGCCGGTCGTGATCCTGACCTCCAACCGCACGCGCGAGCTCAACGATGCGCTCAAGCGGCGCTGCCTGTACCTGTGGATCGACTACCCGGCGCCGGACAAGGAGCGCGAGATCATCCTGCGCCGCGTGCCCGGGATCGAGGCACGCCTCGCGGACCGCGTCGCCGAGGTCATGCGCGGCCTGCGCGCGGTCGATTTCTACAAGCGGCCCGGCGTGGCCGAGGCGCTCGACTGGGCGCGTGCCCTGCTCGGCCTGGACCTGAAGGACATCCTGCCCGAGACGTTGCGCGAGACCGCCGGCGTGGTCCTCAAGTACCGCGAGGACATCAACCGGCTCGATCGGCTCGATCTCGAGGCCCTGCTGGAGGGGCAAGCCGTCGAGCGCGAGCCCGGCGTCTGATGGCGCCCGATCCGGCCGCGGCCGGTGCGTCGTTGACGGCGCACACGCTCGCACTGTGCCGGGCGGCGCGCGAGGCGGGCCTCGCGGTCACCCACGCGCGCGCCATCGACGTCTTTCGTGCCCTCGATGCGATCGACTGGCGCCGCCCCGACGATTACCGCCTCGCGCTGCGCACCAACCTCGTCTCGAGCCGCGAGGACGAGGTGCTCTTCGACCGCGTCTACCGCACCTACTGGGGCGAGCTGGACGGCGCGTACGAAGGCGATTACATCCTCGCCCGTTCGGAGATGATCCAGGGCGACCTGCCGGCCGGCCGGTCCAACGAGGCCCACCGCGAGATGTTGTCGGAGACCGAGGCCACCGGTGCCGAGGAAGTCCAGCGGCGCGCCAACCTGGCACTGCGCTGGGACGACGATGCGCCGCCGCTCGAGCAGCTCATCCGCGAGCTCGCGCGGCGCCTCGCCACGCGGCCCTCGCGCCGGGTCAGGGCGGCGCGGCGCGGCGCACGGGTCGACCTCAGGCGCACGGTGCGCCGCAACGTCCGCCACGGCCTGGACCTCGTCGAGCTGGCGCGCGTCAAGCCCAAGACGCGCAAGACGCGCATCGTGCTGCTGAGTGACGTGTCGGGTTCGATGGACGCGTTCAATCCCTTCCTGCTGCAGCTGATGCTCGGCCTGCAGCAGGCGCTGAAGTCCTCGCGCACCGTCGTGTTCAGTACACGTACGACCGAGATCACGAACCTGCTGCGGCGCCGCAGCGTGCCAGAAACGCTGCGCTCGGTGGCTGACAAGGTGCGCCACTGGTCGGGCGGTACCGACATCGGTGCGGCGCTCGCCGAACTCAATCGCGGCATCCTGCGCGAAGGCTCGGCGCGCGCCACGGTGCTGGTGGTGATCAGCGACGGCTATGACAACGGCGACGTCGCACGCATTCGCGAGGAGCTCGCCGCCGCCAAGCGGCAGATCCGCACGCTGGTCTGGATCAATCCCATGTTCGGCGCGAGCACCTTCACGGTGCGCGCGGCCGGCATGAAGGCCGCCCTGCCCTACGTCGATCACTTCCTGCCCGCGTTCAACGCCAAGGCGCTGCACGAACTCGTACGCGGCCTGAAAGCGCTGCGCTGAGGTCTGCCGCGGCGCAAAAGAAAACCCGCCGCAGCGGGTTTTCTTTGAGCTTGCCCGTGTCGCTCAGGCGCGCCGACGACGCCCCCGAAACGCACCGGCCAGGCCGAGGCCGAGCAGAGCGAGCGAGGTCGGCTCGGGGACGTTGCCGCCCGGCGAACCGGTTGCTGCCGTGAGCACGATGTTGTCGATGCCGGTCCGACTCTGCAGCGAGGTCGCCGCGAGGCGTATGTGCAGCTCGTCGATGGCGATGCCCGCGAAGGCGCCGCTAGACAGCGTTGCCCAGTTGCCGGTGGTAGCCAGGTCGATGGTCGTGGTGAGCGCACCGTTGAGGTAGCCGTCGAAGCCGATCGCGGCGCCGGCGTCGCTGCCGACGCCCAGCACGTCGATGCCGTCGAAAGTGAACAAGCCACCCCCGCTGCGCGTCACTCCCAGTGTGCCGGGCGCGCCGGCAGTGAGGTAGACATCCGGGTTGCCGCCGACATCGAGCAGGGCGAGACCGGGCGAGAGCGCTTCGTAGGTGAAACCGTCTTCCGTCACCGGGCCGCTGAACGGCGCGGTGAAGAACTGGTCGTCGAAATCGATGATGACCGCCGAGCTGGTCAGCGGCAGCGCCATCAGGCCACAAAGGAGTAGTGCCAGGGTCGTTGTTCTCGTGCGCATGAAATGATTCCTCGATGGGGTTGGCAGGGAGGGAGCAATAAGCGCACCACTAGCGGCTGTTCTCCCGGTTCCTGCCGTGAAGAATCGTGAACGCCGTGTCTGAATACCGGCGAGCGGCCTGGCCCAGGTCGCGTTGCGGGCACAGGCTTGCGTTCCCAAAGAAGCAGAAAAAAAACAAAAATTATTTATTTTATTAGTTAGTTACGACTTATTCATAATCTTGTGGTTAAGGTCTTGACGGCGGCTGCTGGACCATTCCCGGGCCGGCCGGATGGCAGTCCGGCACCGCACTCGATTCACACGGCGCCGGCATACCTCGTTGGCGACGGCTGGTACGCGGGGCGCCACGGAACGGCCTGTCTCGTGTCGCTGCCCGGCAACAC
>JAUIFX010000262.1 GCA_030429865.1 Gammaproteobacteria bacterium | reverse complement strand
TCGCCGAAGACGATCTTCTCGACTTCGATGAAGCCGAACAGGCCACTCTGGTGCACGTCCCGGGCGTAGATTTCGTAGACCTTGCCCTGGTTGTGGAAAGTGATGCGGTAGGTGGTTTTCTTGGCGCCCATGATGGTGTCGCTGGGGTGGCGGAGATTCGGGACAGGCTGAACCGGCGGTGCACGCCGACCGCGGGCCGACCGCGGGCGCCGTTGCGCGTCGTTCTGCGAAGTGCGTTCATCGCGCGGCCACTGCGCCGCGCGACCGTCGCGCCTGCGGCGCCGTGGCGGGCCCGCGTGCTCGCGGCTTCGCGAACGGAGCATGCTAGCAACCAGCCCGACCCGTGCGCAATGCGGCGTCGCCGCCGCGCTCACAATTCGATGACCCGCGTCGGATCGAATGCGGCGACCGGCTGGAAGCCTTGGTAGCCGCGCGGGTTACAGACCACGCGCGCGCCGCCAAGGCGGTAGTCGGTGGCGGCATGCACATGGCCGTGGATCCAGGCATCGATGCGGTGGCTGTGCAGAAGTGCGGCGAGATCGTTGCAGTACGCGCCGCGCAGCGGCGAGGTCGGACTCTCGTGCCAGCTCTCGAGCAGCGGGGCGTGGTGGGTGACGACGACCGTCGGGCCTTCGTGAGGGCGGGCCAGCGCAGCGACGAGCCAGTCGCGCGCGCGAACGTGGAAGCCGAGCACGTCCTGCGGCGTCAGGCCGCGCACGCCGCAGCGGATCTGCAGGTAGTCGTTCATGCGCGTGGAGAGGGCGAACAGCTCGTCCTCGTCGGCGCCGAGGAAATCGGTCCACAGCGTGGTGCCGAGAAAGCGCACGCCGTCGATGACGACCGCCTCGCATTCGAGGAAGTGCACGTTGGTGCCGGCCGTGGCGGCGCGGATGGCGTCCTGCACGGCGCCAATCTCACCGCCGTAGAACTCGTGGTTGCCGCACACGTAGACGGTCGGCCGGCCGCTCTGGCGCAGCCAGCGGACGCCGGATGCGCCAACGTCGACGTCGCCGGCGGCGACGATCACCGTGGCGTCGGTCTCGGCCAGCCTGGCCGGCCCGAATTCGAGGTGGATGTCCGAGAAATACTGGATTTTCATGGGGTCAGGCGGCGTTTGGCGGCGCACAGCGGGGCGCCGGCGAATGGGGTTTTGCACGGTCGGCGCGCGATCACGGCGCTTGCCGGCGTCGGTGACGCATGCGGGCTCGGCTTCATTCTCCCCGGCTTCATTGTCCCAGGCCTCATTGTCGTGGTGTCGTGACAACCGGGGCCGGGTTCCCGCGACGCGGTGTACGGCCCGCACCGGCCGTTGAGCCGGCGCTTTCGCCAATGAAGGCCCGCAGGCGCCCGTGGTAGTTAGCGGCACTCGCGCGAAAAGCACGATTGTGGCTGCCGCGCAGGGCCACGAAGGTGTGCGGTGGTGCGCTCGCGGCGAGGCGTGCGGCGAGTGGCCAGGGCACGATTTCGTCGTCGCGGCCGTGCGCGATGAGCAGCGGGCAGCGCAGGTTGCGGAGATGGGCCGCGGTGTCGAACTCGTAGGCCAGCAGCCACCCCGCCGGCGCGTACGGGTAGTGCCGTGCCGCGAGCTCGCGGAGACTGGGGAAGGTCGACTCCAGCGCCAGCCCGCCCGGCGCGACCGCCGCGGCCAGGCGCGCCGCGACGGCGCCGCCGAGCGAGCGGCCGTAGAGCACGATGTCGGCGGGCGCGACGCCGCGTTCCGCGGTGAGATAGCGCCACGCGGCCAGCGCGTCGGCATGCAGGCCGTCTTCGCTCGGGCGTCCGCCGGAGCGTCCGTAGCCGCGGTAATCGATGGCCAGGACCGGGTGGCCGAGGTGGTGCAGCGCCTCGAGGGTGTACAGGCGGTGTGACAGGTTGCCGGCGTTGCCGTGCAGGAACAGCACGTGCCGACCGCGCGCGCCGTGCGGCGCGGGCACGTACCAGCCATGGATGGCGACGCCGTCGGCGGTGGTCAGGATGACGTCCTCGAAGGTCAGGCCGCGCGTCTCCGGGGTTGCCGTGAGGCCGCGCACGGGCCGGAAAACCAGCGAATGCTGCATTGCAGCAAGCGTGCCGCAGGCGAGCAGCCAGGCGAGTGCGGCGGCGAGCGCCGACGCACGCAGCACGCGCCAGCGACGGGCCCGCGGCGGGGTGCCCGGACGCACGCGGGGCTGGTCTTCACGTGGATTCGGAGCTACCATTATTTTTTATTTATATAACATAAGTTTATTCGGTTAATCGGAGAAACGAATTTAATAGAACCGGTTGCGAGTTCATGCACGGCCATGAACGAGCTCGAGACCGGTTCCAGCCTACTGCCCATGTCGCACGCCGTTCGCAAAGCTTCCGAGGTCTCGTTCCCGTTCACCGGACACCTCGTCAACCGTCTCAAGGAGGGCATCTTGATCGCCGCCGGGGGCGTTTCGCTGTTCCTGCTGGTTGCCCTGCTGAGTTTCCATCCGGCCGATCCCGGCTGGTCGCACGCCGGTAGTCCCGAGGTCATTCACAACCAGGGTGGCGTAGTCGGCGCCTGGGTCGCCGACATCGCACTGTACCTGTTCGGCCACTTCGCCTACCTGCTGCCGTTCATGGCCTTGTACTGGGCCTGGCTGCTGGTCCGCGAAGGCGCCCAGGTGTTCTTCGCCGACTACCTGCATTTCGGCGTGCGCTTCGTCGGCGCCACGTTCACCCTGGTTACGGGCTGCGCCTTGTTCTGGATCCGCGGCGGTGGCGTGGTGGCCGAGAGCCCGCACCAGGCCGGCGGCATCCTCGGCGACGTCGTCGGCAGCGGCGCGTTCACCGCCTGCGGGCCGGTCGGCGGCGTGCTCCTGCTGGTCGCGCTGTTCCTCACCGGCATCACGCTGTTCACCGGCCTGTCGTGGCTGTGGCTGATGGACGTTACCGGCGCCTGGGCGCTGCGCGGCTGGGAACAGGCGCGCCTGCGGGGCGAGGAACTGCTCGACTGGTGGCGCGGACGCCAGGCGCGCCGCGAGCGCGTGGCCGTGGTCAGGGAGGAGACCGAGCGCAAGGAGCAGCGCCCGCCACCGCGCATCGAACCGCGCGTGGTCGCGCCGCCGCCGAGTGAGCGCGTCGAGCGGGAGAAGCAGGAGCCATTGTTCGAGCGCGCGCTGCAGAACGGCCTGCCCGAACTCAGCCTGCTCGACACGCCGCGGGCGAGCAGCGGCGGCTATTCGCCCGAGGCGCTCGAGGCGATGTCGCGCCAGGTCGAACTCAAGCTCAAGGACTTCAATATCGACGTCGAGGTCGTGGCGGTGCATCCGGGCCCCGTGATCACGCGCTTCGAGCTCGAGCCGGCGCCCGGAATCAAGGCCAGCCGCATCACCAACCTGGCGAAGGATCTCGCGCGCTCGCTGTCGACGGTCAGCGTGCGCGTGGTGGAAGTGATCCCCGGCAAGACCTGCATCGGCCTCGAGATCCCCAACGAGCAGCGCGAAATCGTCTCGCTGTCCGACATCCTCAAGTCCGACGTGTACGACAAGAGCGGCTCCAAGCTGACCATGGCGCTCGGCAAGGACATCGCCGGCCAGCCGACCGTGGTCGACCTCGCCAAGATGCCGCACCTGCTGGTCGCCGGCACCACCGGCGCCGGCAAATCGGTGGCGCTGAACGCGATGATCCTGAGCCTGATGTACAAGTCGACGCCCGACGACGTGCGGCTCATCATGATCGATCCGAAGATGCTCGAGCTCTCG
>JAUIFX010000261.1 GCA_030429865.1 Gammaproteobacteria bacterium | reverse complement strand
GGAGTCGCCGTAGGCGTAGGCGAGGAGCACCGTCACCACGGAGACGTCGAGCTGCTCGCCGGCCGGGATCAGGAAGGGCGCTTCGATCATCCATTTCGAACCGGCCGAGGGCACGAACAGGTTCATGAAGCCGGAATACAGGTAGACGATCCAGGGATAGGTCGCGGTGGTGGCGACGTTGGCGAACAGGTCGCCGAGCCACTTGCCGAGGCCGGTATTCTGCAGCAGGCCGAAGATGCCGGCGTAGAACGGGAACTGTACGATGATGCCCCAGGCGGAGTCGACGCCGTTGCGGCAGGCGCGCAGGAACGAAGGCGCGCGCCCGTGCAGGACGAGGGCGATGACCAGGAAGGTGATGTTGTAGGCGTTGATGGTCCAGCTCGTGCCGAAACCCCGGGTGACGATCGAATGCCCCAGCGGGTAGCCGAGCAGCACGACGGCAAGCAGGATCCAGAAGCGGTTCTGGTCGATGAACTCGGCCGGCGTGCGCGGCGGCGGATCGACTTCGGGCGGCTTGGGCATGATGCGCTCGGCCTGCTCGGGCGTGAGCTTGCGCACGTCCTCGCGCGGGTGCAGCAGGCAGGTCGTGACGAGCCCGGTTGCGCCGATCACGAGCAGGAAGACCAGGTTGAAGTGGTTGTAGAGCGTCTCCGTCACCGGGTACAGGCGCGAGACGACGGCCGTACCACTGGCGGGGTCGAGCAGCGGGTTGTCGGGGGTGGCCAGGATCAACGGCGCGGAGCCCGAGAGTCCGCCGTGCCACACCGTGCCGAGGCCGAGGTAGGAGGCGCAGATCAGCACGCGCACGTCGACGTTGGGGTTGCGCTTGAGCACGAACGGTGTGAACAGCGCGCAGGACACGAGGCACACGGCCCAGTTGAGATAGCCCATGACGAGCGAGAACAGACCGGCGAGAACCAGGGCCTGGGTCGGCTTGTCCGGGTTCGGCAATGACGCCAGCCAGTCGAACAGGCGATAGACGGGGCGCGAAGCGACGCAGGCGTGCGCGGCAACCATCGCGATGGTGAACTGCATGGCAAGGCCGAGCAGGTTCCATACCCCTGCACCCCAGGCCAGCACGGTTTCCTCGAGGGTCGCGCCGGCGCCGACGATGCACAGCACGATGGCGACCGTGGTCAGCATGAGACAGATCACCCAGGCGTCCGGCACCCACCGTTCGGTGATGGTGGACAGCCCGGCGCCGAGGCGTCGGAATTGATCGAGCATGAGGGAAACCGCTGAAGGGGGTGCGACGTTGCGCGGGTATTCTTGCGTCCCGTGCCGGGCCGATCAACCGCGCTCGGGAGCTGTCGTATGCACCGCGAGAAAATCCTCGGCCGCGGCGAAGATGCGTTCGCGCCGCGCCGAGGCCATGCGATCGAGATTGCCGGTGATGACGCGCAGGCGGGGCTGTCGCTCGAAGAAGTCGCGATGCCGCGCGATGAAGCGCCAGTAGAGCCCGTCGACGGTGTCGCACCACGGCCCGCGCGCCTGGTCGCTCATGCGCAGCAGGTAGTTCGCACCGCACACGTAGGGCTTGGTCGCGAACAGTCCGCCGTCGCTGTAGAGCGCCATGCCGTAGACGTTCGGTTCCATCACCCACTGGTAGGCATCGACGTACATCGTCATGAACCACTCGTAGGCCCGGCGCGGTGCGATCTCGGCGAGCAGCATCAGGTTGCCGAGGACCATCAGCCGTTCGATGTGATGATTCCAGCCACGTGCGCGCGCCCCCGCGATTGCCGCGTCCAAGGGCGGTATTCCGGTCGTGCCCGCGTACCAGCTCTTGGCGGGCGTGCGCTGGTGACCGAAATGATTGGCGGCCGCTTCGCTGGCGCCGAAGCGTTCGTGAACGCCGCGTACGAACTCGCGCCAGCCGATCAGCTGGCGCACGAAGCCTTCCAGGCTGTTGAGCGGAACGTCATGGCGTTCGGCGTGGTCGAGGGCGCGCTCGAGTACTTCGCGCGGCGTCAGCAGGCCGAGATTGAGCAGCGGGGACAAGGCGCTGTGGAAGACGAGCGGCGAGCGCTGCGTGATGGCGTCCTGGTAGGCGCCGAAATCGGCGAAGCGCTGCGCGAGGAAATCGTCCAGCCAGGCGAGCGCGCCGTCGCGCGTGACCGGCCAGGCGAATTCCGCCGCGTCACCGGGGTGCGCGGCAAACGTGCGTGCGACGAGCGCGATGCAGTCTTCGACGTGGTGCGTGGGTGCCACCGCCGGCCACGCCGGCGGCGCCACCGAGCGCGGCAGCGCGCGGCGGTTGTCGGCGTCGAAACTCCACTTGCCGCCGCGGGGGCCGCCGTCGGCGTCGAGCAGGATGCCGTAACGTTCGCGCACGCCGCGGTAGAAGCGGGCGAGGAACGGGCGGTCCTTGCGCAGGTGGCGATCGAAATCGTCCTGCTCGGTGAGGAATTGCGGGCTCGGCAGGGTCTCGAGCGCGACGTCGGCCGCTTGCACGACGGCCCCAAGGCGCCTGCGCGCCTCTCGCCCGTACACCGCGAAGTGCTTCACGCGCGCATAGCTACCGCTCGCCAGCAGCTCGGCGATGGCCGCGAACAGGCCATCGTTGCCGGGTTCTCCGAGCTTGCGGTAGACGACCTCGTGGCCGGCCTCGCGCAGCGCGTCGGCCTGGTGGCGCATGGCGGCGAGCAGCAGCACGAGCTTGTGCTGGTGGAACGGCAGGTAGCTGCACAAGCCGCGATCCTCGACGAGCAGGAAGGTCGCGTCACGCTGCCCGGCGAGCAGCGCCGGCGGGAACAGCTGGTTGCCGAGGAGCGGAAACAGTGTCGACATGGGGCGGAATCCGGGGTGTGGCGAGCGGGAGCCATGGCGGCGATCGCGAGGTGGGGCGCGGGGGGGCGTGGTGACCGGCGCCGTGGCCCGCGAGGCCGGCGGGCGGCTTCCTGGCCGGAACGATACGGGCCGATTACACTCTAAGGTTACAGTTTCTGCCAGCGCAGCGCGCCCGCGTCGGCGACGGCCTGCGCCGCGTTGCGATACATCAGGATCCGGAGCCGCCCTTGCGCCACGTCCCGCCAGCCACCGAACTGCTCACGCCCGCCCAGATCGAGCGCGTGCGCGCGCGCTCGGATTGGCGCGGTGCGTGGCTGGTGGCCCATGCGTGGGCCGTGATCGTGCTCGCCGCGGCGCTCGTCGTGCTGTGGCCGAATCCGCTGACCTATCTCCTCGCGGTGGCACTGATCGGCAGCCGCCAGCTCGGCCTGCTCATCCTCATGCACGATGCGGCGCACGGCGCGTTGTTCCGCACGCCGGCGCTGAATCGCGGGGTTGCGCAACTGTTGTGCGCCTGGCCGACGCTCGCCGACACGCACGTCTACCGCCGCTACCACCTCAAGCATCACGCCGACACGCAGGGGCCGACCGACCCGGACACCATTCTCACCGGGCACTACCCCGTCAGCCGCGCGAGCCTGCGGCGCAAGCTGTTGCGCGACCTCACCGGGCGCACCGGCTTCGCCCAGCGCCGGGCGCAGATCGCGCAGGCGCTCGGTCCGCGCACGCTGCCCGTCGCCGCGCGGGCGCGCCGCTACTGGCGTCACCTGGGGCCGCAGACGCTGACCAACCTCGCGCTGTTCGGCATCGCCGCGCTGGCCGGCCACGCCTGGGTTTACCCGGCCCTGTGGCTGCTGCCGCTGCTGACCTGGCAACAACTCGTGCTACGCGTGCGCAACATTGCCGAGCATGCCTGCGTGCGCGCCGCCGACGATCCGTTCGGCAAC
>JAUIFX010000260.1 GCA_030429865.1 Gammaproteobacteria bacterium | reverse complement strand
GTCCGCGAGCGCAACTTCGAACCGGCCATCGCGCACCTGAGCAGCGTGCGCAAGCGTTTCCCCGACCACCCCCTGGTACTTTCGCTGCTCGGCCACGCCCATCTCGAAACCGGGCATGCCGAGGACGCGGTCGCCGCGCTGTCGGCCGCCGCGACGGCGCTGCCCGAGGACGCCAGCGTGGCCTTCTCGCTGGCGCGGGCCCACGGGCTCAGCGGCGACGCCGACCAGGCCGCGGCGGCATTGCGCAAGGCACTCGAGATCGATCCGGCCTATTACCCCGCGCGACTCGCGATGGCGCGTCTCGAACTGAATCGACGCAATCTCGCGGCCGCCGAGACGCAGCTCGCGCGGCTCTCGGAGGACTACCCTGAAATTCCGGCGGTCAAGGCCCTGCAAGCCGACCTCGCCGTGGCTGGCGGGCACTACGCGAAGGCCATCGGCCTGCTCGAGGCCGCCGTTGGCGACAACCCCGGCGACCTCGGCATGCACCTCAAGCTCGCCGATGCGCACCTGCTCGACGGTGACGGCGAGGCCGCCCTGGCCATCGTCGACGACTGGCTCGCGGAACATCCCGAGGATCGGCGGGCGCTCGAGTTCCGCGCCGAGAAACAGATGCTGCTGGGCCGGATCGAGGACGGACTGGCGACCTACCAGGCACTGCTGCGACTCGAGCCGGACCACGTCAGTGCCCTCAACAACCTCGCCTGGTTCACGCGCGAGGAGAACCCGACCGGCGCGCTGGCGCTGGCCCGGCGGGCCTACGATGCGGCGCCGCAGAACTGGGCCGTGCTGCACACCTACGGCACGCTGCTGAAGGACTCCGGCAAGACCCGTGACGGGAGCGCGATGCTCGCCGAGCACGCCACCAGGCGGTTTGCCGAGTTGCGCGCACGGGCCGGCGTGGCCAGCGCGCGGCAGAGCGTCGTCGCCGGCCTGCGTTACCTGCTCGATTACGATTTCCCGGAGAAAGACGAGGCCCGCGCCCTGCTCGACGCCCTGACGCGCTAGCGCAGCCAGGGCGGCGGGCGCGTCATGGGCATAGTCCTCGGAAGCGTCGGGACCTGCACTGCTAGAATCGCGCTGGCCGCACGGACCCGGCCCGCGCACGCGGGCGCCGCCCGTTGCCATCTTCCTGCCCGCAAGCACCCGGACCACAGCCCATGCCGATCCACATCAAGCTAGCCAAGACTGCCAAGGAAATCGACGACGCGCTGTGGCTGCGTCATGAAGTGTTCGTCATCGAAGACGGCAAGTTCGGCGGCGAAGCGCTGCACGGGCACCGTCTCGTCGATCGCTTCGACGCCTTTCCGAGCGCCTACCACGTCGTCGCCTACGAGGACGAGCAGCCCATCGCGGCGATGCGCCTGCTCAAGGACAGCGACCTCGGCATGCCGTGCGACGAGCTGTTCGATTTCACCACCTGCCGCGCCCAGGCGCGTGCCGGCGAAATCCCGGTCAGCAAGCGCGGCAACGGCAGCAAGAGTTCGCCCGCCCCGGTCGAGTTCGGCAGCGCCGGCATGCTTGCCATTCGCGGACCATGGCGCCGCCGGCGCGACGTCATCCGCGCGATGTTCCGCATGGCGGCGACCGTCTGCCATCGCTACGGCGCGACCCATATCCTCGTCGCCGTCAACTACGAGACGGCCGGCATGTACCGGCGGCTCGGCTTCACCCAGTTGAGCGAGAAGATCTGGGTCGAGGAGATCGGCAACCACATCATCCCGCTGGTCGGTACCACCGAGGACTTCGTCGAATGGGCGTTCGCCGGCCTGCAGGACACCGCCCTCAGCGCCTTCCAGGACAGCTTCGAGCGCATGGTCTACCGTGCCGGCGAGACAGTCTTCCTCGAGGGCGACATCGGCGAGCACGCGTTCGTCGTCGACTCGGGCGAAGTACGCATCGCGCGTCAGCACGAAACGGGCGAAGAGCTGACCCTGACCCACCTCAAGCGTGGCGAACTGTTCGGCGAACTCGCCCTGATCGATTGGCAGCCGCGCTCGGCCTCGGCCGTGGCCGTGACCGACAGCGAGCTGATGACGCTCGACCGCGAGACTTTCCAGTCGCAACTGCGCACCAACCCCGAGCACTGCCTGCAGCTGTTCCGGGTGTTCTCGCAGCGCGTTCGCGCGATGGACGAGCTCGCCATGGTGCTGGCCTTCGCGCCGTCGGCGCAGCGTCTCGATTTCGCGCTCGAGATTGCGCGCCAGCAGGCCTCGCCCGACCGCGCCAACCCGGGGCACCTGCTGTTTCGCGGCGGCCCGCGCGAGTTCGCCCTGCTCGCGGCAGTCGAGGAACAGGCGGCGCTCGAGTTTCTCGAGAGCGAAGCCGAGGCATCGCGCCTCGAGTTCTCGCAGAAGCACATCTCCTTCCCGGTGTAACCGCGCGCCCGGGCGGCAGAGCGTCAGCCCGGTTCCGCGCCGCCCGGGACCGGCCGTCCGGCTTGCGCCTAAGCGGCACCCGAGGCCGGCCCCGCGACCTCGATGGCGAGCCGCCGCGACGCCGCGAAATCGGTCTTGCCGCTGCCGAGCTTGGGCACCTCGGCGACGCGGTGAATCGACGCCGGCAGCATCAGCGGATGCATGCCGCGCTCGACGAGTACCCTGCGCACGGTATCGGGATCGATGTCCTCGCCCATCATCAGCAACACGATCTGCTCGCCCTTCTTGCCGTCCGGCAGGTTCACCGCGACCATCTCGCAGTCGGCTTCGCCGAGCGCGCGGCGCACGTGGTCCTCGACCGCGGTCAGGCTGACCATCTCCCCGCCGAGCTTGGCGAACCGCGAGTAGCGGTCGACGATGCGCAGGAAGCCGTCGGCATCGACGTGGCCCTTGTCGCCGGTCTTGTACCAGCGCGCGCCGTCGAGTTCGACGATAACCTCGGCGGTTCGCTCCGGATCGTCGAGGTAGCCGAGCATGACCTGCGCGCCGCCGATCAGGATCAGGCCGTCGCTGCCGGTCGGCAGCTCTTCCAGCGTTTCCGGATCGACGATGCGGAAGCTCGTCCCGGGCAACGGCATGCCGACCGTGCCGGGCTTGTTGCCGATCTGCACCGTCCAGTAGGTCGTATCGATGCGGTCGGGGATGTTGGTGCTCGCCACCGGCGTGGTCTCCGTCGCACCGTAGCCTTCGTAGATCTCGCGCGTGAACTTGAGCTTGAAAGCCTCGCGCACGTCCTGCGAGAGCTTCTCGGCGCCCGCCACCACGATGCGGATCGACGACAGCATGAGCGGGTGCACGCGCGGATTCTTCGCATAGAGGCGCAGGAACGTCGAGGTGCCGAACAGCAGCGTCGCGCGGTAGGAAGCGACCGCCTTGGCCACGTTGACCGCGTCGGTCGGATCGGGGTGACAGACCACGGGCACTCCCTCGACGAGCGGCATGAAGGTCGTCACCGTCAGGCCGAAGGCATGAAACTGCGGCAAGGTGGCCATCACGACGTCATCGTCCTCGGTGTTCAGCACGTCATAAATCTGCTTGAGGTTGGCCATGAAATTGCGATGCGAGAGCACCACCCCCTTGGGCTGGCCTTCACTGCCGCTGGAGAACATGATCGCGGCCGGCGCATCGAGCGCGACCGTCTTGAAGTAGCGGCGGCGCAGCAGGAACGCCGGCATCAGGATCACCTGCAGCAGCATGCCGAGGCGTTCGGCGCGCGAGAGCCCGGCGCCGAGTTCCTCCATGCGCAGGATTTCGGTGCCGGCGAGCAACGCCTCCGGGTCGATGCCACGGCCGCGCAGGCGTT
>JAUIFX010000077.1 GCA_030429865.1 Gammaproteobacteria bacterium | reverse complement strand
CAGATTTTCCCGCCGCGCGGTATCGACGACGGCGACAATTTCTTCGCCACGATCGAGCGCGAAAAACACGGCCGGATGTATCTTGGCGTCGCGGCTCCGGGCCGCGCGCTGCGCTATGAATGACTGGAAACTGCGGCGTTACGCACGCAATGCCTGGCTTCTCGCCATTGCACTGACGAGCGCCGCGCTGTTGCGGCACGCTCCCCAGGAGCCACCAGCGCGCGGCAGCAGCGCGAACGCAACGACCGCCCTGCTCGCACGCGATGATGCGAGCGGGTTCGCCCGGGCCGACCGCGTACGCTCCTTCGCCTTTCCGCGCGACCACGGCGCGCATGGCGAATACCGGACGGAGTGGTGGTATTTCACCGGCCACCTCGCCAGCGACACCGGGCGCGAGTTCGGCTTTCAGCTCACGCTGTTCCGCTTCGAACTCGCACCGCGGTCCACGCCGTCTCCCTCGGCCTGGCGCACGCCACGCGTGATGCTGGGACACTTCGCACTGAGCGACCTCGCCAACGCGCGCTTCCACGCGTTCGAACGCCTCGCGCGCGCCCATCCGGCGATCGCGGGCGCGACGGCGGCACCGGCCCGGGCCTGGCTCGACGACTGGCACATCGAGCACGAGTCCGACACCGGGAGCGGCAACGGCCGCTGGCACCTGCGTGCTGCGCAGGGCGACATCGCGCTCGAACTCGACCTCGAAGACACAGCCGGCGTCGTGCTGCAAGGCGAAGCCGGGCTGTCGGCCAAGAGCGCGGCGCCCGGGAACGCCTCGTACTATTACTCCATGCCCCGGCTGGCAGCGGCCGGCGAGCTGACGCTGGACGGCGCCGCGTTCGACGTCCGCGGCACTGCCTGGCTCGATCGCGAATGGAGCACCAGCGCGCTCGACCGCACCCAACAGGGCTGGGACTGGTTCGCCCTGCAGCTCGATGACGGCGCCAACCTGATGTTCTACCGCCTGCGCGACGCGCACGGCCAAATGGGCGCCGCATCGGCCGGCAGCTTGCAGACCGCCGATGGTACCGTGCACCGCCTCGGCCCGGATGACGTCGACATCGTGGAAACCGGCGGCTGGACCAGCCCCACTACGGGTATCCGCTACCCGCAGGGCTGGCGCCTCGCAGTCCCCGCTCACGATATCGAACTCGTCCTCGATGCGCGCATGCCGGCGCAGGAATGGCACCAGCGCTTCCGCTACTGGGAAGGCGCCGTCAGCGCCAGCGGCAGCCACACCGGACGCGGCTACGTCGAACTGACCGGCTACTGACCCCAACCCGCGCGTCCGACACGCTCGCCCTGATCCGAAAAGCCCTGTCCGCGCAAAACGCGAGCAAAAGTGTCTGACACTTTTGACCTGATCCGTAAAGCCGTACCCGAGCAAAAGTGTCTGACACTTTTGTTTAAGTTTTGCTCAGTGGGTGGGCATGCGAGGGGTCAGATCGCGATTTCCCAGCAGGGATCGTAGGCGCGTCCGGGCAGGCGCATACGGCCCTGCCCGACGAAGCTGCGCAGCAGTGCGTCGAGCGCGTTCATGATGCTGAGCTCGCCCTGGACCCGGAACGGACCCTCGGCTTCGACAGCGGCGATGCCGCTCTCCTTGACGTTGCCGGCAACGATACCGGAGAACAGTCGCCGCAGGTTGCTGGCCAGCTCGTGGGTCGGCAGGTCGCGCGAGATGACCAGCTCCGCCATGCTCGCATGGCTGGCCACGAACGGTGCCTGGAAGCGCTCTTCGATGGCCAGGCGCCAATTGAAGTAACCCGCGTCGTCGACTTCGTCCCGGTAGCGCAACACGCCGGTCGCGGCATGCGCCAGTTTCTCGGCCACCGCGTCAGGCTGGTCCACCGCGATCTCGTAGCGCGCGGCGCTCTCGGGGCCGAGCACCTCGCGGATGAAGCCATCGAGCGCTGCGAAGTAGCCGGCGCTCTCGCGCGGCCCGGTCAGCATCACCGGCAGCGGCTGCTCGTCGTTGCGCGGATCGGCGAGGATGCCGAGCAGGTAGAGCAGTTCTTCGGCGGTGCCGACACCGCCGGGGAATACGACGATGCCATGAGCCATGCGCACGAAGGCTTCGAGGCGCTTTTCCATGTCGGGCATGATCACCAGCTCGTTGACGATCGGGTTGGGCGCCTCGGCGGCGATGATGCCGGGCTCGGTGATGCCGATGTAACGACCGTCGGTGACGCGTTGCTTGGCATGTGCGATGGCCGCGCCCTTCATCGGCCCCTTCATCGCGCCCGGTCCGCAGCCGGTGCAGACGTCGACACGGCGCAGTCCCAGCGCGTAGCCGACCTCCTTGGTGTAGTCGTACTCCTCGCGGCTGATGGCGTGGCCGCCCCAGCACACCACCAGGCCACGCTGAATGCGTGCGTCGAGGGCGCCGGCGTTGCGCAGGATCCGGAATACCGCATCGGTGATGCCCGCCGCACTGGCGAGGTCGAAATGACCGCCGACTTCGAGTTCCTGCGTGATATAGAGGATGTCGCGCAGGACGGCGAAAAGATGCTCGCGCACCCCGCGGATCATCTGCCCGTCGACGAAGGCGCTGCCGGGTGCGTCGACGAGATCGAGCCGCAGCCCACGATCTTCCTGCACGAGACTGATGCGGAAGCTCGCGTAGCGTTCGAGCAGGCTGCGCGGATCGTCGCTCTCGAGCCCGCTGCTCAACACCGCCAGCGCGCAGCGGCGGAACAGGTCATCGAGCGCTGGCGTGCGGCGCTCGCAAAGGGCGTTGACCTCGCGCTGGGACAGAACGGCGAGCGAGGACACCGGCGCGACACGCGCGTGCCGCACCACCGGGCGGGCGCGCTCGTCCGGCGGCGGTACGAAGGCAGGGTCGGACATATATTTCAGTTACGAAAGAGTATTGAAGTTGTTTGTGATGATCCTATACTATCCGCCATCAGATCAGTCGATTAAGCGATCATCATAAGATCGTATATTAGCTACGGCACCTGACACGCCACACGGCGCATGGGATCGGAGGACGGGACAATGGGCATGGGACCTATGTCCGACGGCTGGAATGACCTGGTCGAGGAACTGAAGCAGCTCGAAGCATATTTCCCGCTACTCGGCAGCGAAAACGAGCGCGAGGAGCTGGACGAGGAGATTATCGAACTCGAGCAGCTCATTGCGAGCGCCGGTGAGCCGGAGGACGAGCACTCCCTGCGCGCGCTGACCTACCTGCAGACCGAGCTGGCGCGCAAGCGGGCACTGCGCGACGAACACTTCTGAACGGCGTCAGCTGCGCCGCCGCGGAACTCGGCTAGACTGCGTCTGACCGGGAACGGGCGCGTGTCGCGCCCGATGGGCGTCAGACGTGACGACACGCCGCAGCTTCATTCGCTATCTCGGCGCGGGCGCCACCGCGCTCGCCACGCGCCTGCCGGCACTCACCGTGCAGCGCCCGGCCCTGGGCTTCGCCGGCCTCGCCCAGGGCGCCGACGCGCGGCACCATCTGCCGCCCGGTTACGAGGCCCAGGTGCTGCTGCGCTGGGGTGACGTCATCAGCGGGCAGCATGACGGGCCGGTAATCGCAATCGACGATCCCGCCCTGCAGCTGCGGAGCTTCGGCTACAACAACGATTATGTCGCCTTCATGCCCCTGCCCCGCGGCAGCGCCAGCGCGGAGCACGGCCTGCTGTGCGTCAACCACGAGTACACCAACCCTGCCTTCATGTGGCCCGACGTCGACCCGAGGCGACCGGGCGACACCATGAGCGCGGCGCGCACGGCCGTCGAACTTGCCGCCATCGGCCACTCGGTCGTCGAAGTGCGGCGCGAACAGGGAGACTGGCGCGTCGTAGACGGACGCTACAACCGGCGCGTGAGCGCGGCGAGCGGCGTCGCCCTGGCCGGCCCCGCGGCGGGGCATCGACGGCTTCGCACCCGCGAGGACCCCAGCGGACGCCAGGCAGCCGGGATCCTCAACCCGTGCAGCGGCGGCAAGACGCCCTGGGGCACGGTCCTCATCGCCGAGGAGAACTTCAACTTCGCTTTCAGCGGCCGCTGCGACGATCCGCGCGAGCGTCCCAACCACGCGCGCTACGGGGTCGGCCACGGCGGCAGCTACGGCTGGTGGGCGCGGCACCTGCCACGTTACGACGTCGCGCGCGAGCCGCGCGAGGCCAACCGCTATGGCTGGGTCGTCGAGCTCGACCCCTACGACCCGCACGTCGTGCCGCGCAAGCGCACCGCGCTCGGCCGCTTCAAGCACGAGGCGGCGACCTGCACACTCGATCGCTCCGGCCGCGTCGTCGTCTACTCCGGTGATGACGAGATCTTCGAGTATCTCTACCGCTACGTCAGCCATGGCCGCTTCGCCGCCGGCCAGGCGGAGGCCAACCGTGACCTGCTCGACGATGGCGAGCTGTACGTGGCGCGTTTCCACGACGACGGCACGCTCGACTGGCTGCCGCTGCGTCACGGTCACGGTCCGCTGACGGCGGCCAACGGGTTCGCCGACCAGGCGGACGTCCTCATCGAGACGCGCCGTGCCGCCGACCTGCTGGGGGCGACGCGCCTCGACCGGCCCGAAGACGTCGAGACCAACCCGGTCGATGGCAGCGTGTACGCGGTGATGACCAACAACCTCGCGCGCGAGACCGGCGCCACCGATGCCGCCAACCCGCGCGCGCGCAACCGCCACGGCCATATCCTGCGCCTGCTGCCCCCGGGCGCCCCGGGTAACGCGATCGATCACGCCGCGCCGACGTTTCGCTGGGAAGTATTCGCGCTCGCCGGCGACCCCGCCCGGCACGCGCGTTACCCCGGCGCGCTGGCGCGCGAGAGCTGGTTCAGCGCGCCGGACAACTGCGCCTTCGACACCCACGGACGGCTCTGGATCGCGACCGACCAGGGCCGCGCCTGGCGCGCGACCGGTTTCGCCGACGGCCTGTGGGCCTGCGGCGAGGATGCCGCAGGCGAGCCGGTGATCAAGTGCTTCTTCCGCGCGCCGATCGGCGCCGAGGTGTGCGGGCCGGAATTCACCGCCGATGGGAGCACGCTGTTTCTCGCCGTGCAGCACCCGGGCGTCGATGGCCTCCCGGGATCCAGCTTCTCGACGCCCGCGACGCGCTGGCCGGACTTCGATCCCGCGCTGCCGCCGCGCCCGTCGGTGCTGGCCATCCGGCGCACGGACGGCGGCCCGATCGGGGGCTGAGCGCGCCCCGCGGGCGGCGCGCTCAGTCGAGACGCGAGCGCAGCCAGGCCTCGAAGTCGCTGCCGACTTCCTCGTGCTTGAGCGCGAGGTCCACGGTTGCCTGCAGGTAACCGAGCTTGGAGCCGCAGTCGTAGCGCGTACCGTCGAACTCGTAGGCGACGACCTGCTGGCGCTCGAGCAGCGTGGCGATCGCGTCGGTGAGCTGGATCTCGTTGCCGGCGCCGCGCTGGGTCGTCTCCAGGATGTTCATGATCTCGCCCGGGAGCACGTAACGCCCGACCACGCCCAGGTTGCTCGGCGCGACGTCCGGCTTGGGCTTCTCGACGATACTGAGGATCTTGCTCACGCCGGCGTCGATCGGCTTGACCTCGACGATGCCGTACTTGTCGGTGTCCTGTGCCGGCACCGGCTGCACGGCGACGACGCCGGAATTGTAGTGTTCGAACTGCGCCACCATCTGCTTGAGACAGCCGCGCGTGCCGCCGTCGATGAGGTCGTCGGCAAGGATCACCGCGAACGGCTCGTTGCCGACAGCGGGACGCACGCACAGCACCGCGTGACCGAGCCCCAGCGGTTCGGACTGGCGGATGTAGATACACGAGACACGCGGCGGCAGGATGTTGCGCACGATGTCGAGCATCTTCTGCTTGTTCGCCTTCTCGAGTTCGGCTTCGAGTTCGTAGGCCTTGTCGAAGTGATCCGGGATCGCGCGCTTGGCTCGGCCGGTGATGAAAATCAACTCCTCGATACCCGCTTCGACCGCTTCCTCGGCCGCGTACTGGATCAGCGGCTTGTCGACGACCGGCAGCATCTCCTTGGGATTGGCCTTGGTTGCCGGCAGGAAGCGCGTGCCGAGACCGGCGACGGGGAAAACCGCCTTGCGTACGCGGTGACTCATGATTGACTCCTTTCGAATGCGACTACGTTGCTGCCTGCAGCGACGGGGGCCCGGTAACCGACGGCGGAGTCGCGCAGCAACTCGCGCATCGCCGCTTCGTCGTAACGCTCACAGGCACCGACGAGGTCGGAATAAATGGCGTTGACCTCGCTTACCGAGCGCGGCGTATGCTGAGCGAGCAACAACTTGTCGTGCGTCGTCGGCGAGGGGCTTTCGGCAGCGTGGAAGAGTTCCTCCTCGAGTTTCTCGCCCGGACGCAGCCCGCTGTAGACAATGGCGATGTCGCGCCCCGGTTCGTGCCCCGCAAGGCGGATCATCTGCTCGGCGAGATAGGTGATGTTGACCGGCTCGCCCATATCGAGGACGAATATCTCACCGCCCTTACCCGCCGCCACGGCCTGCAGTATGAGCTGGCAGGCCTCGGCGATGGTCATGAAATAGCGGGTCGCATCGGGGTGGGTCACGGTGACCGGTCCGCCGTCGTCGATCTGGCGCTGGAACAGCGGCACCACGCTGCCGGCCGAGCCGAGCACGTTGCCGAAACGCACCGTGATACAGCGCGTCTGCGTGCCGCGGCTCTTGGCCTCGCACAGCAGTTCGGCGAAGCGCTTCGATGCACCCATGATGCTCGACGGGCAGACCGCCTTGTCGGTGGAGATCAGCACGAAGGCGTCGGCGCCGTACGTGATCGCCATGTCTGCGACCGTATTGGTTCCGATGATGTTATTACGCACCGCCTCGCGCACCTGCTGCTCGAGGATCGGCACGTGCTTGTAGGCCGCGGCATGGAACACCACGCTCGGCTTGTGCGTGGTGAAAACCCGCTCGAGCAACGCCTTGTCGCAGATGTCACCGAGCACGAAATTCAGGTCCAGATGGCTGTAATGGGCACGCAACTCGCGTTCGATCTGGAACAGACCATGTTCGCTCTGATCGAGGATCACGAGCCGCGCGACGCCCAGGCGCGCGACCTGCCGGCAGAGCTCCGATCCGATCGAGCCGCTGCCGCCGGTGATGAGCACGGACTTGCCGGCCAGCTGGCTCTGGATCCCCCGCCAATCGAAACTGATTGCCTCGCGGCTGAGGAGGTCCTCGATGGCGACGCTGCGGACCTCTTTCAGTCCCATGCGCCCGGCCGCGATGTCCTTGGCCCGCGGCAGTGTCAGGAACGGGCGCTTGCTCCGCTCGCACCACTCGACCAGGTGGCGCATCTGCGCATTGTCGGCGGACGGTACGGCGATGATCACGAGGTCGACCTGGTAGCGCTCGACCAGTGCCGGCAGCTCGGGCACGGTGCCGAGCACCGTCACGCCGTGTATGCGGCCCTTGGTCAGCGCGCGGCGGTCATCGACGATGCCCACCGGCACGTAACGCCCGTCGCGCAGCATGTCGCGAATGATCCGCTCGCCGCCGGTACCGGCGCCGACCACGATCACGCGTTGCGCGCCGTTCATTTCCCGCAGGCTCAGCGAACGGTCCTTCCACAGCCGGTAGGCGAGCCGCGGTCCGCCCAGTAACAGCGTCAGGAACAGCGGGTAGAGGACGAGGACGGAGCGCGGGATGTCCTGCAAGCGGTTGACCACGAACAAGGCCACTGCGACGACCAGCGCACCGAGACCGACCGCCCGGATGATATTCCACAAGTCCGGCATGCTGGCGAAACGCCACATACCCTTGTAGAGCCCGAAGTAGCGTGCCACCAGCGCCTGCAACAGGAGAACCGCGGGCAGCGACTCGAGCGCGGCGCGGATGAACTCGGGAGGCGGCAGCTCGAAGTTGAACCGCGCGAGGAAGGCGAGCATCCATGCCGCGGCGATGGCCGTGAGATCGTGGGCAATGACTTTGCTGCGATTGGATATCACGGGGATTATCGGCGGGCCTGCTTGGCAGCCGCCGGAACACCGGCGGCCGCTGCCATTCTACTGCCTTGCGGGCAGGCTGCCTACGCTGCCGGCAGACGCCGCACCACGCGCCACCAGGCGAGTCCGGTGATGACGACGCCGGCCACGACGGCCGGCAGTGCCGCGCCGTGCTGCGCGTACCAGGCCAGCGGCCACCCGATCAACAGGTTGAACGCCACCAGGTAGCCGAGCAGGCGCCCCGCGGACCAGCCGCCGAGCACGAGGCGCTGGTAGGCGTGTGACCGGTGGGCGCGCCAGAACGCCTCGCCGGCCAGCACGCGCCGGGCGAGTGTCAGGCTCGCATCGACGACGAAAGGCAGCAGCAGCAGCAGCCAGACCGCTGGCGTGGTGCCGTCGCGCCAACCGGCCAGCGCCAGCGCCGCAAGCTGGAAACCGATGAAGTAGCTGCCGCAATCGCCCATGAAGATGCGTGCCGGTGGCCGGTTCCAGCACAGGAAGCCGGCGCAGGCTCCGGCGAGCGCCGCGAGGACCAGGGCTGCGAGCGGCTGCGGTGCGGTCAGCAGCAGCCCGCCCAGCGCCGCGAGCAGGGCCTGCGTGGCGGCAAAGCCGTCGGCGCCGTCCATGAAGTTGTAGAGATTGACCAGCCAGGTCACGACGAGCAGCGTGCCGGTGCCGGTCAACAGCATCCAGCCCAGCCCGGCCCCCGCGGGTACCGGCAACCACGCGGCGACGAAGATCGCGCCGGCGACGAACTGCGCGAGCAGGCGCCAGTGCACCGGCCGGGACGCCACGTCGTCAAACCAGCCGACCGCGGCGAAGGCGGCTGCAGCCAGCCCCCAGACGACATTGGGCAGGGTAAGCGCATCGAGCAGTGCCATGCCGGCGACGTGTACGCCGAGGACCCCGAGCGCGATCGCCAGCCCGCCGCCGCGCGGCACCGGCAGGCTGTGCAGGCTGCGCGCGTTGGGGTGGTCCAGTACTGCCGCGTCGAGCAGGCGCGCGCGCAGATAGCCGGTGAGGGCCGCGCCGGCCACGGCCAGCGCGACACCGACGCCGAGCAGGACCCATGCGTTCACCGGGCCGCTTCCTCGCGCCAGGCCCGCGCGGTCGCGAGCAATACCTCCTCGAAAGAACACGACGGTTGCCAGTCGAGCGCCGTCGCGATCGCCTCGCGCTCGACCACCAGCGAGCCGGTCAGCCGATCGATCGCGCCGCGCCGCCCGCTCAGCGCACCGAGCAGCCGCAGCAGCGTCACCGGGCAGGGCCACAGGCGCGGCGCGACGCCGAGCGCGGCGGCCAGCGCGCGGACGAGCTCGGGGGTCGACAGGTCGACATCGGCCAGCGTGTACGTGCAGGTGCCGCGCGGCGCGCGGGCCAGTGCGGCCTCGATCGCGGCAACGAGGTTGCCGACGGCCAGCAGGCTGCGGCTATTGCGCACGCTGGCCAGCGGCAGCGGCCGGCGCCGCGCGACGGCGCGCAGGAGCTGCGGCAGGTTGCCCTTCATTCCCGGCCCGTAGAGCAGCGGCGGACGCAACACGCACACCCGCATCGGACTGGCCGCGGCGATCTTCGCGAGCGCGTCCTCGGCGTCGCGCTTGCTGCGCCCGTAATGGTCTTCCGGCCGCGGCGGGTCGGCCGCGCTGAACCGATGCCACGACGTGCCTGCGCGCGGCGACCGTTCGCCGTTGACCTTGATCGAACTGAGGAAGACGAAGTTCCTCACCCGGGCGGCGCAAGCTGCCGCGGCGAGTCGCCGCGTGACATCGACGTTCAAGGCAACGAAACGCGGCCATGCCGCGCTGTCATCGAGGGCCGAAGCATGCGTGAGCGCGGCAAGGTGAATGACGGCGTCGCAGTCGGCGAGGACCTCGCGCCAGGCGTCGAACACGACGAGGTCACCGACCACGCTGACCCGCGACGCGCCGGCAACGCGCACCGGCGTCCGGACGAGCGCGTGAACCGCGTGGCCATGCGCGCCGAGCGTCGCGCACAGGTGCCGGCCGACGAAGCCGGCGGCGCCGGTGACCAGCACACGCCGCGGCCGCGTGTCGTTGCGTTCAGCGCGCTGCATCGATGACCCGCGTGTACAAGGCCAGTGTCTGTGCGTTGACGCGCTCGGTGGCGAAACGGTTCTCGACCAGCGCATGGCCGGCAGCTCCGAGCGCCGCGCGCAGGCCGCCATCGGCCAGCAGGTGCTCGATGGCATCGGCCAGGGCCGGTACGTCCCCCGGCGGCACCAGGCAGCCGGTTTCGCCGTCACGGCAAATCGCGCGGCAGCCGGGCACGTCCGTTGCGACCAGGGCGCGGCCGCACGCGGCGGCCTCGAGCAGCGCCTTCGGCAGCCCTTCGCGGTAGGACGGCAGGCACACCACGTCGGCGCCGGCGAGCACCGCGGGCACGTCGTCGCGGTGCCCCCAGATCTCGACCACGCCCTCCTCCCGCCAGGCTGCGAGTTCGCGTGCGGGGACTGCGCCGGGGTTGTGCGTATCGTGCGCGCCGACCAGCGCGAAGCGCGCCGCGCGCCCGCGATCGCGCAGCAGCCGGGCAGCGCCGACGAACTCACGCACGCCCTTGTCGACGAGCACGCGTGCCGGCAGCACCACCAGCGGCACCGCGTTGCCCGGCTGCGGCGTCGCGGGAAACTCGGCCAGCGATACGCCCGACCCGGCAATCAATACCGTGCGTTCCGGGACGCCGATGCCGGCCGCGGCAAGCAGCGCGCGGTCGTCCTCGTTCTGTACCGTCAACCAGGCGCGCCCGCCGCGCAGCTGGTAGCGCAGCAAGGCACTCACCAGCGTGCGGATGGGCTGCGCACGCAGGTCGCGCGAGGAAAACGTGTAGCCGAGCCCGGTGAAGCTCGCGATCACGCGTGCCGGTACCGGGCTTGCCGCGAGGCCAAGCAGGATCGGCTTGAGCGAGATCGCGTGAACCACGTCGTGGCGCCGCTCGCGCAGCAACCGGCGCAGGCCAAGGAACGCGGCAAGGTCACGATCGGGGCGCCGCAAGGAGCGATCGAAAGGCACGTGAACCAGTTCGAAGCCCTCCGCCGCAAGCGCCGCGGCGTGCCGTGCCAGGCGCGTCGCCACCGTCACCCGGTAGCCCGCGTCGCGCGCCGCGCGCGCGAGTGCCAGTCGATGCGAGCGGAAATACCAGTCCTCGGTCACCATGTACAAGACACGCCCGCTCACGGCCCGCCCCTCGCCCAGGCCTCGCGCCAGGCCTGCAGCATCAGTACCGTCCACAGCGGATAGGACAGGTTCTCGCTCCCCGCGAGGTGGGTCCGCCACGCATCGCGGATCGGCGCCGGGTCCAGCAGGTCGGCGTCGGCCAGGCGCGCCGGCGCGAGCAGGGCCTCGGCCCAGTCGCGCAGCGGGCCGCGCAACCAGTCCCCGACCGGCACCCCGAAGCCCATCTTGGGACGCTCGAACAACGCCCGCGGCACGTGGCGCGCCAGCAGCTCGCGCAGCACCCATTTGCCGTCCCCGCCACGTAGCTTGCACGACAGTGGCATGTCCCAGGCGAGCGCGACGACGGCGGGATCGAGAAACGGGACGCGCGCCTCCAGTCCCACCGCCATGGTCGCACGATCGACCTTGGTCAGCAGGTCACCCGGCAGGTAATGCAGCGTATCGAGGTACATCATCTGCTCGACGAAGGCGAGCCCCGCAGGCATGCCGGCCGCCAGTCCGAGCACGCCCGACGGCTCGCACGCACCGGGCACCAGCCGTGCCGGGTCCTGCCACTGCGAGATCAGCCCCAGGTACATCGCGAGCGGTTGCTCGATCTCCAGCAGGCGCGCCAGCTTGTGCAGCTTCTCGCCGGCGCGCGGTTGCGCCAGGCGCGCAGGCAGCAGCGGCGCGGCGAGGGCGAAGAGCCGGTCCCAGGCCGCCGGCGACACCTCCCGCAAGGCGCGGGCGCCGAGTCTGCGCAGGGCGCGCGGTGTGCGCTGCGCACGCTGCCACAGCGACAGCGCGATGGAATAACGGGTATAGCCGGCAAACAGCTCGTCACCACCGTCGCCCGACATCGCCACCGTCACTTCGCCGCGCGCGAGTCTCGCGAGCAGGCAGGTCGGAAGCTGCGACGAATCGGCGAACGGTTCGTCGTAGAGGCGCGGCAGCGCGTCGACCAGGGCGAGCGCATCGTCGGGCGCGGCGTAGAGCTCGGTGTGGTGGGTACCGAGCTGTGCCGCGACCGCGCGCGCGTAAGGCGCCTCGTCGTAGTTCCGATCGGCGAAACCGATACTGAACGTGCGCACAGGCGTCTCGCTGTGCGCCTGCATCAGGGCGACGATCAGCGAGGAGTCGATTCCCCCGGAGAGAAACGCACCGAGCGGCACGTCGGCCGCCATGCGCGCACCGACCGCCTCCGACAACGTCTCTGCCAGCATGTCGACGGCCGCCTCGGGCGTCACCGGCGCGGGCGCACTGCGCGCCTGCGCGATGGTCGCCGTGAGCGCGTAGTAATGCCGCGCAGTCGGCAGGCAGCCGGCGTCGGCGGCACTGACTTCGATCCAGGTCCCCGGCGCGAGCTTGCGCAAGCCCTCGAACACGCACCACGGTTCCGGCACGTAGCCGTGACGCAGCAGCAGGCAGATCGCGGCACGGTCGAGCGGCGGCGCGAAGCCGGGCCAGGCACGCAATGCCTTCAACTCGGAAGCGAACAGGAATGCACCCTCGACCCAGCCGTAGTACAAGGGCTTCTCGCCGAAGCGGTCGCGCGCGAGGCGCAGGCGCCGTTCGGCGCAGTCCCACGCGGCGAAAGCGAACATGCCGTTGAGCCGGGCGAGCGCGCGCTCGAAACCCCACGCGCTCAGCGCCTCGACCAGCACTTCGGTGTCGGCGTGGCCGCTGAAATGCGCGCCGGCTGCAGCCAGTTCGCGGCGCAGCGACGGCGCGTTGTAGATCTCGCCGTTGTAAGTGACCACGTAGCGTCCGCACTTCGAGCGCATCGGTTGCGCGCCGGCGTCCGACAGGTCGAGGATCGAAAGCCGCCGGTGACCGAGCGCGATGCCCGCGGCGGCGTCGACCCAGGTGCCGCCCGCGTCGGGCCCGCGGTGCCGCACCGCGTCCGCCATGCGCGTCACCAGCGCCTCCATGGGCGACGCGTCGCCGACGCCGGGCGCCAGGAAACCGGCTATGCCGCACATGCTGGACGCAGTGCCTCGAAAAGCGTTCGGTAGCGCGCCGCGATGGTATCGAGCGCATAGTCGCGCTCGATGCGCTCGCGGCCCCGGCGGGCGCGGCGCTCGCGTTCGACGGGGGACCATGCCAGCGCCTCGCACAACGCACCGGCGAGTGCCGCCGGGTCCCGTCGCGGCACGACCAGCCCACAGTCGGCGAGCAGGTCGGCGACGTCACCGACATCGGTGCTGACGCATGGCACGCCGCATGCCATGGCCTCGCCCAGCGCGTTGGGAAAACTCTCGCCGAACGCCGAGCTGAGCACGCACAGGTCGAGCCCGGCCGTCAGCCCGGCAACGTCGCTGCGGGCCTCTTCGAGCAGGACGCGCCCCGCCAGGCCGAGCGCCTGCACCCGTGGGGCCAGTGCGGGAACACCGCTACCGACCAGCAGGAAACGGACCTCGGGATGGACGCCGCACACGCGCGCGGCGGCGGCCAGCAGGGTTTCGTGGTCCTTGGCCGGATCGCGGCGCGCGACCATGCCCACGACGCGGTTCGCCGCTTCCAGGCCGAACTCCTCGCGCAGGCGCCGCGCGGCGGTCGGCGACGGGCGGAACACGGCCGTGTCGAAGCCGTTCGGGATCAATTCCCAGCGACGCGGCCGATAGCCGTACGCGGCGTGGGCGTCACGGCTCGCACGGCTGTTGCACACGACCACCCGCGGTACGCGCGACAGGCGCGCCAGAACGCCGCGCACGCAGCGGGTGATGGGCGAATAACGCTCGAGTTCCATGTCCGCGCAGCGCAGGTTCCAGGCCAGGGCGGGACGCCCGCTCATGACGAACACGAGTGTCGCCAGCAGGTCGGCATGGTACATCCAGGACTGCAGCACGTGGGGGCGAAACCCGCGCAGCGTCCGGACCGCACGTAGCAGGGCCGCGAGGCGCACCTCACCGCGTGCCAGACCGAGCGAGACCACCGGTATGCCGAGGCGCTCGATCTCGGCCGCCAGCGGCCCCGGCTCGCACAAAGTGACGACCAGGTTGTCGATCGCAGGGTGTACCGCTTCCAACAGCTTCACCAGCATGCGCTCGGCACCGCCGATGTCGAGATCGGTGATCACGTGCGCAACGCGACAGCGCTCGCTGCGTGCCGGGCCGCCGGACTCAACCACGCTGGCTTGCCGCCCGGCGGCGCGCATCCAGCGCGGCCCAGAATGCCGCGAACTCGTCGACGACCCGCGCCACGCAGTGTTCCTCCAGCGTGATGCGGCGGCTCTCCTCGCGCCAACGCACGTGGTCCGCCGGGCGGCGACAGAACTCGACCAGCGTCCGGGCCATCGTTTCGACCTCGTCGTCCGCGCTCAGCAGGCCGTTGCATCCGGGGCGTACGAACGCCCGCGTCTGGCCGACGTCGCGGGCGATTACCGCGTTCCCGCATGCCATCGCCTCGAGCATGGCCAGGGAGGTGAAATTCTCGTTGTCCTGGGTCGACACGAACAGGCTCGATTTCATCAGCGTATCGCGCAACGCGCCGCCCTCCCCGGGGCTGACGATGTCCTGCAGCCCGAGCGCGCGGATCGAGGCGAGCAGCGCAGCGCGCAGCGGCCCTTCACCGAAGACGAAGAAACGCCAGTCCGCGAGCGCCAGCGCATCGATGTCACGGGCGCGCGCGACACTCTCGACGAACAGCAAGGGGCGCTTGTAATCGACCAGCCGCCCGGCGAACACGCCCCAGGGCTGCTTCACCACGTCGGGGTGGAATCGCGCCGTGTCGACAAAACAATGGCGCGCCACGCCGACCAGCTTGCGCCCGGCACGGTAGCGCCGTTCGTAGGCTGCGGCGAATCGTTCGTACCAGCTCATCAGCCCGTCCAGCGTCGGGGCGAGAAAGAAACCGCGATAGGCCAGCAGCTCGACGGCACCGATCGCCGCCGCGCCCCGCCCGCGCTCCAATGCGACCGCGAGGCGGCTGTCGTTGACATTGAGGGCAACGGCCGGACGGCGTGCCCGCGGTACCGGGGCCAGGCACCACAGCCACGGGAGATAGCGCGGCAGGGCCTGCACCAGGTGGACGACGTCGAAGCGGGCCAGGCCGAGGTCGCGGCGCATGGCACGCAGTTGCGCGACTCGCCCTCCCCCCCACACCAGCAACTGCCGCTCGCTCAGCGACCGCCCCACCAGCCCGAGCGCGCGCACGCTCGCGGCATCGGTGCACAGGGTGATGTCGACGCCCGTGCGCGGGGAATTCGCGATGGCCGCGACCAGGTCCGCGAAGTAGCGTTCGGCGCCGCCGCCGCCCTGCAGGTCGGCCACGCCGCACAGTACGACCGCCACGCGCAGCGTCATGACCGCGCTGCCCCGGCGCGCGAATCGAGTAATGCGCGGAACACCCGCAGCTGCGTCGCGGCGAGATCCGCGCCGCGATGATAGCGCTCGATCCAGGCGCGCGAGCGGGCCCGCAGGCCGGCCAGCCGTTCCGGTGCGCCGGCGATCGCGGCGAGCTGGGCGACGATCTCCTCCGGCGAGCGGCAGTTGAGCACCGGCGGCGGCTCGGCAAAGATGCCCGCGGCCTGCGCCTCGTCGAGAAAGGTGCACAACACGCCGCCCACGGCGAGCGACTTGAACGTGACGCCGCCGAACGCACCCAGCTTGAACTGGTCGGCGACGACTTCACAGGCTGCGGCATAGCGACGGAACTCGACCATGCCCATGGGTTCGCGCCACGCGACATGCGCCGCCAACCCGTGCGAATCGAACCACTGGCGGCTCTCGGCGACGTTGTTGCCCCATGCGCAGCAGACCAGCCCGACGCGCACACCCTGTTCGCGCAGGCGGCGCACCGCCTCGAACAGCGCGTCGTTGGCCTTGTCCGCGTAGCCGCGCCCGGCCACCCAGTCGTGTCGTGTCGGATGAAACACGAGGAGGCTGGCGTCGAGTTCGGACTCGAGCGTCTCGCGCAGACCCGCCACCGCCGCGGGGGACGGCTGCGCCGTCTCGTCGTAAGGGTGGTTGATGAACGTATAGCGCCCCTCGGTGATACGGCGCGCGTTGTCGATACAGTCGAGGTTGGTAACGAAGGTGTGCGCCGCGCAGCGGTAACCGAGCGCGATCAGGCGCCCCTGCAATGTCGGGGCCTGTGGGAGATCGCGCAAGGTGCCGTGTTCGAAGCCGACATACTCGACATCCGCGACGAGAGGGATGGCGACGTCCGCCGCGAAAGCCTGCACGAAATCGTAGTGCGCGAACAACGCACGCCAGCGCTCCCAGTGGTAGCGGTAGGCCCACAGCTCCGCGGCCTCGAGGCGATCGGCGCGGTGCGGAAACTCGCGCGCGAAGCGTGCGGCGAGCTGCTGCACCCGGGCGTCGAAGTCGCGGGTGGCCGCGCGCGCCGCGGGTCCTTGCGCCAATCGACGCACGAGCCAGGACGCCAGCCGGCTGCACCCGACGGCGACGCGGCCCGCCACGCCGCCGAGACGCCGCGCCGCGCCGCCGCGGCCGGCCTGCGAGCGCCACTCGTCGGCCTTTTCCCCAACCCGGGTCGGCGAGAGCAGCAGACGCTGCACCCGCCACAGGAAGAATTGCGCGCGGCGCAGCAACATCCAGGCGCGATCGGCCGGCGATCGCGCACGTTGCGTCCGGTTGAGCAGGCCGAGTCTCAGCCACAGCCGGGCGGCGCGCCCGGACTCACCGCGTCGCCGCGCGAGGAGGTAGTCCAGGCACAGGTCGACAGGCCCTTGGGCGAACCAGCCGGGCCGCGCGAAGCCGTGCAGATCGAGCCCGTTCCAGTCGGGCCGGAACGCGTCGAGCACCGCCTGGGAGAAATCGGCGTCCTCCCATTCCGGACAACCCATCACGTGGTAATAGTCTGCGCAGACGACGTCGCAGTCGACACCAGCCCGGCGCAGCAACTTGGCGTCGTGGTAGGCGTTGTTGGCGATATTACCGATGAGGAGAATGCGCAAGCCTGCCCCCCGGGAACGCGCGGCCGCCCGCTGGCGCCACGCGCGGCATACCCGCACGGCCGTAACCGCGTGCGCCGCTCCGCGCCATCGCGGTCGTGCTCACGAGCCGTTGCTCTCCTTCCATTCGTCCGGCACGTGCTTGGCAAAGTCGCGGGCCAGGATGCTGAAGCGGCGGTCCTTGCTCGCGTTGGCCAGGATCTGCAACGCGGACCACACGTCCCACCGGTAGTGCGCCGGCAGGTCCTCGATGTACATGGCAAACTCGAGATCGCCATTCGGCCGCCGGTAGCTCTCCATCTGCATGGCGAGCGAGCCGACCTGGGTCATGAACAGGCGCAGCAGGTCGCTGTCGCCGAGCAGGCGCGCGACGTTGAACAGGGCCGCGATGACAATCAGCTCGCCGTCGAGCACGCGCACGTTCGGGATCGGCGGCGAAGGATAGACGTACTCGGCCGGCAACTTGAAGCCGAGCACCTCGTACTGCGCACCGCCCTCCTCGATCGGCAGTGCGACGAAGCCGGCCGCGCGCCTGGCGAGCCGCCGGTAGCTCTCGTGTTCCGTCAGGCGGTACAGCAGCGCGGCGTTGAGCGCCATGCGGGCGTTGGCGTAGGCCGAGTACCAGGGCGGATCGAGACGGATGCCCCAGTTCGTCGTCCAGGGGAAATTGTACGGCCAGCTGACCGTGTCCCCGGGCATGCGTTCGGCATGCGGGATAGCCCAACGGTCGAAGAAGCGCCGCACGGCCCACAGGATCTCGCTGCGCCGCTTCTCGGGGTGCTTGCGCTCGACGAGTTCCATCAGCACGGCCGTGGCCACGTTGGCGGCATAGACCGGGTGCACGCCCGCGCCCTCGATGCCGCCGTTGAGCGCGTTGCGGTAGCGTGTCGGGTCGCCGAGGATGTCGATCCAGTCGTCGATCAACGCCGGATCGCGCGGCTGGCTGATTCGATACAGCGCGATCTCATCGACCTCGATGAGCACGCGTGACAGCAGCCCCGGCACGTCGCGCGCCACCCACAACTGTTCGTCGGCCGGGTCGCAGTCGCCGATGATCGTCTCGTAGAGCGTGTAACCCGACTTGCCGCTCGTCTCGTTGAGCACGCGCACGAACAGCGTGCCGACGCCGAAATCGTAGAGTTCGTCGTCGAGAATACGCAGCACGTTACCCGGGAAGACACCCGCCAGGCCGGCCCCTTCGACTTTCTTGCCGAGTGTCTCCCAGCGCAGCTTGTAACGGTCCCGGGTGACTTCGGGTACCCAGATCAGGTCCGGCTGGTTGGCGGAGAAGCGGTTACCGCGGTAGGTGAGGCGCAGTCCCTTCTGCATCCGTTTGTAGGGCTTCACGAGGTGCGCGTTGGGGCGCTGCACGACGGCCGGAATACGCAGGTAAGGATCGATCTCGGCAGAGGTTTCCGCGAACGCGGCGCCCGCGTCCCCGCTTGCCGCCCCGGCATCGTGCCCGGCCCCGTCGCGCGCCAGGCTGCGCCGCTCCCCGGCCTCCTGCAACGACGCTTCGCCGAGCATCGTGCCGAGCCGGTTGGGCTCGCTCAACATCACCCACATCATGCCCAGCACGAGGAGCAGAACCACGATCACCCGGCCTTGCCGGAAGGTCACCGGGAGACGCTTGTCCGCTTGCCGCGCCACGCCGGCTAGACCAGGGTCTCGACGCAATCGGCGAATTTGCGGAATCGGCCGATGTCGAAACGCTCGCGCAACAAGGACAGGTCCGGCACCAGCGGCTCGGGCTCCTCGCGGCCATCCCGCTGGAACGCGGGCGCGATGCCGAGCGCACCGCCGAGCGCCCGCGCGATGTCCTCGATCGACAACACCTCGGGTGCCGCAACGTTGCACGTGCCCTGCCAGGCCTGCGCCAGGGCAGCTTCGATCACCGCGACGACGTCATCGGCGTGGGTCGGGGTGAGACGCAGTCCGCCGGCCCTGCCCGCCAGGTCGATCGGCTGCCCGTCGCGAATGCGGGCGGCGAGGTTGGGGATCAGCCGTCCCGCCTGGCCCGCGCCGTAGATGAAGAACAGGCGCAGGGACGTCACCGCGAACAGGCTTTCGTAGGGCGCACACAGGGCCTCCGCGGCCAGCTTTGACGCCGGGTAGAACCCGCGCGGCCGTACGCCCGCGTCCTCGCGCAGCGCGCCGCCGGCAGCGTCGTAGACGCCACCGGTCGAGGTATTGACGAACGACCTGGCGCCGCAGCGCCGCGCGTGTTCGAGCAGCTGGAAGAGGAAGTCGACGTTCACCGCGTACATGTCCGCGGCGCCTTCGGGAAACTCGCGGTAGCGTGCCGACTGGGCGAGGTGGACGATGCCTTCGACGTCGTCCGGAAGATGCGCCGCGCTCGTGCCCGGCGTGTGCCGATGGCGCAACCAGCGCACGCCGGAGATATCGGGACGCTCGCTCGCGTAAAGGCCGACGATGTCGTGACGCTCGCGCAGCAGCGTACACAACCTGCGGCCGAGGAAGCCGCTCGCTCCGGTTACCAGAAGTCTCATCGTCTCGACGCCTAGCGCGGCTTGCGCAGCATCACGGACAGCCCGTTGGGATTGGCGTCGTTGAGCTGATAGTCGTGCACGCCCAGTTCCTGCATCCAGCCGGCAATCTCTTCGGCCGAGTGCTGCCAGGCGTCGTGCGGGTGATACCAGTCGAAATTGACCATGTTATTGGTCTCGTAGTCGAAGGCATCATTCCAGAAGCACTTGAGAAAATTGTAATAGATCAACCGCTGCACGTCGTGCGTGCCGGCGGGAATACCGAGGATGTCGATGGGCTTGGTCAGCGTCACCGTCGCCTTGAGATCGGCGAGCGCCTTGCCCAGCTCGGTCAGGGGCTCGCACGCCTTGTAGCACGCTTCCGGTTCGAGCTGCGTGAAGGCTTCACGAATGTGGCGATCGGCGAATTGGCGTATCGCTCCCATGCGCTTGTAGACGTAGAAGAAGAACCTGCCGCCGGGTTTCACCTTGCGGTACAGCGCCGCGACTGCCTTGCGCGTGTCCGGCGTATGATGCAGGACGCCGTCGGCGAGCACGAAATCGAATTGCTCGTCGGCAAACGGCGCGGCCATGAGGTCGGCCTGCACGACCAGGCAGTTGGCGACGTCGCGCGTATTCTCGAACGTGGTGAACGCGGCGTCGGAGATGTCCAGCGCGCAGACCACCCCGTCGGTGTGCTCGGCGGCGAAGCGGACGTTGAAGCCCGACCCAGGTCCGACTTCCAGGATGGTGTCGAACTCTCCGTAGAGCTGCTCGAGTTCGGCGACACTGTCGAGCCCGAACTTCTTGCGGTACCACTCCTGCAGGAACTCCTGCTCCGACGGCTTCATGCCGTAGGACTTGAACTTCGACCACTTGTCCGAGAACGTCACGTTGGTCTTGCTCTGACTGGCATGAGCCTCGTCGGCCACGGCGGGGGCGCCGAGAAAACTCGGCACGCCGCCAATGACGGGATAGCGGGCGCCGGTCGAATCATCGATGAGCATGCCGTCGATGACGTGGCCGGCCTCCTCGTGGGTGATCTCGAGCCGTAACGTTCGACCGGTCTCGCCCCCCGGGGGACAGATCATGGCGAGCTTGTCTTTTCTCATTTTCGCATTCTTGCCGTGGTGGTTATCAGGAAAAATCGATATCCCAATCGTCGTCGACGACCTCGTGCCAGTGGCCCGTGAGCGGCGCGATTATAGCCCCGGACGCCAGCCGGCCCTCGAGGCGCACGATGCTTCCGCGCGGCACCGGCTCGGAGAACGTATAGAAGCCGTTCTCCAGGATCTCGGCGCGATGTTCGGCGGTGTCGGTCTGCGCGACGATCTCGACCGGTGCCCGCGTGCCCGTGCTTCCGCCCAGGAAGCACCGGGTGCGCCC
>JAUIFX010000259.1 GCA_030429865.1 Gammaproteobacteria bacterium | reverse complement strand
GTCGCGTTCTGGATCGGTGATTTCGTCAACGCCTACGTGATGGCGCGCATGAAACTGCTGACTGCCGGCCGTTTCCTGTGGATGCGCACGATCGGTTCGACCCTGCTCGGCCAGGGTGTCGACAGCCTGGTGTTCTACCCGATAGCCTTCTTCGGCATCTGGAACACGGACACGCTGTTCGTGGTGCTGCTGTTCAACTTCGCGTTCAAGGTCGCGGTGGAGGTCGTGATGACGCCCCTGACCTACCTCGCGGTCGGCGCGCTCAAACGCGCCGAGAACGAGGACTTCTACGACCGCGACACCGACTTCACGCCATTCTCGCTACGCGACTGACCGGCCCGCGCAGCACCGTTCGCGGCCGCGAGGCGTACCAGCACCGGAGCCTCGCCGGCGCCGGCCGGCACGCCGCGCGGGCCGCAAAAAAAAGCCCCGCGGAGGAGGCGGGGCGGAGAAGAGGGGGAAGCATGATGTGGTTCAAGCATAGCCGGGCCGGCGCTGCCGAAAGCGGAACGGGTTCACTTGCGATGTTGCAGATTGTCACGCCTGCGGGCAGGGCCTGGCGTGGCGGCGGCCCCCGGCGTGAATTGCGTCACAGTCGCGTACACGGGGGACACGATGCCGGCTGAACTCGTGCTCGAAGCGCGTGACCTCTCGCGCCGCTACTCGAGCGGCGCCCCGCCGGTGCTCGACGGGCTCGATTTCAGCGTCCGCCGCGGCGAGATCGTCGCCGTCATCGGGCGCAGCGGCTCGGGCAAGAGTACCCTGCTCAACCTCATCGGCCAGATGGACGCCCCCGACCGCGGCCGCATCCGCTTTGCCGGCGCGGATACCTCCGGCTGGGACGATGCCGCCCGCACGCGCTTTCGCTGCCGTTCGCTGGGCTTCGTGTTCCAGGCCTACAACCTGCTGCCCACGCTGACGGTGCGCGAGAACATCGCCCTGCCGCTCGAACTCAACGGCCTGCCCGACGACGGCGCCGTCGCGCGCTTGATGGCGGCGCTCGGTATCGGCGCGCTCGGTGAACGCTACCCCGAGGAACTCTCCGGCGGCGAGCAGCAGCGCACCGCGGTCGCTCGCGCGCTGGTGCATCGCCCACCGCTGGTCATCGCCGACGAGCCGACCGGCAACCTCGACGCCGACACCGGGCAGGAGGTCATCACGGTGTTCGAACGCGCGGTGCGCGAAGCCGGCGCGGCCCTGGTGATGGCCACGCACAGCACCGAGATGGTCGGCCACGCCGACCGCGTGCTGGCACTGGCGCATGGCCGCCTGGTCGACGCCGCGCCATGACGCTGACCGCCCGCGCGAGCCTGCGCTACCTCGCCCGCCACCGCGCGCAATGCCTGCTCGCGATCTCGGGCATCGCGCTCGGCGTGGCCATCGTGATCGGTATCCAGGCCACCCAGCAGGCGGCGCGCGCCTCGTTTGCCGCCTCGCTGCGCGGCGTGTTCGGCACGGCCACGCACACCATCAGCGCAGACGCGGGACCGTTCGACGAGCGCATCCTCGCGCAGGTGCGCCGGCTCGCCCCCACGCTGGCGCCGGATCCGCTGGTGAGCGGCGCGCTGCGCGTCGAACGTGACGCCGCGAGCGTGAGCCTGCGCCTCGTCGGCATCGATCCAATCGGCGCCGCGCTGCGCGCCGGTGCCGGCGAACTACCCATCGAGCGCCTCATGCACGAACCGGGCACGGCACTGATCGATGCGCACACCGCGGCGCGGCTCGGTATTCGTAACGGGTCGCGCCTCGAGGTCGTGAGCGCCGCTGGCCGCGCGACGCTGACGGTGCTCGACGTGCTGGCCGACGACGCCCTGCCGGGCCTGGCCAGCGACGTCCTCGTCGTCGACATCGCGACGGCGCAGGAACTGCTCGCGCTTGCCGGGCGCTTGAGTGCTATCGAACTCGAGAGCGACGCCTCGGCGGCCGCACGGGCGGCGCTGGCGACGCTGCGTGCCGACCTGCCGCCCGGACTGGAACTCGCCGCGAGCGGCCGCGCGGCGACGAGCGCGCGCCAGCTCACGCGCGCCTTTTACACCAACCTCGATGCGCTCAGCCTGCTTGCCCTGCTCGTCGGCGGCTTCATGATCTACAACACCATGGCGTTCCTCGTCGTGCAGCGGCAGACGCTGTTCGCGCGCCTGCGCGCACTGGGCGTCTCGCGCGCCGCCCTTGCCCGCCAGGTCGCCGGCGAGGCGCTGCTCCTCGGCGCCGTCGGCGGCATGCTCGGCAGCGCGCTCGGCCATCTGCTTGCCGCCCGCCTGCTCGAACCGTTCGCGCAGACATTGGGCGATCACTACCACGGTGCGAGCGCGGCGGCGCTCGATTTCTCGCCATGGCTCGCCGTCGCCGGGGTGCTCATCGCCATGCTCACCACGCTCGTTGCCGCGCTGCACCCGGCCTGGCAGGCGGCGCGTGTGCCGCCGGTCGTCGCCCTCGCCGCGGCGGCGCGCGATCGCGGCGGCAGCGACACCTGGCGCCTGCGCGCCGCGCTCGCCTGTGCCGTGCTGGGCGCGGCCTTGCTGGCGTTCTCGACGCGCTCCCTGTACGCGGGCTTCGCGGCGCTGGCCGGGTTCCTGCTCGCCGCCATACTCGTCGCGCCGACCCTGGTCGGAGCGCTGCTCGCAATCCTCGCACGGCGGCTCGGTCCGCACCTGCCGCTGGCCGAGCGGCTCGCCATCAAGAGCGCTACGCGCTCGCTCGGCCGCATCGGTCTCGCGGTCGCCGCGCTGATGGCCGCGACCGCGACCAGCATCGGCGTCGGCCTGATGGTCGCGAGCTTTCGCGTCTCGGTGTCGGACTGGCTCGGCCAGATCCTGCAGGCCGACGTCTACGTCTCGCAGGAACTCGCCGGGCGCGCGCCACCGCTGCTCAGCGCCGCGCTGGTCGACGACTACCGTGCCTTGCCCGAAGTCGCCACGGTGAGCCGCGTACGCCGGCTGCGCGTGCGCTCGGGCGCAGTCGATCAAGCAGTCACGGCCTACGACCTGCCGGCGGCGGCGCGCGCGGGTTTCCGCTTCCGCGCGGGCGAACCCGCGACAGCCTGGCCGGCGTGGTCGCGCGGCGAGGCCGTGCTCGTCTCGGAACCCTACGCCTGGCACCACGCGGTCGATGTCGGAGACACGATCCGGCTTCGCGCACCGGGCGGCACGCTCGAGCTGCCTGTCGCGGGCATCTACACGGACTACGGCAGCGAGCGCGGCGTCGTCGCCATCTCCTGGCCGCTGTACGTGCGCGCTTGGTCGGACGACCGCGCCGACGGGGCCGGTTTGTATGCAGCCGGGGGCATCGAACCAGCGGCATTGCGCGCCGCCGCCGAGCGAGTCAGCGCGGTGCACCCGGCGCTCGGCGTGTGGTCGAACGCGGCGCTGCGCGCGCGCTCGCTCGAGGTATTCGACCGCACCTTCGTCGTCACCAACGTGCTGACGGTGTTCGCCGCGATCATCGCCGCGCTCGGCGTGTTCAATGCCCTGCTCGCCCTGCATCTCGAACGCACACGCGAGTACGCGGTGCTGCGGGCGACCGGCTGCCCGCGCGGCCTGGTACGGCGCAGCCTTTACGCACAGACCGCTTTTGTCGCGGCAGCGGCCATCGCGCTCGCGCTGCCGCTCGGCGCCGGCATCGCCGCCCTGCTGATCGAAGTCATCAACGTCCGCTCTTTCGGCTGGAGCATGGCGCTGGGACTCGATGCCGGTGCGCTGCTCGGTCCTGCCGGGCTAGCGCTCATCGCCGCGCTCGCGGCAACCGTCTATCCGGCGGAGCGCGCCCTCGCCGTCGCTCCGGGCCGCGCGCTGCGCTATGAATGAC
>JAUIFX010000076.1 GCA_030429865.1 Gammaproteobacteria bacterium | reverse complement strand
GGTCTGTTCGATGAACGCGCGCCACTTGGCGATCTCGCGGCGGGCGAAATCGGTGCCGGCCGCGGGTACGCCGAGGAAGTCGAGGCCGGCGGCCCGCCAGTCGAGCGTGTGCAACGTGGCGAGGGTGTCGGTGAAGCTCGCCGGCAGCACGCCCCGTGCGGCCGCCGCCGCGTAGTAGGCGCGGCCGTCGCGTCCCCACGGGCTGGGGCAGCTGCCGGGCACTTTTTCCATGACCAGGAAGGGGCGTCCGAGGATCGCGGTGTCGCTCTCGTGCCAGTAAGGCCTGGGCGTCGGCAGCGGCGTCGCGTCCAGGCATTGCAGGACGCGGAACTGTTCGCCGAGGTCGGACAGATCGCGCAGCAGCGCGTTGCCCGGGTCGCGGCGCAGGCACAGGCCGCGCGTGCGAGTCTCGCCGTCCTCGCGCCAGCGCGCATCGAACAGCCACGTCTCGTGCGACCAGCCGACGGCGATGCGCTGCAGGTCGTCCAGCACGAGATCGCGCGCCCCGGGCATGCGCGTGGCGAGGTAGTCGCGGATGCGCGCGGGTACCTCGGCCGCGGTGACGTCCGCGGCGCTCATGCGGAATAGGCGAGTGCGCGCGTGAGCCGCGCGCGCAGCGTCTGGCGTACCCGGCCGAGCAGGGCGTCGAAACGCGCTGCGCCGAGTGTCTCGCGGGCGGCGTAGAGCTGCTCGACGAGGCGCGAGAGGTGCGCATCGCTGCGTTCGCGCGCGGCCGACTCGAGCGCCCCGGTGAGCGCGCGTGGAAGCGGTTCGCCCGCGGCCAGCGCGGCGAGATCGGTGAACAACGCGTCGAGATCGGCCCGATCGGCAGCGGCATCCGCCGCGTACGCGCGCATCTCGGCGGCGAGCTTGCCCAGCACCACCGCCGCCATGTAGGCCTGCGTCCGCGCATACTCGTCCGCCACGGCCGGTCCGACATCGTGGCGCAGGGTGCCGGCGATTCGCTCGAGCAGGTCAGCGTGCTCCACGTGCTTCCTCCGCGTTCGACGGTACGGCGGCCGCTCAGTCGAGACCGAGTCTTGGCCGCACCCACGCGGCGAGGCGCGCAATCGCCTCGTCCGCTTCCGGTGCACGTCCGGCCATGAACTGGAACACGTGCTGCATCTCCGGGAAGACGTCGCACTTGACCTCGACGCCGCCTGCGCGCATGGCTTCGGCGGCGCGCGTGGCGTCATCGAGGATCGCCTCGAAGCCGCCGACCTGCAGGTAGGTCGGCGGGAAGCCGCGGAAATCGGCGTGCAGCGGGTTGGCGAGCGGATCCCGCGGCGAGGTCTCGCCGAGGTACATCGCGCTCATGTTGAGCGAGAGGTCGCGGGCGATCAGGCGATCCTTGCCGGCGTTGGTCTCGAACGACGGCGCGGTCGCCTCCATGTCGTACCACGGCGACAGCGGCATCACCGCGGCCGGCAGGGGCAGGTCCTTGTCGCGTGCGGCGAGCACCACGCTCGTGCACAGGTTGCCGCCGGCCGAGTCGCCGACGGTTGCGACGTGGGCCGGCGCGACGCCCTGGGCCAACAGCCACCGGTACACCGCCAGGCCCTCGTCGACCTGGGACGGGAACTGGCGTTCGGGTGCGCGTCCGTAGTCGAGGATCAGCGCGCGGCAGCCGACCGCCTTCGCGATGTGGGCGAAGAGCTTGCGATGACTGTAGCGCGAGCCGGTGACGCAGCCGCCGCCGTGGAAGCTGAGCAGGACGCGGTCTTCGGCGCAGCCCTTGGGCACCGCCCACAGGCAGGGGGTGCCGGCGGCGTCGATCTCGAAGTAGTCGACACCGCCGGGTTCGGCGGCGACGTCGCCGCACTTCTCGAGCATCCCGCGCAGCTCGTCGAGGCCCATGTCGGGTTTGGCCGCGAGCGTCGCGACGAAACTGTCGAAGAGTTGATCCAGCGCGGCGGCTTGTGGACTGGCCATGATTGTTTTCTCCCCTCGTTGTGAAAGCCCGGCTCGGGTGCTGGTCGCGCGGCAGGTACGCTCGCGGCGCGGTGAGCCCCCGGGCTCGGCCATCGACTATACCGGTGGCATTGCCAATGTTGAATCGGCTCGGCACCATGACGGCCGACGCCGCAACTGCCGCAGCGTCGCCGCAGCCTCGGGGGAGGAGGGGATTTCGATGACACTGCCGCAATACGACTGGATCGCGCACCACGCGCAGTTCACGCCGCACGCCGTGGCGCAGGTAGACCTGCATTCGGGACGCCGTTACACCTACGACGCGATGCATCAGCGCGTCGATCGCCTCGCCGCATGGCTGGTGAACGAACTCGGCATCGCGCCCGGCGACCGCATCAGCGTACTCGCGCACAACACGAGCGACGTCTACGAAATCTTCTTTGCCGGCATGCGTGCCGGGGCCATGGTACTGCCGTTGAACTGGCGCCTCGCGGTGCCGGAACTCGAGTTCATCCTCAACGACGCCGACACGCGCCTGCTGATCCACGGCGCGGATTTCGCCGAGCCGGCGCGCGAGCTGGCAGCGCGCTGCACGATCCCGCGCCTGCTCGAGATGCGCGACGGCGCACCCAGCGAGTACGAACACATCATGGACGCTGCCCGTGTCTCTTACGCGCCGGTCCCGCGCGCGCTCGACGACGTGTGGGTGCTGATGTACACGTCGGGCACCACGGGGCGGCCGAAAGGCGCCCAGCTGACCTACCAGAACCACCTCTTCAACAACATCAACTGCACGATGAAAGCCGAGCTCACGCGCCAATCGCATGCGCTCGTCTACCTGCCGCAGTTCCACGTCGGCGGCCTGTGCGTGTATGCCTTCCCGTGCTTTCACTTGGGTGCGACCGTCAGCGTGATGCGGCAGTTCGATGCCGCCGAATGCCTGCGCCTGCTGAGCGACCCGGCGAGTGGCATCACCCACACCTTCGGCGTACCCACGAATTTCCTCTTCATGGCGCAGTTACCGGCGTTCGCCGCGGCCGATTTCGCCCACCTCACGAGCATCGGCATCGGCGGTGCCGCGGCGCCGCTGTCATTGCTCGAGACCTACGCCGAGAAGAACCTGCTGCTGCAGCAGGGCTGGGGCATGACCGAGACCTGCACCGTGGGCACCTTGCTCGACAAGCCCGACGCCCTGCGCAAGATCGGCTCCTCGGGACGCAAGGTGATGCACAACGAACTGCGTATCTGCGACGAACACGACCATCCGCTGCCGGCCGGTGAGACCGGCGAACTCCAGATCCGCGGACCGCAGGTGACGCCGGGTTACTGGCGGCGGCCGGAAGCCAACGCGGCGAGCTTCGTCGACGGCTGGCTGAAGACCGGCGATGCGGCTTACGTCGACGACGAGGGCTTCTTCTACATCGTCGACCGGCGCAAGGACATGTACATCTCGGGTGGCGAGAACGTCTACCCGGCCGAGATCGAGAACGTGCTCTACGGCCTCGCCGGCGTCGCCGAGTGCGCCGTCATCGGCGTGCCGGACGATACCTGGGGCGCGGTCGGGCGGGCCTTCATCCAGCTCGAGCCGGGTGCGACGCTGAGCGAGAAGGCGGTCATCGACCATTGCTACGCGAACCTCGCGCGCTACAAGGTGCCGCGCTCGGTACGCTTCATGGACGAACTGCCACACAACGCGACCGGCAAGCTGCTCAAGCACGAGCTGCCGCGCGACTGAGCGCCGCGCGCGGCGCGCGGCGCCGGCTCAGTTCGCTGCATCGCTGCGCAGGCGGTTGAACAGGGCGGCGAGTTCGAGCTGCCGCCGCGTGCCGGTCTTGCGGAACGCGCTCTGCAGGTGCGTCTTGGCGGTGTTGCGCGATACCTGCAGGGTGTCGGCGATCGCCGCCAGCGCGAGCCCGTCACTCAACATCTCGACCACCTGTGCTTCTTTCGTCGTCAGGGCGTAGCGCGTACGCATCATCTCGCGCGGCGCATCCCGACACCCGTCGAGGCCGTCCACGTAGAGCACGATGTCCGCTTCGCCGGCCCGGTGGGCGTACTCGGACAGGCGCACCGGCACGGGGTCGAGCCGGATCAGCCTGCCGCCGGGGCAGCGCAGGGCAATCACGCCATGATGCAGGTACAGGTTGTGGTCGCGGACGCTCATCCGCTCGAACGCTTGTCGCAGCGCACGCGCGACGGCCGGCACGCCGGAATCGAGCTTGCCGTCGCGCACCAGCAGGCAGCACGCCTCGCGCAGCAGGGCCGCGGCGCTGCCTTCGACGTGAATCACGCTGCGATCGCGCTTGAGCAGTAAGGCCGGGCGGCGTGATCGCGCGCCGGGCGTCGCGCATGCGCCGCGCTCAGCATGGATGCGCAAACGCAAGCTCAGCGCGCGACGCAGGTGGGGCACCAGGTGTTCGGCGGCCGCACAATCCTCGCGCGTGAAGTGACCCGCGCGGCGCAGGCGATGGAAGGCGACGACGCCCCAGTAGCCAGGCTCGCACGAGAACCTGCCGGCGAGTACGTGCTCGATCTCGTGACGACGGTACCATTCCTGGTGAACCGGGCTGTGCCGGCGTTCCGTTTCAGTGCTGAGGTCGGCATCGGTGACGAGCCGGTTGTCGGTGTGCGCGGCGAGACGGGGGATGCGGAAGTCGAGCGGGTAATAGTCGCGCTCGTATTCGTGCGTCGCGGCCGGGTCCAGGCGGCCGGCGGCGCCGAAGCGTATCGCGCCGCTGGCCTCGTCGATGAGCGTGAGGTGGTTGGCCTGTACGCGCATGCGATCGGCGATGCGCGTCAGGACCGACGGCCACAAGCCGTCGTCGAACACGGCGCCGTAGAGTTCGTCGAGCAGGGAAACATCAATGACGAGTGCGGCATCGGTGCCGGCGGAGCGTGCCAAGTCCGGGTCCTCCTGGTGAAGGGAAGATGTCGGTCAGGCCGTCCCTGGGCGTCGAGTCGCATCCATCCGTACGAGCATGCGCGTCCGATTCGGTCCAACTGGACGAGGACGCAATGGGCATGCAGTTGATAAGTTTATTGATTGCAAGGATTTCATATCCGCCCCGCGACGGACAAGGCCCCGGGGCCGCCACGGGGCGGGCAATCGCCGCACGACACCATCGGTTACTGCGAATCATGACGACGATCCGAGACGACAACAGCCCCGCAGCGCGTGCGACCCTGGCATCGGCCACGGCCAGTCTCGACCGGCTGCAGCACGAGGTCGCCGCGCTCAGGCAAGCGTTCGTGGCCATGTCCGCCCCGCCGGCCGACGCCGCGCGCGCAGCGGACGCTGGCAGCCCGGGACACGATGACGGCGAGGATGCCATCGACATCGCGATTGCGGCACCCGCGGCGCCCGACCGGCAGGGGCGCGCTGCCACGCGCCCGGCGGCAACGGGCGGGGCGGCGCTGCGCGGCGCCGGGGATGCCGCCATCCTCGCCCGCCTCGAGGCGCTGATCGCCTACCGTGCCGACATGGAGGAACAGCTGCACGCGGCGAGCGAGATCATGCGCCGTCACGACGTGCCCGAAGCGCTGAGCGACTGCGAGTTGCGCTACGAAGTGCGCCCGCGGGAAATCATCGGCGGCGACTTCGTCGTCGGCGAGCGTAATGGTGACGGTACCCTCTACGTGCTGCACGGTGACTTCTGCGGGCACCGGTTGCTGTCGGCGATGGGCGTGCTGGCCGCTCGCGACATGTTCACCAGCGTCGCGGCCCGCGCCGCCAGCCTCGAAGAGGTCGCCCTCGGCCTCAACCAGCGCCTGCGCAGGCTCTTGCCGCAGGAGATGTTCCTGGCCGCCAACCTGTTCGAGATCGTGCCCGCACGCGGCGCGTTGCGCGTGTGGAATGCCGGCATGCCCGAGGTCCTGGTGCGCGCTGACGAAGGTGGCAGCATGCAGTCGTTCGCGTCGATGGCCTGTCCGCTCGGCGTGCTCGGCGGCGACGCGTTTCGGGTCGCGCCGCAGGCCTGCGCCTTCGACGAGCGCGCGACGCTGTTGAGCCTCTCCGACGGCGTTACCGAGGCACCCGATGCCGCGCAGCGGCCGCTCGGGAGCGCGCGGGTCGCCGAGATCGTCGCCGCGGCATGTGGCGAGCCCTACGACGCGGTGCTCGCCGGGGTCGCCGGTCACCTCGCCGGCGGCGATCTGCGTGACGACCTGTCCATCGTGCAGCTGCGCCTGCGCCCGCGCGGCGCGGTCGGGTGATGCGCGACGAGCACGGCTGCCGCCGGTGCCGGCGCGCGCCGCGGCGCGCAAGTGGTTGCGCTGCCGGCATCGCGCGGGCTCGTCCGTGAGGGCTGATGATGAGCCGTGTGAGTGCGACGCCGATGGGCGCGCCGGCCGGTGCGCGATGAACGACGCCTTCAACCGCTTCCTGCGCATCGATGCGGCCGATTGCCGTCTCGTCCGGCAGCATCACGACATCCTCGCGGTGGGCGCGGAAGAATTCGCCGCGGCCTTCTACGATTACCTGATGGCGGCGGGCGCGACACGCCGTGCGCTGCAGCGTTACGTCGACGGCGGCGGCCAGTTGGACAGGCTGGTCGCTGCGCAACTCGCCCACTTCGCCGAGTTCCTCGGCGCGCGCATCGACCTGCACGCCGCCGAGCGCCTGTCGCGCATCGGCGCGACGCACTACCACCACGGCATCGAGCCGGTCTGGATCATGGGCGGCCACCTGCTCTATCTCAATCACCTGCGCGGCAATCTGGCACGCGCTGACGCGGCGAACGCGCTCGAGCGTGCCCACCTCGAAGCCGCGCTGGTGAAGCTGCTGTTCCGCAACATGGGCCTCATGATCGAGGGCTACTGGGAGGCCGCCGCCGGCTCGCTGCGCGCGGCGCGCGAGCACAACGATGCGCTGCAGGACCAGATCGCCGGGCTGCTCGCCAACATCCCGCAGTTGCTGTGGTCGGTCGACGTCGCCACCAACCGCCCCCTCTACATCAGCCCCGGGGCGCGCGAGGTCTGCGACATCGATGTCGATGTGCCGATTCCCTGCCTGGGCGCGACGCACCCCGACGATCGACCGCTCGTCACCGAGGCCTGGCGCGAGGCGCTCATCGGCCGCGAACGCGAGGTCGAGAGCCGCGTCTGCCGCGGCGACGGCGAGACGGCCTGGTTCCGCCGCGTGTTCTATCCTTACCGGGACGCTGCCGGGCGGGTCGTGCGCATCGACGGCCTGATGGAGGACGTGACCGAGTCCCGGCGCATGGTCGCGCAGCTGCAGGAGATGGCGACCACGGACAGCCTCACCGGGCTGACCAATCGCGCCCTGCTCAACGATCGCATCGGCCAGGCGCTGAAGACCGCGCAGCGCTATGCCGACCGCGAGGTCGTCCTGATGCTGCTCGATCTCAATCATTTCAAGGAAATCAACGATACCCTCGGCCACGACGCGGGGGACGCGGTGTTGTGCGAGGTGGCGCAGCGCCTGCGCCGCGTGGTGCGCAAGATGGATACGCTCGCCCGCCTCGGCGGCGACGAGTTCGCCATCCTGTTGCCGTGGGAGCGGGGCGGCCGCGGCGCAGCGCGCACGGTCGCCGAGAACATCCTCGCTGCTTTCGCCGAGCCGCTCGACTACGAGGGCAACCAGCTCTATGTGAGCACGGGGATTGGTATCGCGCTCTATCCCGAGCACGGCGACGACGTGGCGACGTTGCTCAAGTGCGCCGACGTCGCGATGTACGGGACCAAGAACCGCGAAGTGCACTACGCCTTCTACGACGCGGACCAGGACGACAACGCCAGGGAACGCCTGCAACTGTCGGCCGACCTGCGCTACGCCAACGAGCGCGGGGAACTCGTGCTGGCCTACCAGCCCAAGGTCGACATGCGCTCGGCGAGCGTGATCGGCGCCGAAGCGCTGATGCGCTGGCAGCATCCGGAGCACGGGCTGCTGCCGCCCGGACACTTCATTCCCCTGGCCGAGCGTTCGGGGCTGATCCTGCCGCTGACGGACTGGGCCATCGAGACCGCCGCCACGCAGTGCCGTACCTGGCTGGACGCCGGGCTGGACCTGACGGTGGCGGTCAACGTGCCCGGGCGGGCGCTGCAGGACCGCCGCCTCGCGCAGCGCGTGGCCGACATTCTCGAGCGCCGCGGCCTGCCGGGACGTCACCTCGAGCTCGAGATCACCGAAGACGTGCTGATGTCGGACATGGACAACGTCTCGCTGCTGCTCGGCGACCTCGCGCAACTCGGGGTCAGCGTCGCCATCGACGATTTCGGCACCGGCTATTCCTCGCTGGCCTACCTGCGCCGGCTGCCGTTGCAGACGCTGAAGATCGATCGCTCGTTCGTCACGGGGATGGATGGCGACGAAAATGCCGCGGTGATCGTGCGCGCGATCGTCGATCTGGCGCACAATCTGGGGCTGCGCGTCGTCGCCGAGGGGATCGAGACCGGCGCCGTGTGGGAGCGTCTCGCCGCGCTGTGCTGCGACGAGGGGCAGGGCTTCTGGATCGGGCGGCCGGTGCCGCCGGAGGAACTCGCGGCGTGCTGCCGTGGCGGGATGGGAACGGACGCAAGCTGAGGTGCCGAGATGCTGATAGGCGTACCGCGCGAAATCAAGGATCGGGAGAACCGCGTCGCGTTGACACCGGGGGGCGTCCGGGCGCTGGTCGGCGCCGGGCATAGCGTGTGTGTCGAACGTGACGCCGGCGCCGGCTCCGGCTATGGCGATGCCGAGTATGCCGATGCCGGCGCGATCCTCGGCGAGGCCGCCGAGGCCTGGGCGGCGGAGCTGGTGGTCAAGATCAAGGAACCGCTGACCACGGAATACCCCTACCTTGCCGGCCAGCTCCTGTTCACCTACCTGCATCTCGCCGGCGTCGACCCGGCGCTCACGCAGGCGCTGCGCGATAGCGGCACGACGGCGATTGCCTACGAGACGGTCGAAGATGCCGACGGCGCCCTGCCGCTGCTGGCACCGATGAGCGCCGTCGCCGGCACGATGGCCGTGACGATGGGGGGGTTCTATCTCGCGCGGACGCAGGGCGGGCGCGGCATGCTGCTCGGACAGGTGCTCGGACGCCGTTACGGCCGGGTGCTGATCATCGGCGACGGGGTGGTCGGGCGGCACGCGGCCGCGGCCGCCCTCGGCATGGGCGCACGCGTGTCGCTCGCGACCCGCCACCTCGAGCGCGAAGGCGCCTTGCGCTCGGCGGTCGGCGAGGGGCTCGAGGTAATCGCCTCGGCGCCCGAGGAACTCGCCGAGACGGCGCCCGCGGCCGACCTGGTGATCGGCGCCGTGCTGGTGAAGGGTGCGCGTGCGCCGCACGTGATGTCGCGCGCGATGGTCGAGCGAATGCAGGCGGGCAGCGTGATCGTCGATGTCAGTATCGACCAGGGCGGGTGTATCGAGACCTCGCGTGCGACCTCCCATTCCGATCCCGTGTACGAGGAATGCGGCGTGGTGCACTACTGCGTGACGAACATGCCGGGCGCCTACCCGCGCACGTCGACCCAGGCACTGACCAACGCGACCCTGCCCTACGTCGCGCGTCTCGCTGCCGAAGGCCTCGCCGCGCTGCGCACGGACGGCGGCTTCGCGCGCGGCGTCAACGTGCACGACGGCGAGGTGCGCTGCGCGGCGGTCGCCGAGGCTCTGGCCGTGCCCTACCTGCCGTTCCGCTGAGCGCGGCGAGGGTGCCGGTCAGCTGTCCGCCGGTGTCGCCTCAGGCGCCGCGCCCTGCGCAACGCGCCGGGCGGTGCGAGGCTGCCGGCCTCAGCCGATGACTTCGTCGAGCAGTCCGCGCAACGCGTCGGTCGTGTGAATGCGCAGGCCCAGGCCTTCGACCGCGTGCCAGTCGCTGTGCCCGAGCCAGCAGACCTCGCCGGAGAGATCGAGTTCGCCGCCGCCGAGGCGGCAACGCAGCTCGATCACGTCGCCGGCGTTGAGTGCATCGGTGGGGCGCCAGGCGGGCAGCAGGAACACGCCCTCGCGACTCGCATCGAGCAGTTCGCCCTGGCGCGCACGATGTCCGTCGTGCCAGGCGACCGGCAGGCGCACCGGGCGTCGCTCGTGGGTGCGGCGCTCGTCGTTGGACGGCATGTGCTCGGCTCGGTTCATGGCGGACCTCCGGTGCGCGTGGGGCTTGTCTGATCCCAAGGCATCGGCCGCCGCAGCGCGGACTTTAGCCAGGCGTCCCGCCAGGCAGCGACGGGCCCTGGGCGCGGAGCGCGAGCGCCGCCGCCTTGGTGTCGCCGTGGCGGCGCTATATGCTGTGCGGGCGCGCCGACGCGGCCGGTTCGGGAGGGAGCCGGCCGTGCTCCGTCTCCGCGGCGCGCGGCACGCTCGGGGAGGGCTGCAGCATGCGTTTCGGTCTCATGTATGATTTTCGCAACCCGCGGCGCTGGTACATCGAGCCGCCGCGTTTCTACCGCGCCATGCTCGACCAGATGGTCGCCGCCGAGCAGCTCGGCTTCGATAACGTCTGGCTAACCGAGCACCACTTCACCGACGACGCCTACAACCCGGCTTCACTGTCGATGGCCGCCGCGGTCGCCGCGGTGACCGAGCGCATTCGCATCGGCACGTTCGTGCTGCTGCTGCCGTTTCTCCACCCCGTGCGCGCTGCCGAGGACGTCGCGCTCGCCGACATCCTCTCCAACGGCCGCTTCGATCTCGGTGTCGGCCAGGGCTACACGCACGAGGAGTTCAACGCCTTCTGCGTCGATCGCCGTGAGCGCGCACCACGCCTCGTCGAAGGCATCGAACTCATGCGCCGCCTGTTCACCGAGCAGAACGTCACGTTCGAGGGACGCTTCACGCAGGTGCGCGACATGACGCTTTCACCGCGCCCGGTGCAGCAGCCGCACCCGCCGTTGTGGATCGGTGCGCGCGGACCGAAGGCGATTCGCCGTGCCGCGGAGCTCGGCGCCCACCTGATGACGACCCTGGGGCCCGATCCGGCGCCGCTCTACCTCGACACGCTGCGCGAGCTCGGGCGCGACCCCGCAGCCTTCCGCATCGCGCAGCTGCGCATGGTCTATTGCGCGGAAAGCGAGGACCAGGCCTGGGACGACGTCGCCGAACACCTGTTCCACGTCTTCGGCTACTACGAGCGCGTGCTCGGCGAGGCGGCCGACGTCGATGGCGACGACCAGCCGCTGCCGTTCCGCACGCCCGCTGAGATCCGCGGCTCGGCGTTCGCCGAAGCCGCCCTGATGATCGGCACGCCCGACCAGGTCGGCGAGAAGCTGTCACGCTTCCGCGACGCGTTCGCGTGCACCGATTTCATTCTCTCGAGCCACTTCGCGGGTCTCGACCCGGCCCGCAGCGGGCGCTCCAACGAACTCTTTGCGCGGCACGTGATGCCGGCGTTCCGCGACGCCTGAACGAGGTGTCCACGACGTGAGGCACCGGGTGCCGCGGCGCCCGTTTCGATAGCATGGGCGGCGTCACCGTCAACACAGGACATCACCTTATGAGCCGCCACCGCATCGCCGTCATCCCGGGTGACGGCATCGGCACCGAGGTCGTGCCCGAAGGCGTGCGCGTGCTCGATGCCGCCGCGACGCGCTTCGGCTTCGAACTCGCCTGGGACTGGTTCGATTTCTCGAGCTGCGCCTACTACGAACGCCACGGCGCGATGCTGCCCGGGGATTGGTTCGAGCGCCTGGCGGGCTACGATGCGATTTACTTCGGCGCCGTCGGCTGGCCGGAAAGCGTGCCCGACCACGTCTCCCTGTGGGGCTCGCTGCTCCTGTTCCGCCGCGCCTTCGACCAGTACGTCAACCTGCGGCCGGTGCGCCTGCTGCCCGGGATCCGCAGCCCGCTCGCCGACCGCAAGCCGGGCGAGATCGACTTCCTCGTCGTACGCGAGAATACCGAGGGCGAGTACACCAACGTCGGCGGCCGCCTGTTCGAAGGCACCGAGCGCGAGGTCGTCATCCAGGAAACCGTGATGACGCGCCACGGCGTCGATCGCATCCTCGCCTATGCCTTCGAACTCGCGCGCAGGCGTCCGGCGCGGCATCTCACCTCGGCGACGAAATCGAACGGCCTGTTCGTCAGCATGCCGTACTGGGACGAGCGCGTCGCGGCGATGGCGGCGGGCTACCCGGACGTGCACGTCGACAAGTACCACATCGATATCCTCACGGCGAATTTCGTGCTGCATCCCGACTGGTTCGACGTCGTCGTCGCGAGCAACCTGTTCGGCGACATCCTGTCCGACCTGGGGCCGGCGTGCACCGGCACCATCGGGGTTGCGCCGTCAGCCAACATCAACCCCGAGCGCCGTTTTCCGAGCCTCTTCGAGCCCGTGCACGGCTCGGCGCCGGACATCGCCGGCCAGGGTATCGCCAACCCGATCGGGCAGATCTGGTGCGGCGCGATGATGCTCGAACACCTCGGGCTGCACGCTGCCGGCAGCGCCGTGCTCGCCGCGATCGAGGACGTCCTGGAGAGCGGCCCCGAACACGCGCCGCTGACGCGCGACATCGGCGGCACCGCCGGCACCGCCGACCTCGGCCGGGCGATCGCGGCGCGGCTTGCCGGCGGCTAGCGCGCGGGCGGACGCGTTGCCGGCTCCGCGCGGTAAGCGCTGCGCGGTCGGGCCGGCCGTCAGCCGCCGTCGCCGGTCCTGGCGATCGCCGTACCGAGCGCGTGCACCAGGCCGTCGAGGTCGAGCGGCTTGGTGAGCAGCGCATGGACGCCGATCGCCTGCGCGGTCGTCTCGTCGACGCGATCGCTGAAACCGGTGCACAGGAACACCGGCAGCCCGGGCTGGCGTGCGAGCAGCTCGCGTGCCAGCAGGTCGCCGGTCAGCCCGGGCATGGTCTGGTCGGAGACGACGGCCGCATAGCGGGTGCCCGTCTCCTCGAAGCGCGCCAGCGCGGCCGCGCCGTCCTCGCAGGTGTCGACGACGAACGCGCTCGCCTCCAGGACTTCGCGCAGCAGCGCGCGTATCGAGGCATCGTCGTCGACGACCAGGATGCGGCTGCCCGCGACACTGGGCGGGATTTCCCCGGGCACCCCCGGCGCGTTCTCCGGCACCGGCGTCTCGACATGCGCAGCCGGCAGCAGTAGGCTGAACGTCGTGCCGCGGCCCGGGGTCGACGTGACGACGATATGGCCGCCGGCGTCGTGCACGATGCCGTGCACGATCGAGAGACCGAGGCCGGTGCCCTTGTCGACACCCTTGGTCGTGAAGAAGGGTTGGAACAGCTGGTCGAGCACGTCACGCTCCATGCCGCTGCCCTCGTCGGTCACGCTGAGCTCGACGAACTCGCCGGCGAACGGCTGGTGACATGCGAGGCAGCGCGTGGTGTCGAGCCGCGCACGGCGCGCTTCCAGGGTGATCGTACCGAGACCGTCGCCAGCGTCCCGCGCGTTGGCCAGCAGGTTCATCAACACCTGGCCGAGGTCGACGGTGCTCATGGCGACCGGCGGCAGGTCGGCGGCGCTGCGCGTGATCAGCTTGCAGCTGGCAGGGAGTGACAGCTCGAGCAGGTCGCGTGTCTCGGCGATGGTCGCCGCGATATCGGTGTGGGCGGCGCCGCCGGCTTCGTTCTGGCCGCGTCCGAACAGGAGCAGCTTGCGCACGAGCGAGGCGGCGCGTTCACCGGCGTGATCGACTTCGTCGAGCTGACCGCGCAGTGCCGCGTCGGCGGCCACGGCGGGATGGCGCAGGGCGAGTTGCAGGAAGCCGAGCATCACGCTCAGGATGTTATTGAAGTCGTGGGCGATGCCGCCGGCGAGCAGGCCCAGCGCCTCGACTTTCTGCGCCTGCTGGAGCTGGGTATGCAGCCGTGCGCGTTCCTGCTCGATCTGTACCCGTTCGGTGATGTCGCTGACCACGCCATGCCACACCTGGGTGCCGCCGGCGCCGGGACGCGGCAGGCTCTCGATGCGCAGGCAGCACGTCTGTTCGCCGCGCAGGCTCCGTCCCTCCCAGTGGAGCGCTCGCCCGTGCCGTCGCGCGGTGGCGCAGGCGCGCCGAAAGCCGTAGCGGTCGGCGGGGTGTATCCGCGCCAGCACCATCTGCGGGGTCGGTGCCGGAACGCTCTCGGGCAGGCCGAGCAGGCGGCGAAAGACCGGGCTGACGAACTCGTAGCGGAACGTGCGCCGGTCTCCGGCTGTCAGCAGGTATACGCCGACCGGGATCTGTTCGACCAGGTCGCGGTAACGCGCCTCGGCGCTGACGAGGGCTTGTTCGACGCGGTGACGATGCGCTTCGCGCTCGAGGTTGTCGATCGCGAAGGAGATGTCGAGCGCAACCTCTTCGAGCGTCGGCCGCGCGTAATCGGCGAAGAAGTCCGGCGCCTCGGCGTAGAGGTTGAGGGCGCCGATGACCTGGCCGTTGCGGCGCAGCGGCAAGGTCGCGGTAGCGTGTGCCGCGGCGCCCGCGGGCCACCAGGGCATTGCGGGGGCACGCTCGTGCGGCTGCGCCGTCAGCATGCGTTCGCCGGCCAGCGCCGCGGCGTCTGGCCAGGCCGGCGCAGCATCCTGGCCGTTCCACGCGGCGAAACGCGGACCTGCCGCGGCGCGGTCGCCGGCATCCGCGACCAGCCGGATCTCGCCTCGATCCGCATCGCGCCACGCGACCCAGGCATAGTCGAAATCACCGAACTCGACGGCGACCGAGCACGACTTCGCGAGCAGTGAGTCGAGCGAGTGCTCGCGTACGATCATCTGGTTGGTCTGGGAGAGCATCGCGTAGAGCCGTTGCAGGCGCCGGATCTCGCGTTCGGCGACGTTGGCCCTGCGCGTGGCCCACCACAGCAGGGCGACGGTGACGGCGACGAAGGCAAGCAGCATGAGCGCGATGCCGAACTCCGCGCGGTAGAGGCCGGCGCGTTGTCCGGCGAGACGCAGGTAGCCGAGCAGCGGTGCGAAGAGCGTAACGCCGAGCAGCAGCCAGCGGGCGAGCTGCGCCGACGGTGAATCGACCGTGAACACGCGCGGCCCGCCGGCGTGGCGTCCGGCATAGAGCAGGGCGGCGGCCAGCAGGCCGAAGGAAAGCGCGGTGTGCAGGGCCATGGTGGCGAAGGGCGCGAATGCGTACAGCGCACGCACCTCCAGCAGGTAGCCGCACAGGGCGACGTAGGCGATGGCCAGCACCAGTGCCGACAGCAGCTGGGCCAGGTGACCCGCACCGCGGCGCGCGGAGGACAACAGCGCGATGCCGGCGGCGCTGAGCGCGAAGCAGAACGCCGTCGCGCCGGACATGATGCCGAGCGGCCGGGCGAGCGCGGCGAGCAGTCGCAGCCCCGGCAGATCGTGCTGCAGGTAGAAGGCGAGGTTCGCGATGGCCAGTGCGGCGACCGCTGCACTCAGCGCGCGCCGCCACCGCAGCCGCAGGCTCGCGTTCGCCGCCGCGGCGCTGCCGAGTCCGGGCAGGCCGTACGCCGCCCAGCCGCTGAGCACGAAGCACAGCGCCGTGCTCGGCTGCATCAAGGCGAGCCCGGCGTGCAGCGACTTCAGCGACTCGATACCCAGCAGCCAGGCCGCGAGCACCAGCGCGCCGGTGACCATGACCAGCACCGTGAGTGCACGGGCGATGGCGGTCAGCCGTGAGTCGTCAACCGAGGCGGGTTTCATGTCGCGGTCCTTGCCCGGTCATGCGCGAATGGCTCCTTGCCGGCCGCCCTGCTGCTAGTCGGTGACGCCGGTGCCGCGCGTCGTCGTGGCGATGCGGTCGCCGACATAGGAGCCCAGCCACAGCTTGCCGCCGTGTTCGGCCGCGACCGTGGCCGCCCCCATCGGCGCGCCCGCACCGCCGCCCTGGACCACTGTCAGGCGGTTGCCGTTCGCCGGATCGATGGCGACGATCGAGAACGGCAGGGTGCAGAGCTTCAGGGGTTCGTGATCGCAGGCCATGACCGCGGCAAGGTCGGCGTGGTGGGAGGCGACCAGCAGGCGGCCGTCGACACCCCAGCTGGTATTGTCCGGCGCATCGACCGCGGTCGTCCACAGGCGTTTACCGCTGGCGCGTTCGAGGGCGACGACGCGATCGCCGAAGTATTCGTTGACGTAGAGTACGCGCGCATCGGCGCTGATCTCCAGGCCGTTGGGCAGCGCGCCGTCGCTGCCGGGAAGCTTCTGCCAGCCGGCCTGCGGATCCCAGGTCAGCACGTAGCCGACGTCGTTGCGCGCACGCTCCGCCGCGAACAGGGCCTCGCCGCCGGTGCCGCGCGCGACCATGTGGCTGACGGCGAAACCGCCGCCGGGCAGGCCGACGACATCGTTCATCCACACGCCGGGCGGTGCCGGTACGCAGCCGCGCCACACCAGCCGCGTCGCGGCGGGATCGCCGGCATCGGCGAGCTCGAACAACTCGACCGCTTCACGCCCGCGGTGATTGACCACGAACACGCGCTCATCGCCGCCCGTGGGACCGTGGTGGATGCCGTGCGGATCGAGTTCGGCGCCGGGCGGGCCGGGACAGTCCGGCGCGCCCCAGTCTGCGACACCGTCGCGCGCCGTCGGGCCCGGGTAGAGCACGCGCCGCGTGCCTGCGGCCGGCACGTAGAGCGACAGTACGCCGGCGTGCGCACCGGCGAGGCCGCCATACTCGCTGACCAGCAGGGTATCGCCGGGCAGTACCTCGATGTCTTCCGGGCGCTGAAAGCCGCAGATCGGGGTGTAGCCGTCGCGCGCGCTGCAGTCGGCGTCGTCCGCGAAGCTCGCGGGGACGAGTGCGGCCATGCCGCAGGCCAGCAGGGCGCAGGCAGTTCGAAATCCGATCATCGCGGGGCTCCCCTGAATCCTCGTGCTCGGCGGCGGCCGGCGCCCATTGAGTATACCGAGCGCGGTGATTGCCCGGGCAAGGCCCGCGGCCCGCGCCCCTCAGCCGGCGTGACGGCTGCCGCCGCCGGCCCAGGGGATACCGTACTCGCCGAATGCCTCGCTGACCCGTTCGACGATGTCGCTCTGGAACGCCTTCTCGAACACGACATCGATGACGTAGGCCTTGATGGTGAGTCGTACGGCGAGCGTGTCGTCGAAGAAGCGCTGCTCGAGCACGGTAGTGACCGGATGGCGGACGAAGGCATAGCGGCTGGTCACGACGGCTTCGTGGGCGACGCGCCGGGCCAGCGCGAGATCGGCCCGCGGGTCGAGGTGGAAGTCGACCGTGATCATCATCGTCAGCTGGCCGAAGTTGCCGGACGCGACGGCGTCGGTAATGAACTTCGCGTTCGGAATCGTCACCGTGTTGTCATCGAGCGTCTGCAGGCGTACCGCGCGCAGACCGATCGCCGTGATCTCGCCGTAGATGCCGTCGAAGCTGATACGGTCGCCGACGTTGAACGGCCGGTCGAAGAGCAGTATGACGCCCGCGACGAGCGAGGCGACGATGTCCTTCAGCGACAGGCCGACCGCGACGGCGAGACCGCCGGCAACCGCGATCATCAATTCGCGCGGCGGCGCCAGGACACCGAAGAACAGCACCGTGCCGCCGAACACGTAGACCAGGAAGACGGTGAGGTTGGTCGACTGCAGGATCAGCGGGCGGCGCGCGGGGAAGCGCCGCGCGAGCCGCTCGCCGCTGCGTCGCAGCACGCGCGCCACGCCGGCGAGCACGGCGATGCCCGCGAGCACGAGTAGCAGCTGGCCCGGGCGCAGCAGGGCCACGACGTCGAGCAGCTGGTTCAGATCCTGCTCATTCATAAATCAGGTTCCTCGCACCGAGGGCACGGGCCAGCGACGCGTGCGCAATGGCGCACACGCGGTAACGGCCGTCACCGCCGCGCTCGATCAGTCCGAGCTGGCGCGCCAGTCCGAACGCGTGCCGGATGCTCGGCAGGGCCAGTCCGCTGACGCTGCTGGTCTCGCTGCTGGTGAGCGATTCGTGACGCATGATCGCGGCGAGCGCGAACAGCACCTCGCTCGGCAGGTTGGCGATGCGCCCTTCGCCGGTCACGTCGGGCAGCGTCACGTGCAGCGTACGCGAGCCGTCGCTGACCAGCGCTTCGCGCCACAGCGCGAGCGCCGTGCGCGGCACGCCCTGGGACTGTTCCCACAGGAGCTGAAAGAAGCGCGTCTCGATGAAATCGTCGCCGTCGGCCGCGTCGCTGCCGGTGGTGGCGAGGATGAGCTGATCGAAGCGCAGCTCGTAACCCGTGCGCGCATGCCGGCGCATGATCAGCTGCTCGATGTCAGTATCTGACCACGGCGGCAGCACGTGCGCCGCTCGAAACGGCTGCTCGCTGCTGAAGACGTCCTCGAGGTAGCGCCACGGGTAGAGATTGAACGTCGCGCACCAGAAGAGGTTCCTGGTGTCTGCATTGAGCAGCGTGGCGAGGAAGCGAAACGCCTCGAAGCCGTGCCGGCGGCGCAGGAACACGTTGTGCAGGTCGTCGATCAGCACGACCGTGGGCGGTATCCCGGCATCCGCCGCGAGCAGGGCGGGGACGCCGCCGGCCAGATCCATGTCGAGATGCTCGCCGAGCCAGCGCGCGAAGTCCTGCGGCGTGACGACCTTGTCCGCGAGCCGCGCCTGAACGACGCGCAGCCCGCGCGCCTGCGCGCCGGCACCGACCTGGTCGAGCAGCGACGTCTTGCCGACGCCGGTGTGGCCGCACAGCGCGAGCGAGTTTTCGTTGTCGGCGTGCGCTGCCCAGGCCTCGAGCACGGCGAGGACGTGTGCGGCATCGGCCGATCCCGGCTCCACGCGTACCGCCTCGTCGGGCACGTGCTCGAGATCGAACCAGGCCAGGTAGTCGCCGGCCAGGGTACCGGAGGGAGCGGGTTCGCGCTGTTGCGCGCGCGCCCGGCGCAGGAACAGCTGGGCGGAGAGGCGCTTGGCGAAATCGCTGTCGGCGATCCACGCGCGCAGCCCCTCGGTGGCGCGTATGCCCGTCACGACGAGCGTGACGGGCAGGTTGAACACGACCGCGCCGCGCCCGCTGTCGAGCGAACCGAGCAGGTTGCGCAGGCGGCCGGCCGGCAGGCGCTCGATAACGCCGCGCGTCACGTCGCGCTGACGCCACACGAGCACGGCGAGCAGCACCACGCCGAGCAGGACCGCCGCGTCGTAGACCAGCTGGTGGGCGAGCAGGCGGCCGACCACGGCGCGGATCGCGTAAAGGGTCAGCGCGGCACCGAGCACGTAGCGGGCCAGCAGGCGGCCGGCGCGCTCGACGCGCGCGAGTGCTTCGCGGTGAGCGGTGTCACGGCGCGCCCGGTGCGAGCGCAGCAGGCGTTCGTGCAGCAGGGTCAGGGCAGCGCGGTAGGTGATGTAGTAGTAGAGCGGTGGCAGCAGCGCGCGCAGCCAGCCGAACGCGCTGTCGGCGAGCAGGTGCTCGACGAGCACAACGCTGGCGGCCGCGAGCAGCCACGGCGCGTAGGGGCGCGCGCGGCGCAACCACACCGCCCCGCGGGTGCTGCCGCCGCTTCGCGCGCGCCGCAGCAGGTCCTGCTGCAGGCGTTGCAGCCAGGCTTCGACGCCGCGCGCGAGGAACACGTACAGGCCGAATACCGCCAGCACCATCAACAGGATGCCGGCCTCGTGGCCGACGGTCAGTGCCGCGTCGATGTCACCGCGCAGCAGTTCACGGCCGATACCGCCGAGGTAATCCGATACCGTGGTGGTCCAGCGGTAGGGCACGATGGCAAGTTCCAGCAGCAGCGCCTCGGCATAGGCGCTGGACAGCGGCGTGATGTCGCGGTCGAACTCGTGAGCCGCGCGTGCAATGAACAGCTCGCGCAGGCTCGCGGCCTGGCTGAGCAACTCGTAGTGCAGCCCGGTTTGCAGGCGTTGCTTGAGCATGAGCGCGCCGCGCTGCTCGCGCAGTTCCGACGCGTAGCGCTCGCGCGCGGCCCGGTAGTCGTCCCACGCCGGCTGAGCCTCGAGGCGCGCGCGCTCATCGGCGCCCAGAGCGCCGAGATCGTAGTCGTCGAAGGCGTCCGTGTCGTGGTCGAGTGCGAGGACCTGCCGGGCGAGCCCCGTCCACTCGACGGTGACGCGCCGGTAAGCATCCAGCAGGACGTCGATGTCGCGGGCGTCGTTGCTCGTCGCGGCGAACTGGGAGAGCCGCGCGGCGGTAGCCTGGTGGCTGTCGGCGCGCGCCTGCAGGGTGGCAAGCCGGCGAGCCGCTTCGCCGGCCAGGTCCTGGCGGCGTTTCTCGACGATCGCGCGCAGCCCGGCGAGTTCGCGGGTGTCCGCCGACTCGGCGCTGAGCGCCTGCTCCTCGGCGTCCGCACGCGCCTCGCCGGCGGCGGCGCCGGTGTCCTCCGCGGCACGCCGCGCAGCGTCGATCTGGCGCGCGACGCTGTCCTGCGCCTGGCTCGTCGCGACCAGTCCGCCGAGCAGTGCGCGGCGCGCCGCCGGTAACTCGAGGAACGCCAGGCGCGCCCGCGTCAGCGCTACTACGGCGGCATTGGTTGCGTCCGATGCGCCCGGACACGGTGTCACGCCGCCGTTTTCGAGCAGGGCGGCGAGTTCGTCGCGCCGCGCGGTGACGTCGGCCTCGGCGCCGACATCGACCGCGAACAGGCCGCTCAGCGGCGACTCGAGCGGGCCGCCGGCGAGCAACGACTCGATCTGCGCGGTGCGCTGGCGCAGGCTCTCGACCTGGCGCGCGGCGACCTGCGCATCAGGCGCCGGGTCGGGGCACTCGCCGTGCGCCCCGGTGTCCGCGTGCACCGCGCGCGCGGTCGCCATGCCGGCAAAGCCGATGGCGACGACGAGCGCGAGCAGGCCCTGGCGGGAAGGAGTGAGCATCGGCGCGGTGCACGCTCGCGGGCGTCGGCATGGATGACGCCAGATCATACACCCCGGGGCCGGGGCCTGCGGGGCTCAACGCAGCCGCGCGATGACCTCCTCACCGAACAGGCGCAGCGATTGCTCGAACTTGTCCGTCGGAATGCCGGGCAGCTGCATGCGGCAGATGACTTCGCTCGGCGCGAGTTCGGCCTCGAGTTCTGCGAGCGCGTCGCGCACCATGGCCGGGTCACCGACGATGTAGCGCGATGCGAACGTGCGGAAGTCGACCTCGGCCTCGTCGCGGACGAGCTCGCCGCGGTCGTTGCGCAGCTCGCGTTCGCCGGCGGCGGACTTGCGCCCGTAGAGGCCGAACAGGTGCACGATCGCCGGTGCGGCCAGGGCCTCGGCCTCGGCCAGGGTCGGCGCGACGAAGACTTCGCGGATGATCGGACGTTCGCGCGTGGCGAAGCCGACGCGCGCAGCGGCGGCGTCGTAGCGCGCGTAATGCGCGGCGAGTTCGGCATTGGTGTGGCGCGGCGAGGCCGTCACCGGGCACCGGCGCCGCGCCGCGCGCTCGAGCAGCTTCGGCCCGGAC
>JAUIFX010000075.1 GCA_030429865.1 Gammaproteobacteria bacterium | reverse complement strand
CCGCCGGTGGCGCCCCCGCCGTAAATACCGGATGCGGTCGAGGGCAGCACTTCGATGCGCTCGATGGAAGCGATTGGGATACCGTTGATATCCGGCTGGTTGAACGCGCCGTTGTCAAAAATATCGGACACGTTCGGCAGCCGACGTCCGTTGACCAGAATCAATGTCTGATCACCGCCCAGCCCGCGTAGATCGATGGTGCTCTGGTTACCACTGTTGCTGAAGGCGTCCAGATTGTTGGTGCCGGCCACCGTGTTCATCGGCAGGCGGGTTTTCAGAAACTCCTCGATGCTGCCGGCCATGGAGCGCTCAATGGTGCGCGCATTGAACACCACATACGGCTGCACGTCGTCTTCGGTGCGTTGAATGTCGCTGTTGGCGGTGCGTTTGCCTTCGACCAGGATTTCCGGAATGCACTTGCCGCTTCGAGTGGCCGCGGCCGATTCATCCGCAACGGCACTGCGAACACGGGCGGGGGACTTGCTTTCCGGCGTGTCCACGCGCGCCAGCTGCACCGGCGGTCTTGATTGAGGCGACGCCTCGGGAAGCTTCAGGCCGGTGGTGATCGCCTCACGGTCCAGCGTCGGCCGGACGCTTTTGATGATGATGGTGTTGTCGGCATTGACCTCCGCGACCAGACCCGACTGGCGCAGCAGCTGTTCCACCGCCTCCTGCGAGCTGTAACGGCCTTGCAGTGCCTTGGCGTTCACACCACGCACAGTCTGTGTATCGAAGAGAATGTTGACGCCGGCCTGCTGGGCGACGGCACGCAAAGACACTTCCAGCGGCTGGGCCGGCAAATCCAGCTCGGTAATTTCTTCGGCCGACAGCGGTGCGGCGAGAGCTTCGCTCGCCGCGCGCACCTTGCGGAAGCGCTCGCGCAGCGTGGCGGCGTCGAGGCGGGCGGCGTCGGATAACAGCTGTCGCGCGGGAGTCGCCATGGTGCATCCGCATCCTACGCGGGCGCTGCGTGCAGTTCAAACGCGAGCCGGGTTTCACCGCTGATGCGGGCGTGCGCGTCGTAGCGCCGTTCGTGGAACGTCAGCTGGCCGTCCTCGTCGATCAGGATCACCGTCGAGCAGCGTGTGCCGTAACCGCTGCCGGCAATGAAGATGGTCGACAGCACGCGCTCCATGGCGTGGCCAATGCCGGTGTCGGGCAGCGTGCCGTCGGGTGGGCGATGCTCGTCCCGCAACAGGGTCAGCAGTTGCGCGATCATGTGCTCGCGGTCGCCGGCATCGACGATCTCGCCGAAACCCGCGCGCAGGCGCTCGGATTTCGGCCAGGCGGTGTCGAGCAGCGCGTTGCTGAGGGTGTAGATGCCGCGCGCCAGGTTGCGCGGGCCCTCGCCCGACTGGTTCGAGAACCAGCACAGCTCGCGGCCGTCGTGCAGCAGGACATTGAAGCCGGCATACGCGTCCGCGTCGCCGGCGAGCCTGGCCGCGTAGTCGGCCGCGGCGCTGCTGCCGTCGAGGAAGTCGTTGACTATCAGGCCGCGCGAGCGTGCGCCGGCTGCGGGCAGGCCGGACCGCACATTGGTGATCGTCGCGAAGCGGCCGCGGCGGTCGAGTGCGAGCCAGCTGCCGCCGGCTTCCAGATCCCGTCCGCCGATGACGTGGGGATGGTCGTCCCAGGCCGCCGCCGGCGCCGTGGGGCGGTCATGGAACTCGTCACGGTTGGCCGCGACCACGAGGCGGTAGCCCGGGCAACAGTCATGGGCGACGAGCAGCAGGCACATCGGTGCGGGCGCACTCAGTAATGGACCAGCGAGTGCACGCGGCAATCACCGAGCGCGGCGCGTCCGCCGAGGAAGTCGAGTTCGACGACGAACGCGCAACCGGCTACGCTGGCGCCGGCCTCGCGGGCCAGCGCGAGGCTGGCCGCGGCGGTACCGCCGGTGGCGATGAGATCGTCGACCAGCAGCACGCGATCAGCGCCGGTCAGCGCATCGTGGTGCATGTGCAATGATGCGCTGCCGTATTCGAGTTCGTAGTTGACGCTGCGCGTTGCGGCCGGCAGCTTGCCGGGCTTGCGCAGGGGTACGAAGCCGGCGCCGAGCGCGCTCGCGACGAGGGCGCCGAACACGAAACCGCGTGCTTCCATGCCGAGCACCGCGGTGATGCCGTCGTCGCGGAACGGGGCTGCGAGCTGCTCGGTGCACTGCGCCATCGCCGGCGCATCGCGCAACAGCGGCGTCAGGTCCTTGAACATCACCCCCGGGCGGGGGAAATCGGGAATGTCGCGAATGAGGGCGGTGATCGATTCCATCGGCACTCGGGCTTTACCGGACGAAGTCGGCGATAATACCGTGATCACGTGGTGGCCAGTACCGCGCCGTCCGGTTTGGCGTCAGAGGGAGGTTGGTATCGTCATGATCGGATTGCACGGTGTGCGCCCCGCCACCGGGTGGTGGTCAGGGCATCGGCGTCGGCGAGAGGTGCAGCGTGCGCCCGACGTCTGAACGTGCCGACTGGGACCTGAGCCCGCGCGAGGCGGCGCAGCGTCAGCGCGAGCTGGCGGGGCAGGTCGTGACGACCGATCGTTTCAGCGCCATCCGGCGTATCGCCGGCATCGACGCCGGTTTCCCCGACGACGGCCAGACGACACGCGTGGCCATCGTGGTCATGAGCTACCCGGCGCTCGAGCAGGTCGACGAGGTCGTCATCGAGCAGCCGACCAGTTTCCCCTACGTCCCCGGGCTGCTGTCGTTTCGCGAGGTGCCGGCGATGCTCACGGCGCTCGCGCGCCTCGCGCGGGTCCCCGACGTGATCCTCTGTGACGGCCACGGCCGCGCGCATCCGCGGCGCTTCGGCAGCGCCTGCCATCTCGGTCTGCTCAGCGGGATCCCTACCATCGGCGTCGGCAAGTCGCGCTTGTGCGGCAGTTTCGACGAGCCCGGGCTCGAGCGCGGCGCCTGGTCGCCGTTGCTGCACAACGGGGAGACCATCGGCGCGGTCGTGCGCACGCGGCGCAAGGTCAGCCCGGTGTTCGTCTCCTGCGGCCACGGCGTGAGCCTCGACAGCGCCATCGACCTGGTGCTCGATTGCGCACCGCGCTTTCGCCTGCCGGAACCCATTCGCGGCGCCGACCGGCTGGCCTCGGCGCGCGGCGCGACCTAGCGAAAAGTGCCGCACAAGCGGCTGCGCTGCCCGTTGGCCGCGTTGCAGGCGCTTCTGCGGTGCTCATTTATCACGCATAAACTGCGCTCCTCGAAGCGCCTGCGCCTTGCCACCGGGCATGCTCGCTCGCTTGTGCGGCACTTTTCCGCCAGCCGGGGCGGCTGCGCTGCCCGCTGGCCGCGTTGCCTGCGGTTCCGTGGTGCCCAGGCGGGTCGGCTCAGGCGCTTTGGCTCAGGCGCTTTGGCTCAGGCGCTTTGGCTCAGGCGCTTTGGCTCAGGCGCTTTGGCTCAGGCGCTTTGGCGGCGGCCCTCGCGGCGCCAGCGGTGGAAGCGTGCGGCCCAGTCCAGCAGCAGGCCCGGCGCGTGGCGCCGCTGCCAGGCGCCGGCGGTCATCTTGTTCGCTTCGGCGAACGTCGGGTAGACGTGGATGGTGCCGAGCACCTTGCGCAGGCCGAGCCGGTGTTTCATGGCGAGCACCATCTCGGCGATCAGTTCGCCCGCATGCGCGCCGACGATGGTCGCGCCGAGGATGCGGTCGCTGCCGGGCGGTGTGAGGATGCGCACGAAGCCGCGCCGGGCGTCGTCGGCGATGGCGCGATCGAGGTCGGCGACGGCATAACTCGTGACCTCGTAGTCCACGCCGCGCTCGCGCGCCTCGTGTTCACTGAGGCCGACGCGCGCGACTTCGGGATCGGTGAACGTGCACCAGGGGATCACGCGGTAGTCCACCGCGAAGCGTTTCAGCGGGCCGCCGAACAGGGCATTGACGGTCGCGTACCAGGCCTGGTGCGACGCGGCGTGCGTGAACTGGTAGGGGCCGACCACGTCACCGCAGGCATAGATGTTGGGTAGCCGCGTCTGCAGGAAATCGTTGACCGCCAGCGTGCCGTGTTCGCTATCGAGCAGGCCGAGTTCTTCGAGGCCGAAGCCCTGCACGTTGGGTTTGCGGCCGAGCGCGAGCAGAACCTCGTCGAACGCGATCGCGAAGGATTCGTTCTCGCCGAGCGCGAGCGGCTCGACCTCGAGCGCCTTGCCCGCCGCCTCCCGCACGAAGCGTTCGGCGCGGCAGTGGAGGTGCAGCGTGATGCCTTCGGCGCGCAAGGCGTGTTCGAGCACTTCGGCGACCTGCGGATCCTCGCGCGGCAGCAGGCGTTCGGCCATCTCGACCAGCGTCACGTCGCTGCCGAGACGCGCGAACGCCTGCGCCAGCTCGCAGCCGATGGGGCCGCCGCCGAGTACCAGCAGGCGCGCCGGCAGGCGTTCCAGGTCCCACAGCGTCTCGGAAGTCAGGTACCCGACCTCGTCGAGGCCGGGCAGCGGCGGTACCAGCGGGCTCGCGCCGGTCGCCACGACGATGGAGCGCGTGCTCAGCCGGCGCCCCTCGACCTCGACCTCCCACGGCGAGACGATGCGCGCCCGGCCCTGGACGCAGTCGACGCCGAGACTCGTGTAGCGCTCGATTGAATCGTGCGGCGCGATGGTCTCGATGACTTCGCGCACGCGCGCCATGACGGCCGGGAAATCGACCTCGGGTTGCGTGGCGGCTAGCCCGGCCGCGCCCGAGCGCGCCGCGTGGACCTGGCGCGCGACGTGCAGCAGTGCTTTCGACGGCACGCAGCCCGTATTCAGGCAGTCGCCGCCCATGCGGCCGGCCTCGACCAGGGTGACCTTGGCACGTACCGTGGCGGCGATCAGGCTGGCGACGAGCCCGGCCGAGCCGGCGCCGATGACCACCACGTTGTGCTCGACGGCCGCCGGCGGTGGGAAGTCGGCGAGGAAGCGCTGCCGCCGCAGCAGCAGCGCGGCGAGGCGTGCCAGCAGGGGAAACAGCGCGAGCAGCGCGAGCGCGCCGAGGACGCCGGGCGAGGCGATGTCGGCCACGCGCTCGATCGCGGCGAGCTGGGTGCCCGCGTTCACGTAGACCACGGTCGCCGGCAGCATGCCAAGCTGGCTGTAGAGGTAGAAGTTGCGTATCGAGATCGGCGTCAGTGCCATCAACAGGTTGATCAGGAAGAACGGCACTACCGGGATCAGGCGCAGCGTCAGCAGGTAGAACGGGCCGTCGTTGCGCACGCCGCGGTTGATGGCCTCGAGGCGATGGCCGAAGCGCGACTGCACGAGTCCGCGGAACAGGTAGCGCGCAAGCAGGAACGCGAGCGTCGCGCCGACGGTGCTGGCGAAGGAGACGATGACGGCGCCCCACAGCAGGCCGAACACGGCGCCTGCGGCCAGGGTCAGTACGACCGCACCCGGGATCGACAGCGCCGTGACCAGCGTGTAGACGCCGAAGCCGACGGCCGCGGCCCGCAGCGGCTGTGCTGCCACCAGCGACTGCAACGCCGCCTGCTGCTGCTTGAGGAAGTCGAGGCTCAGGTAGCGCGTGGGCTCGAACAAGAGCGCGACGACGAGCGCGCCGACGACGAGCGTCGCGACCAGCCAGCGCTTGTCGAGCCGCATGGCGCAGGCGCTAACAGCAGGACGTCGCTACAGCCGACGGCGCAGCCGGGTCGGCAGCGCTGAACGGCAGGCCGCCGCCGCAGCCCTCGAACAGCCCGTAGTGCGTCTCGAAGTCGCCGATGAACTCGAAATACGGCGCGAAGCGGGTCTCGGCGAGCATGCGCCAGGTATTGCCGCACACGGGGAAGACGCGGCCGCGCTCGATGTGATGATGCTTGTCGAGCACGAAGACCTGCTCGGCACTGGCGATGCCACCGCGGTAGATCACCGCCTGGCCGTAGTCCTCGCAGGCGGGCTCCAGGGCCGGCAGCTTGAACAGCCGGTAGGTCGCCGAGTAGAAGTCCACCCCGGCGACGCGGGCGGCGATGGCCTCGTCGGTGACCGCGATGGGGCTGTCTTCGACCAGGCGCGGGTCGCCGAAGCCGGTGGTACGGGCGAGATGCTCGAAGTCGTTCCAGTACAACGCGCCGCCGAGACATTCACCGTAGAGCACCGGGTCGGCAGCGAGTGCCGCGGGTACGCGACGACTCGCGTAGACGTCGGAGAAGTACAACTCGCCGCCCGGCTTGAGCAGCCGGCAGGCGCCCCGAAGTACGGCGGCCTTGTCGACGGCAAGGTTGATCACGCAGTTCGATACGATGATGTCGAAGCTGCCGGGTTCGAGCCCGAGTTCGTCGAGGTGTTCGATGTAGCCCTTGCGAAACGTCACGTTGGGCGTGGTGTGCCCGAACGCCTGCATGTGCCAGTCGCGGTGGCGTTCGGCGACGGCGAGCTGCTCGTCGGTCATGTCGACGCCGACGACCTCGCCACCCGGGCCGACGAGCTGGGCCAGCACGTAGCAGTCGCGGCCGCTGCCGCAACCGAGATCGAGCACACGCATGCCGTCGAGGGCGTTCGGATAGACCAGGCCGCAGCCGTAGTAGCGCTCGCGCACCTCGGGGTGCACGCGATCAATCAGGGCGCGCAATGCCTGCGGCGGCCGCGCGGACGTGGTGCAGGCGTTCGTTCGCAGGTCGGACGAGCGTTCCAGGACGCGTCCGTAGTAGTCTTCGACGGCTTCGTGCATGAGCGGGATCCTCGCACCGGCGGATGGTGCCGGCGCCACTGTCGCAGGTCGCCCGGCGGCATTCAAGCAGGCACGCTCGTGTAGACTGTCGGCCGCCCGCCGGCAGCGAAGTACGACCTCTCGCGCGCCGGTGCCGCGAACTTGTCGCCGCCTGCGGCATCCAAGCCGTTGCAAGCCATGGAGAGTTCATCGATGCCGAAACTGACCTGCCGGCCGCTGGTCGTGCTGCTGCTGGCCCTGCTGCCCGCGCTTGCTCAGGCCACCGACGCGCGCGCGCTCAATGCCCTGATCGGTGCCGTCTTCTCGGCGCACGTCGAGGACGGCTACGTCGATTACCCGGCGATCTCCCGTAACGTCCGCTTTCACAAGTACCTCGAGGCCATCCGCGACATCGATCCCGCCACGCTGGGAGACGACGACGAGCGGCTCGCTTTCTGGATCAATGCCTACAACGCGCTGGCGATCAAGCAAATCATCGACGGTCAGTCGCCGATCGGAACGATCGCGCGCATGAAATTCTTCGGCAGCAACCAGCACGAGGTGGTCGGGCGCAGCTGGGACCTGTCGACGATCGAGGAGGACATCCTGTTCGAGCGTGAAGACCCGCGCGTGCATTTCGCGGTCGTCAACGCGACCTACACCGCGCCGATGCTGCGCAGCGCGGCCTACCGCGGCGAGGATCTCGACCAGCAGCTCGAGCAGGCGACCCGTGATTTCATCAACGACAATCGCAAGAACCGCTTCTCGAACGGTCTGCTGCGCGCCAAGCTGTCACCGCTGTTCGACGAATACGAGGACGACTTCGGCGGCGATGACGATGCCGTGCAGGCTTTCCTCGCCCGCTATGTCGAGGACGAGGAGACGCGCGGGAATCTCGAGGCCGGCCGCTTCGAAATCGACTATCTCGACTATGACTGGAGCATCAACGGGCGCCCGATGTAGCCGGGCGCATCATTCGATCGCTTCGCGCAGCCTCGCGTAATCGATCTTGCCCGAGCCGAGCAGCGGCACGTCTTCCATCCATTCCACGCGCCGCGGTACCGCGAGCTCGCTGACGTTGGCGGTGCGCGCGGCGGCGACGAGGTCGGCACGAGTTGCTTCGCGCACGCTGGTGAAGAGCAGGATCTGTTCGCCCTTGCGCGCATCTGCGACGGCAATCGCCGCGTGTACGTCGTCCGGCCACAGGGTCTGCGCGAGTTCCTCGGCCACTGCCAGGGAAACCATCTCGCCGCCAATCTTGGCAAAGCGCTTGGCGCGGCCCTTGATGGTGACGAAGCCGCGCGCATCGACCGCGCAGATATCGCCGGTGGCGTACCACCCGGCACCACGGGCACGGGTCCACGGCGGCACTACCTTGCCGTCGTTGCCGTGGAACAGGTAGCCGAGCATCACGTTGGGTCCGCTGACGACGAGTTCACCGCCGTCCTCGATGCCGGCGACCGGCTCGAGATAGCTTTCCATGCCGGCAACCAGGCGTCCCACCGTGCCGCGGCGGTGGGCGAGTGGATAGTTGACGGCCAGTACCGGGCTCGCCTCGGTCGCACCGTAGCCTTCGAAGATGCGGATACCGAACTTGTCCGCCCACAGTTGCCGCACTTCGTCGGTCAGTTTCTCGGCACCGGCAATGACGAAGCGCATGCGGTGGAAGTCGTAGGTGTGGGCATTGCGCGCGTAACCGCGCAGAAAGGTCGTGGTGCCGAACAGGCAGGTCACGCCGAGTTCGTAGCACAGCTCAGGGATCAGCCGGTAATGCAGCGGGCTCGGGTACTGGTAGGTCGGTGTGCCTTTGAACATCGGCAACAGGAGGCCGCCGAGCAGGCCGAAGGCGTGAAAGGTCGGCAGGACATTGAGCACGCGGTCGCGATGCGTGATGTCGATCAGCATGTGCACCTGCGCGTAGTTGGCAAGCAGGTTGGCGTGAGAGAGCACGACGCCCTTGGGGATGCCTTCGGAGCCGGACGTGAACAGCACCACGGCCGCGGCGTCGGCGTCGCGGCCGGCGCCGAGCAGGCGATGCGCGAGCCCGGGCACGCGGGCACAGGCAAGCGCGCCGAGCTTGGTGGCGAGGCCGATGCGGTCGCGCAGATCCTCGAGGTAGACGACTTCCGCCTCCCCGGCCAGCGCGGCGACCTCGGCCTCCAGCCCGCCGGCTTCGACGAAGGCGCGCGAGGTCAGCACGAGCTTGATGCCCGCGGTCTCGATCGCAGTGACCAGGCCGCGCACGCCGGCGGTGAAGTTGAGCATCGCCGCCTGGCGCCCGCGCGCCATGCACGCGAACAGCGTCACCGCCGCCGCCGCGGTGCTCGGCAGCATGATGCCGACGCGCTCGTCGCGCGCGGTCATGCGCGCGATCAGCGCGCCGAGAACGAACGTGCGCGTGATCAGCGCACCGAAAGCCAGCCGCGCGCCGTTGGCATCTTCCAGGATCACGTGGCCGCGGCCATGTACGCGCATCGCGCGCACGAGCGCGGCGAACAAGGTCTCGCGGTTGAACGCGTTGTGAAACGCGACGTCGCGGAGGATGTCGAACACCGCCTCGGTCGCTGCTTCGCGGCGCGCGGCGCCGCGCAGATCGTCCGGCAGGTCGAGCCGCCGCGGTGCCAGGATGCGCAGCGTGACCCGGGGCAGCCAGCGCCGCGGAAGCAGACCGTTCAGCGCGCTGGCGCGCGAGTACTGCAGCCCCTCGATGCCGATCGGCAGGATCACGGCACCGGCCTTGTCGGCAATCAGGCCGGCACCTTCGTAGACCTTCATCGGCGTGCCGGTGCTGGTGACGCGGGCCTCGGGAAATACCACCGTGGGGACGCCGTCGCGGACCTCGCGCACGAGCGTCTTGAGGGCGACCGGGTTGAGCGTGTCCATTTCGTGCCAGCGCGCCAGCGCGAGGAAGGGACGCAGGTACCAGCGAGCGGCGGTTTCGCGGTTGACCGCGAAGGCCGGTGCGGCGGGCAGGAACAACCACAGGAAGGCGCCGTCGAGCAGCGAGACGTGGTTGGCCACGATGAGCACCCGGTCACCGGCAGCCGCGACGTGCTCGAGGCCGCTCACGCGGACCCTGAACAGCACGCGTGCGACGAGCCTGAGCAGACCGCGAAGCATCGCTTCAGGGGTGCGGGGTGGGCACGGCGCGCGCGTCAGATGTCGTGCTGCGGGCCGGCATCGTCGGGCCTGGCGACGACGAGGCGCTGGCCGGGCTGCAGCGCCAGATCGTCGGCCAGCCCGTTCCAGCGCTTGAGCTGCGCGACGGAGATGCGGAAGCGCCGTGAGATGGTCCACAGGGAATCGCCGTGGCGCACCTCGTAGTGGGGTGCGGCGCCAGCGCGCGCGAAGCCGGCGGAGCCGGGCAGCCGCAGGCGCTGCCCGGGCTGCAGGGTGGCGCGCGATGAAAGCCCGTTGATGCGGGCGAGCTTCGCGACGCTCGTGCCGTTGGCCCGCGCCAGTTTCCACAAGCTGTCGCCGCTGCGCACGACATGTTCGCGGGTGGCCCCGGCCGAGGTGCCGGCAAGGTCCGCGCCGCCGGCGGCAGGGGCTGCGCCCGGCAGCGGGACCTGCAGCGTCTGACCGATGGCAAGTGCGCTCGAACGCAGGCCGTTGGCGGTCTTGAGCGCCGCGATCGATACGCCGTGGCGCGCCGCGATGTGCGAGAGCGTCTCGCCGGCGCTGACGACGTGCTCGCGCAGGGGGCGGCGTGCATGCGTCGGCAAGGCGGCCAGCGCCGACTCGACCGCGCCGGCATGCCCGTGCGACACGAGCACGGTCGTCGGTGCGGTCGCCACCGTGTAGCGTTTGCGGAACGCGGGGTTGAGGCGGTCGAATTCCGCCGCGCTCATACCGCTCCAGTCGAGCACGCGGTTCAGGTCGAGCGCGGCGCCGACGTCGACCATCTCGAAGTGCGGTGCGGCCGGGATTTCCGCCAGCGTCACGCCATGCGCCGCCGGGTTGGCGATGATCTCCACCAGCGCCATCAGCTTGGGGACATAGTCACGCGTCGTACGCGGCAGGTCGAGCGACCAGAAATCGGTGCGCCGGCCAAGGCGCTGGTTGCGCTCGATGGCGCGTTCGACGGTGCGTTCGCCGCAGTTGTACGCGGCGAACACGAGCTGCCAGTCGCCCATGAAGCGGTCGCGCAGGGCTTCGATGTAGTCGAGCGCGGCGGTGGTGCTGGCGACGATGTCGCGTCGTCCGTCGTACCAGCGCGAGACGTGCAGGCCGTAATGACGCGCGGTAGCGGGAATGAACTGCCAGATCCCGGCGGCGCCTCCCGGCGAGGTCGCGCGCGGGTTGTAGGCACTTTCGACGATCGGGATCAGCAGCACCTCGTAGGGTAGCTCGCGGCGCCGGACTTCCTGGTAGACGTGGTAGAGATACGGCCGCGCACGCTCGGAGGCCTCGCTGACGAAGCGCGCGCTGTTGTGGAAGTAGGCGAGCGGTTTGCGCAGTGGGTGGCGTGGATCGGGTGCCATGCGCAGCTCGAAGCCGATGCGTTGCCACAGGTCGTTGTCGACGGCCGCATCCGGGCCGTCCGCCTCGACGGTCTTGCGGGCGGCGGGCTGTGCCGCCCGCGGCGTGATTGCCGGCTCGTGATCCGAACGGTCGCTGACCGCGGATGCGCCTGTCGTGGCCACGCCATCGCCGGCCGGTTCGGACTGCCGCGTGGGCCACGAACAGGCCGTCACAGTCAGCGCGATCACACCGGCCAGAAGGCTTCTCGTTATTGTGCGCGCCCCCGACATGGCGCGTATGCTAGCAGCCTGCCTGACTCGGGAACAATCTGTCGTGCAGCGCGCACGGCGCGGCGCTCGGCGGCCCGTCGCGGGACGGCGTTTTCGTGCGCGTCTAGCGCGAGGTCAGCGCCGCCACGGTGGCGTTCGACATCATGCCCTGAGCGCCCGGGCGTGCGGCGCGCGTTGCAGCACTCACCACCACGTGACAAGCTTGCGCCCCGATCCGTGCAACTACGAGGAACCCCTACCCGCGCATGGGCTTGAGAACTGCGTCCGCACCCGGTGAGATGGTCGTTCCGGACGCGCTGATCGACTGGTATCGGCGCGAGCCCGGCAGCTTCGCCGCGACGGCGGAACAGCACCTGCTCGGCAACGTGCTGCCCGACCTGTTCGGTTTCCACATCGTTCAGCTCGGTTGTCATCACGTCGACGACTTGCTGCGCCCGAGTCGTATCTCGCACAAGGTCCGCGTCGTGCTGGGCGGACAGGCCGAGGCCCCGGTGCACCTGCGTTGTAGCGAGGACGCCCTGCCGCTGGCCGCGAACACCATCGACGTGCTGGTGCTGCCGCACGTCCTCGAGTTCGCCGACGATCCGCGCCGCGTGCTGCGCGAGGCCGAACGCGTGCTGATCGGCGAGGGCCACATCGTGGTGCTGGGCTTCAACCCGTGGAGCTGGTACGGCTTGCGCTCCCTGCTGCAGCGCTGGCAGGGGCGGGCGCCTTGGAACGGACATTTCATCGCCGCCAACCGGCTCAAGGATTGGCTGCAACTGCTCGGCTTCGACATCGTCGCGCTCGAGCGTGCCGGGTTTCGCCCGCCGATGCGCAGTCAGCGCCTCAATCGCGCCAGCGCTTTTCTCGAACGGCTCGGCGCCTACCTGTGGCCGGCGCTTGGCAACCTCTACGTCGTGGTGGGCAAGAAACGTGTCGAGGGCGTGACGCCGCTGCGGGCGAGCTGGCGCCAGCGCCGCCGGCTGCTTGCCGGCGGCATGGTCGAACCGTCGACGCGCGGACTGCGCCGTGGCGCCGGCAGCGGGCGCACATGAGTGCCGTCGACGAACAGGTGATCGCCTACACCGACGGTGCCTGCCGCGGCAACCCCGGCCCCGGCGGCTGGGGGGCGGTGCTGCGCTGGCGCGGACACGAACGCCGTCTCAAGGGCGGTGCGCGCGCGACGACCAACAACCGCATGGAACTCAGTGCGGCCATCGAAGCGCTCGCCGCACTGAACCGTCACAGCCGCGTGCGCATCGTCACCGACTCGAAGTACGTCATGCAAGGCATCACCGAATGGCTGCCGGGCTGGAAGCGCCGCGGTTGGCAGACGGCGCAGAAGAAGCCGGTCAAGAACGTCGACCTGTGGCAGCGGCTGGACGAGCTGGTGCAATCGCACGAGGTCGAGTGGCGCTGGGTTCGCGGCCACAGCGGCGAGGAAGGCAACGAGCTTGCCGATGCGCTCGCCAACCTCGCCATCGACGAAATGCTGGCCGGCAGCCACGCAGACTGAGGAGACACACATGCGTCAAATCGTGCTCGACACCGAGACTACCGGCCTCGAAGCCGCGCAAGGCCATCGCATCATCGAGATCGGTTGTATCGAGATCGTCAACCGGCGGATCACCGAGCGTTCGTACCACCAGTACATCAATCCCGAACGCGAAGTCGACGCCGGCGCCGCGGAGGTGCATGGCATCACCTTGGACGACCTGCGCGAGAAACCGGTCTTCGCCGACATCGCGTCGGAGTTCATCGACTTCGTACGCGGCGCCGAGCTGATCATTCACAACGCGGCCTTCGATGTCGGCTTTCTCGACGCGGAGTTCGGCCTGCTCGGCTCGGCCTGGGGCCGGACCACCGATTACTGCACGGTGTTCGATACGCTCAAGCTGGCGCGCGACATGCACCCGGGTCAGCGCAACAGCCTGGACGCGCTGTGCAAGCGCTACGAGATCGAGAACGCGCACCGCGAACTGCACGGCGCGCTGCTCGATGCGGAGCTGCTCGCCGAGGTCTATCTCGCGATGACCGGCGGCCAGGTCACGCTGGCGCTCGACGCCGGCAATGCGCGACCCGGTCCGGGCGGGCATGCGCGGCGGCGGCGTGCCGCCGGGCCGGTGCCCGTGCGGGTCGTCGCGCCGTCGCCGGCCGAACTTGCCGCTCACGAGGCGGCGCTGGCCAGGGTGCGTGACGCGAGCGGCGGGAGTTGCCTGTGGCTCGAGGAAAGGGAAACGGCCGAGCCGGGGGGCTCGGCCGCGGCGCCGTGAGGCCCGCGGCAGGCGCGGCGGCGCGAAACTTGGCGCCGCTCAGGCGGCGGCGTCGGACGTCATGCGCTGCAGGTCGCCGCTCTGGTACATGCCAAGCACGATGTCGCAGCCACCGACCAGTTCGCCGTCGATGAAGACCTGGGGAAAGGTCGGCCACTCGGAATAGCGCGGCAGGTGCTGGCGGACGTCGGGCTCGGCGATGACGTCGACGTGGTGGAAGTCCGCGCCGCAGGCCTTGAGGGCCTCGACCGTGCGCATGGAGAAGCCGCACTGCGGGAACTGCGGCGTGCCCTTCATGAAGATGACGATACGGTGCGTCTCGACGATCTCCTTGATGCGATCGATGGTGTCCATAGGTGCTCCTGGGATGATGCTGGGGATTCGACTCGTGCGGCGCGACGCCGGCTGCGCGGCAGGCCTGCTGCCGCGGCCGGGACGTACGACACCGCAAGCGGCCGGCGTGCGCGGCCGCCGGCCGGTGCGCGCCGCGTCATGAACTGATGATCGAGTGTAAGGTCTCCGGACCGGTTTTCAACGGACTCGGCGTGGGGAATTTCACGCGCGGCCCCAGCCGCCACCCCCCGGCGTTTCGATGCGCAGGCGATCGCCCGCGTGCACGTGGCGCTCGCACTTGCCGGGCAGCAATGTGCCGTTGAGCCGGTTGCGCCCGGGCTGGCCGGGCGCGCCGCCGGCGAAGCCGGGTGGCGGCAGCTCGCGGCGCTCGCCGAGCAGCGTGACCGTGGCCGGTGCGAGGAAGGCGTACTCGCGGACCAGGCCGTCGCCGCCGCGGTGCAGGCCGCTGCCGCCAGAACCCTTGCGCAGCGCGTAGCGCGTGACGCGCAGGGGATAGCTCATCTCGAGCACTTCGACGGGCGTATTGAGGGTGTTGGTCATGTGCGAATGCACGGCGCTAAGGCCGTCGCCGTCGGCGTGCGCACCGGTGCCGCCAGCGAGCGTTTCGTAGTAATCCCAACCCGGTCCGCCCATCGCGACGTTGTTCATCGTGCCCTGGCTGGCCGCCGGAATGCGCGAAGGAACGGCCTGTGCCAGCGCGCCGAGCACGACGTCGACGACGCGCTGGCTGGTTTCGACGTTACCGGCAGCAACGGCGGCCGGCGCCCGGGCATTGAGCAGGCAGCCGCCCGGCACGATGAGATCGAGCACCCGCAGCGAACCCGCGCAGGGCGGCGTCGCGCGCGGCATCAATGCGTAGAAAACGTAGTAGGCCGCCGCCGCGGTCACCGCGAGCGGACAGTTGATGTTGCCCGCGACCTGCGCCCCCGTGCCGGTGAAATCAAGCGTGACGTGCTCGCCGGCGATGGTCAGGGTGAGGGCGATCGGTACCCGTGTCGCGGCCAGGCCGTCGCCGTCCATGGCGTCGGCATGACGATAGACGCCGTCGGGCAGCTCGCGCACCGTGCCGCGGGCAAGGGTCTCCGCGTAGGCGTCGAGCGCGTCGAGGGCGGTCCGGAAGTCGCGCGGCGTGCTGCGCTCGACGAGCGCGACGAGACGCGCGACGCCGGTCCGGTTGGCGCTGACCTGGGCGGCGAAATCGCCGAGCGTGGCGGCGGGGTTGCGCAGCCCTTGCTCGAGCACGCGGCGGGTCGCGGCGTCGACGCGCCCGGCGCGCAGGTAATGGCGCGGTTCGAGCACCAGGCCTTCCTCGTCGAGCGAGCGCGCGAGCGGCATGGAGCCGGGGCTGGCGCAGCCGATGTCGGCGTGGTGGGCGCGGTTGGCACAGAACGCGATCAACTCGCCGGCGACGAACACCGGCGCGATCAGGGTCACGTCGGGCAGGTGGGTGCCGCCGAGATAGGGGTCGTTGACCACGACCATGTCACCCTCCTGCCAGGTGAGGCGCCGGACCACGTCGCGCATGGCGTAAGCCATGCTGCCGAGATGGACCGGAATGTGCGCGGCCTGCGCGCACAGGTCGCCCTCGGCGGTGAAGATGGCGCAGGAAAAGTCGAGCCGATCCTTGATATTGGGCGAGAAGGCGGCACGCCGCAGTGTCGCGCCCATTTCCCCGCAGATCGCCTCGAGGCGGCTGACGAACAGCCCCAGCTCGATCGGGTTCATCGTATCTAACCGAAACTATTGGGTTTTCTCAGGTCGCCAGTCTTGCATATTCGGGGACTCTTGCGGACAATGCGCCGCTTGATTCACGGCGGGCAGTGCCGCGCGGGAAGTGGCGGTCGGCCACGTCCGCCGCCGCTCCCGGCCCGTGGGGAGCAGGTCCGGCGGCCGCCCGGTGTGGCGCGCATCCCCGGGCCCTCAGCGGCGCGCGCTGCCTCACCTAGCGAGCAGAGCCGCCGGCAGGCCGCTGGTGTGAGCACGCGCGGACGAGACCGCGAAGACATGCCGGTGTTACGGCGCCTGCCCAGACACATCCATTCAGGGGTTCCACTATGGCTGCAGGACCGAGCCCGGCACTGATGTCGAATTATGGTCGCCTCGACGTGACCTTCACGCACGGCAGCGGCGTGCGCCTCTACGACGACGCCGGCCGCGAGTATCTCGATGCGCTGTGCGGCATTGCCGTGTGCGGCCTCGGTCATGCGCATCCCGACGTCGCCCGGGCGCTTGCCGAGCAGGCCGCCCGGCTGGTGCACACCTCGAACCTCTACCGCATCGAGCGCCAGGAGCGCCTGGCCGAGAAGCTCGCCGCGCTGACCGGGCTGGAACGGAGCTTCTTCTGCAACTCGGGTGCCGAGGCCAACGAGGCCGCGCTCAAGATAGCGCGCAAACACGGTCATCAGCAGGGCATCGAACGGCCGGTCGTCATCGCGATGAACGGCAGCTTCCACGGCCGCACCATGGCCGCGCTCAGCGCGACCGGCAATCCCAAGGTGCATGCCGGTTTCACGCCGCTGCTCGACGGCTTCCTGCATGTGCCCTACGACGACGTCGACGCGGTGGGCGCTGCGGCCGCGCGTGCCGACGTGGTCGCGGTGATGGTCGATCCGCGCCTCGGGGAAGGCGGTGTCGGTGTGCCCCAACCGCGCTACCTGGCTGCACTGCGCAAGCTGTGTGACGACCGCGGCCTGCTGCTCATGGTCGACGAGGTGCAGACCGGCATGGGGCGGACTGGCCGCTGGTTCGGTTTCCAGCACGATGACATCGTGCCCGACGTGGTGACGCTGGCCAAGGGGCTGGGCAACGGCGTGCCGATCGGCGCCTGCCTCGCGCGCGGCGCCGCGGCCGAGGTCCTCGGTCCGGGAACGCACGGTTCGACCTTCGGCGGGAATCCGCTGGTCGCGGCCGCCGCGCTCGCCGTCATCGAGGTCATCGAGCGCGACGACCTCGTCGCCCGCGCCGCCACGCTGGGCAAGCGCATGCTCACGGCTTTCCGCGATCGGCTGGGCGCGCTCGCCGGCGTGCGCGAGGTGCGTGGTCACGGTCTCATGCTGGGCATCGTGCTCGAACAGCCGTGCGCCGATCTCGTCAAGCAGGCGCTCGCCGCCGGATTGCTGATCAACGTCACCGCGGACCGCGTGGTGCGTCTCCTGCCGCCCCTGATCATGAGCGACGCCGAGGCCGATGCCATTGTCGACCGCGTGTCGACGCTCATCGAACAGTTCCTCGCCGGTCCGGCCTGAGCGCGCGCACGATGGGCGTTCGCCATTTCCTGTCCCTCAACGATCTCGAGCGTACCGAGGTCGTGAACCTCATCGAGAGCGCCATCCGCCTCAAGCGCTGGCGGCGCGACGGCTACCGCCCGCGGCTGTTCGAGGGCCGCACGCTGGCGATGATCTTCGAGAAGTCGTCGACGCGCACGCGCGTCTCGTTCGAAGTGGCGATGGCGGAGGGCGGCGGCAGCGCCATCTTCCTGTCCACGCGCGAATCCCAGCTCGGCCGCGGCGAACCGCCGGAGGACACCGCGCGGGTCCTGTCCGAAATGGCCGATGCCATCATGATCCGCACCTTCGAACACGCCATGGTCGAACGTGTCGCCGCGGTGGCGCGCGTACCGGTGATCAATGGCCTTACCAACAGCCTGCATCCCTGCCAGGTACTGGCCGATCTGGTCACCTACTTCGAGCACCGCGGCGAGATTCGCGGTCGTCGCGTGGCCTGGGTCGGCGACGGCAACAACATGTGCAACTCCTACATCAACGCTGCCGCCTTGATGGATTTCGAGCTGCGCGTCGCCACGCCGCAAGGTTACGAACCCGCGCATCTCGAACGGGCTGGTGAAAGCGGCCGGGTCACACTGGTTCGCGACCCCGTGCAGGCCGTGGCCGGTGCCGACCTCGTCGTGACCGATGTCTGGGCCAGCATGGGGCAGGAAGAAGAGGCGGCGGCGCGGCGCGAAGTCTTCCGCCCCTACCAGGTCGATGCAGCCCTGATGGCCCACGCCGCGCCGTCGGCACTGTTCATGCACTGTCTGCCGGCGCACCGCGGCGAGGAAGTCGCGGCCGAGGTGGTCGATCATCCCGACAGCGTGGTCTGGGACGAGGCCGGCAACCGCCTGCATGCGCAGAAAGCCCTGCTCGAGTTCCTGTTCCGCGCGCAGTGACCGGCCCGCGCCTCTCTTCCCGGCCGGCGCCACGTCGCGCCTGCCGCCGGTTGTCCCCGGCGCGATTGACACCTTTCAGGCGCATCGCTAGCGTGACGCGCACCGCGCAAGCGGCCCGGCGCGCGACACGCGCGGCGGCTGAGCGATACAGGTTGACGACGAGTGGCTGATCCCCGCGGTATCGGAATGACTTCGCAACGGGCCCGGAACCGGCTCGTCGACCAGTTGCGGGGAATGGGGATCCGTAATGAGCAGATCCTCGAGATCATGCGGACCACGCCCCGGCACTTGTTCGTCGACGAAGCCCTGGCGAGCCGCGCCTACGAGAACACCGCCTTGCCGATCGGCTTCGGTCAGACCATCTCCCAGCCTTACATCGTTGCCGCGATGAGCGAGGCGCTGTTCGTCAGCGGGCGGCTCGACCGGGTGCTCGAAGTCGGCGCCGGGTGCGGGTACCAGAGCGCTGTGCTGTCGCAGGTCGCTGGCCGCGTGTTCGCCATCGAACGCATCGCGGCGCTGGCCAACAAGTTGCGCAGCCGGCTCCACGAACTGCGTTTCAACAACGTTCGCGTGCGCCACGGCGATGGCTTTCTCGGCTGGGCCGAGAATGCCCCTTATGACGCCATACTGGTCGCCGCCGCTCCGGTCGGGGTGCCGGCGCAGCTGTTGGAACAGCTTGCGGTTGGCGGCCGCATGGTCATCCCGGTCGGTCGTGCGGGCAGCCAGGAGCTGCGCTTGCTGACCCGTACTGCGGCCGGTATCGAAGAGGAGATCCTCGAACGCGTCAGCTTCGTGCCGCTGCTCGATGGTACGAGCTAGCAGCGGCCGACACCGCGGTGTTTCCGGGTAGCTGCTTCGAGACGCGTTCCGCCGGCACATGAGCACCGATCACCGACGCGCATCTCCACTATCGCAGCGCGCGGTCGCGCATGCACCGGGCCCGCGCGCGCGGCGCGGAGCGCGCGCCGCTGCACTCGTCACGCTGCTGCTCCTCGCGGCCTGCCACTCGGTGCCGCGCGCGCCGGTCGAAGAGAAGACTCCGCCGCGGGCGCGTGCGCCGGACGTCACGCGCGAAGCACGCCCCGCACCCAGCGTGACCCCCGGCGTGTCGCGTCCCACTACGCACGTGGTGGTGCGCGGCGATACGCTGCACGGCATCGCCTTCAGGCACGGCCTCGACTACCGCGACCTGGTCCGCTGGAACCGGATTCGCAATCCCGATCTTATCCTGGTCGGTCAGCGTCTGCGCCTGACGCCGCCGGCGGCGGCGAAAGCATCACCGGCGACGCCCCAGCCACCCGCGGCCAGGCCCGCACCGTCGGCGAAGCCGCGGGTCGAAGCCGCGGCGCGGCCGGCCACGCCACGCGCGCCGGCGGCGGCTGCCGGCGCGGCCAGGCCGCAATGGACGTGGCCGGCCAGCGGCAAGGCCACGCGGGCAACGACCGTGACCGGCAACCGCGGACTCGAAATCCGTGGCCAGCGTGGCCAGGATATCAAGGCGGCCGCGGGCGGCGCCGTCGTCTACAGCGGAAGTGGACTACGAGGTTACGGTGAGCTTATCATCATCAAGCATAACGATACGTTCCTCAGCGCCTACGCCCATAACGAGTCGCGGCTCGTCGAGGAAGGGCAGCGCGTGAAGGGCGGACAGCTGATCGCCCGCATGGGCGACACCGAGGCGCGCGAAGTCATGCTCCATTTCGAGATTCGCCGTAACGGAAAGTCCGTCGACCCGCTGCAGTACCTGCCGGGGCGCTAGCAGGAGGCCTGCTGCATGTCCGAATCGCGTGGCAAGGGATCGCGCTCCGGCCGCACCGACACGGACGAGCCGGCGATCGCCGACGACCCGGTCGACGGTGGCACGGCGGACGACGACGAGCCCCTGCTCGACGAGGCCAATGACGCGGACGATGGCGACGAGGCTGTCGACGAGGCTGCCACCGAACCCCAGCGTTTCCTGCCCGGCGAGGTCTCGCAGGGCGACATGGATGCGACCCGGCTGTACCTGAACGAGATCGGCTTCTCGCCGCTGCTCACGGCCGAGGAAGAGGTGATGTTCGCGCGACGTGCGCTACGCGGCGACGAGGCCGCGCGCAAGCGCATGATCGAAAGTAACCTGCGCCTGGTGGTGAAGATCGCGCGGCGCTACATGAATCGCGGGCTGGCGCTGCTCGACCTCATCGAAGAGGGCAACCTCGGGCTCATCCGCGCGGTCGAGAAGTTCGACCCGGAGCGCGGCTTTCGTTTTTCGACCTACGCCACGTGGTGGATCCGGCAGACCATCGAGCGCGCATTGATGAACCAGACGCGCACCATCCGGCTGCCGATTCACGTCATCAAGGAAATCAACATCTACCTGCGTGCGGCACGCGAGCTCGCGCAGAAGCTCGATCGCGAGCCGAGTCCCGAAGACGTCGCGAACATGCTCGACAAGCCGATCGAGGACGTCAAGCGCATGCTCGGGCTCAACGAGCGCACCACGTCGGTGGACGTGCCTGCCGAGCGCGATTCCGATCGTTCCGTGCTCGACACGATCCCCGACGAACACAATCCCGATCCTGCCGTGGTATTGCAGGACGAGGACGTGCAGCGTCACCTCGAAGACTGGCTGGGTCAGCTCAACGACAAGCAGCGCGCAGTGGTGGAAAGCCGCTTCGGCCTGCACGGCCGCGAGATCGCCACGCTGGAGGAGGTCGGCAACGAGATCGGCGTGACGCGCGAGCGGGTGCGCCAGATCCAGGTCGAGGCGCTGCGGCGCCTGCGCCAGATCCTCGAGCGCGAGGGCTTCTCGATCGAACACCTGTTCGCAGAGCTCTGAACGCGCCGCACCGCGCCGAGGGAGCGGCCTGGCATGGCCGTGCGGTAAAGGTGACAGCGCGCGTGCGCCTGCGTCCCTCGCGGCCGGCAGCGCGCGCCCACCGCCAGGTGCGCGGCCGGGGGCGTCAAATCATGTAGAGCGCCGCGACCACCGCACGGCCTTCGCCGGCGAGAATGTTGTAGGAGCGGCATGCGGCGCCGGTATCCATCACTTCGAGCCCCGCGCCATGCCCGGCAAG
>JAUIFX010000074.1 GCA_030429865.1 Gammaproteobacteria bacterium | reverse complement strand
ATCAGCGGCGTGATCCTGCTGCTCGACAAGTCGATCAAGCCCGGCGACGTCATCGCCGTGGGCGGCTATTACGGCCGCGTCGACACGCTCGGCGCACGCTACGTCTCGGTGACGACCCGCGACGGCATCGAGCACCTCATCCCGAACGAGGAATTGATCGTCAACCGCGTCGAGAACTGGTCGCACAGCCAGGAGCTCTACCGCATCAAGCTGCCGGTCGGCGTGCACTACAAGGCCGACGTGCCACTCGCCATGCAGCTCTGTCTCGACGCGACCACGGGCGTGTCGCGCGTGTTGTCGCGACCGGCGCCGGTGTGCCTGCTGCGGGGCTTCGGCGACAGCTCGGTCGATCTCGAGGTGCGCTTCTGGATCAACGACCCGATGAACGGGCGCGCCAACGTCAAGAGCGACATCTACCTGCGGATCTGGCAGCTGTTTCACGAACACGGTATCGAAATCCCCTACCCGCAGCGCGATATCCACCTGCGCACGCCTGATCTCAGCGACAGCACCGTGCGCCGCGAGCTGCGTGACGGCGGCCTGCGCGAGGCATCGGGAAGCTGATCCCGTCGGCATGCTTTGCGCGTCGCGTGCCACGCTGCAGGTCGATGCCGGCGACTGCGACGCGCGCTTCGCGTGGCGCGGCGGATGCATGTCGTGCAACCGGCCATCGCGGCAAAACTATTGACAAATTAGTCGGTTGACACCCCGAAATCGCCCACCTATAGTCGCCCGTTCCGGCTGCGACAAGCGTCCCTGCGATGGCTGCGTGGCCACCTCTGACGCGCGCATATAATTTTGCAATAATCGCTCGCAGCGTCTTCGCGCTGACGGGTCCGCACGCGGGCCGCGCACGCGATCGTGCAGGGGAGCTGAATCAAGGCACCGCGCAAGATGGTGCCGGCGTCCACAGTAACGGGATCAAATCCGGCAGGAGCTACGCGTGTCCTGCGTCCGGGTCAAGGGGAGTCAAGGTATATGAAAGGCATACGCTACACGCTGGCCTCGTTCACGATGAACAATCGTGTCCTGGTGTCGGCGATCATCTTCGGCATCACGGCCTTTTTCGCAGTCGGGCTGGCCAAGGTGGATATCCGCACCATCTTCTCCGACCTCTTCCCCAAGAATCATCCCTACGTCCAGACCTACCAGGACCATCCCAACTTCGGTAACCCGCTGACCGTCACCCTGATGGTCAAGGTCAAGGACGGCACCATCTACAACCCCGAGACCCTGCAGAAGGTCTGGGACCTCACCCGGGACATCGACCTCGCTCCCTCGGTCGACCACGACCAGATCCTGTCCATTACCACGGAGAAGGCGCGCTTCGCCGAGGCCACGCCCTACGGCATCGACATGCGCCCGCTGATGGAGGACAAATCGCCCGAGACGCAGGAGGAAATCCAGAAATTCATCGACGCCGTCGACAAGGCGCCGAACGTGCGTACCTTCCTCATCTCCGAGGACGAGACGGCGACCATCATCACTGCGACCTTCATCGAGCATTCGCTCGATTACGGCAAGACGTTCGAATACGTGCAGAACCTGATCGAGGAAGCACGTGACGACAAGCACATGGTCTATGCCGCCGGCCAGCCGATGCTGACGGGCTGGGTCTACTTCTACGAACACCAGATGCTGACGATTTTCGGCATCACCGCGTTCGCCTTGCTGCTCTCGCTGGTCGTCTACATGCAGAACGTGCCGGGTGTCGTCACGCCGATCGCCTCGAGCGTGGTCGCCGCCATCTGGGGCTTCGGCTTCGTCGGTTGGCTGGGCGACCCGATCGAGCCGCTGATCATGGTGGTGCCGCTGCTGCTGGTGGCGCGCTCGTTCAGTCACTGCGTGCAGTTCATCGAGCGCTATTACGAGATTTACTACGAGATCAAGGATCGCCGTAAAGCTGCCGAACTCGCGCTCGGCGTGATGATGGCGCCGGGTGTGCTGGGTATCGTCACCGACGCCGCCGGCCTGTTCCTGATCGCCGTCGCGCCGATTCCGGTGATGGAGCGTTTCGCCATTTTCTGCGGCTTTTGGGCCGCGATCCTGGTGCCGACCAACATGTTCCTGACGCCGGTGCTGCTGTCCTTCTTCCCGGCGCCGAAGAACGTTGCCAAGCTCATCGGCAAGGCCGACGAGAAGAGCTGGCACGACAAGATCATCGGGCTGCTGAGCGTCGTGGGTAGCGTCTCGCACGGCAAGGGTGCGCGCATCACGACCCCGATCGTCGCCGTGCTCGCGGTCGTCGGCGTCTACCTCATGCTGCAGATCAAGGTCGGCAACCCGGTCGAGGGCAGCAACCTACTCAAGGAGAGCTCGGAGTTCAACACCGCCGTGCGCGCGGTGAACTCGCACTTCCCGGGCCTGATGACGCTCGAGATCGTGTTCGAGGGCAAGGAGAAGAACAACCGCTTCCTGACCAACGACCCGACTTCGATCGCGACGATGTTCCAGCTGCAGCGCTTCCTCGAGCAGCAGGATCCGCCGCCGGAAGCGACGCTGACCTGGGCCGACTACCTGCCGGAGGCGAACCGCCTGTTCTCGGGCGGCAACCCGAAGTGGGCGCCGCTGAACACCGACTCGGACTCGATCAGCGCGGCCACGAACGCGCTCATGGTGGGCTCGAGCCCGAAGGCCTACTCGCACGTTACCGACTTCACCATGTCCAACGGCACGGTGTCGCTCTGGTACAAGAACAACAAGCAGGAGACCGTCGACACCGCGCTCGAGCAGACGCGCGAGGCGCTCGACCAGGTGGGTATCGATCACGAGACCTTCCGTATCCGCCTCGGCACCGGCGCGATCGCGCTGCAGCAGTCGGTCAACGACACCGTCGACAGCTACCAGTGGACCATCCTCTTCTGGCTGAACGTCGTCATCCTGTGCACCTGCAGCTTCGCCTACCGTTCGGTCGTGGCGGGCATCCTGCTGCTCATCCCGGTGAACTTCTCCAACGTGCTGCTCGCCTCGGTGATGGTGCTGATGGGCATCGGCCTCGACGTCAACAGCCTGCCGATCGCTGCCATCGGTATCGGCGTCGGTATCGACTATGGCATCTACCTGCTGAGCCGCATCTGCGAGGAGTTCCGCGACAACCAGCATCATGGTGAAGCCATCCAGGCCGCGGTCACCACGACCGGCAAGGCCATCGCGTTCACCGCGACCATCGTGCTGCTCGGCATCCTGCCTTGGTACTTCCTCTCCGAGCTCAAGTTCCTCGCCGACATGGGCCTGCTGCTGGTCATGATCATGCTCATCAACATGGTCATCGCGCTGGTGGTGCTGCCGCTGCTCGTCTACCTGATCAAGCCGAAGTTCGTCGAGAAGGAGCACCTCATCATTTCGGAGAACGTCGATATCTCCACGCTGATGGATGCGCACGACCAAGAGGCCGCGGCGCACAAGCCCTGAACGAACTCAATGATCAATCGGATTCGCAAACTAATGAAAAACATCGTCGAATACGGCAGCGCTCGTGCAGCGCTCGCCGCTCTCGTACTGGGCCTGGGCGCGTCCGCGCCGGCTGTCGCGCAGGACACGTCGGAAACGGAGCAGGCGGTCGAAATCGTCCGCATGGGTATCCCTCACGATGCGCTCTACGCGCTCGACATGAGCGGCGAGTGGGGCCTCACGGTGGGCAACTTCGGCCTGATGCTCGAGACCACCGACGGCGGCGCAAGCTGGGAGATCCAGAAGCCCGTGACCAAGCTCGCGCTGCTCGGCGTCAAGCGCGCCGCCAAGCGGCAGATCGTCGTCGGCCAGCAGGGGCTGGTGATGACCCGCGAGGACGGCGGCGAGTGGAGCGTGGTCGATACCGGCTTCAACCAGCGCCTGCTCAACGTCGACATGAACGACGCGGGACTGACTTTCACCATCGGTGAGTTCGGCTTCGTGGCGCGCTCGCGCGACTACGGCGCGACGTGGGAGGAGCTCACCCTCGACTGGGGCCAGTACAACGACGAGGGCTACGAGCCGCACCTCTACGACGCGATTGTCGAAGACGACGGCACGGTTTTCATCGCCGGCGAATTCGGCCTCATCCTGCGCTCGACCGATGGCGGCGACACCTGGGAGGCTGTCAACAGCGGTGAAGCCTCGGTATTCGAGATGGAATTCGACAGCGCCGGCGGTGATACCGGCTACGCGGTCGGCCAGGAAGGCCTGGTCCTGCGTACCGCCGATCGCGGCCTGAGCTGGCGGCCGATCGAAGTCGATACCAACTCGAACCTGCTCGGCGTGTGGTCCGGAAACGGGGAAGTCGTAGTCACCGGCATCCGCCAGATGCTGCGTTCGAGTGACGACGGCGCGTCGTTCTCGACCACCGACGATCTGCAGGTCGTGCGCACCTGGTTCCAGGGCGTCGATGCCGGCGTTGCCGAGACGCAGACCGGTGAGAAGGGCTTCCTGCGCGAGCAGAGCGTCTACACCGTCGGCTTCCAGGGCACCATCGCGCGCGTCGTGAAGTAGCGCGCCCCGCCCTCGCGGCGACAGCGCCGCGTCTGCCTTCACCGCAACGACCGGCCCAGTGCCGGTCGTTGCGCTTTTGCTGCAGTTGCAGCATTCGGGTGTGCACCGCACACAACAAGCCGGTCCGCGCCATTCGTTGCGATAGTGCAACAGTTTTCGGTCAGGCTACCGATAATTGTTGTTCAGGCCCCAAAAAAGCGTTGACACGGCCTCGGGAATGTACGGTAATAGCACAACTACCGGCACTCCGGTGGTACGCCATTGCAATGTACCAGACATACAACAAGTAGATTTTTGTCCGAGTACTACTGGGGTTCCCAATAGCTACAAACGTCTTATGAGGAGAGCGGGAGTGATGAAGCACACAATCGCGCGGATGCTCACAACCGGAGCGGCCGCGGGCAGCATCCTGTTTGCCGGCGCCGCCTCGGCCATCGACTGGAACATCACGGGCTTCGTCCGGCAGGAGATCGCGGTCAGCATCTCGCCGGAGGAGAACTACAACAACCAGAGCACGAGTCCGTATGCGACGAAGATCACGCCGCATGTGACGCATCCGAATTTCAATGCCGCCAACGCGGCAACGCCGACATCCTTGTATGTCAACGAGAACGGCGTTGTGGGTGGTATCTTCGCCGCGCCGGGTGGCGCAGCCACGCCGGCCATCACTGGAAGGCGCCCTGACGGAGCCCCGCTCGGCCTGCTGGCCGGCGCGAACACCAGCTCGCCGGTCGATTGCCGTTTCTCGCTCGAAAACGCCTTGAACGCTGGTTCGGCCGGCCTCATCCCGACCTTCGGCGGTAACCCGCAGGGACTCGGCATCGGTGGCCAGGTGATGTTCCCCGGTCAGTTGTGCCCGAATGGCGCCGGTTCGTTCTTCGTGCCCGGTGTCGACCCGACTGCCGGCCAGGGCTTCAGCCAGCAGGGCGCGGACCTGATCAAGGACGACAACAACTTCAACACGTTCAATACCCGTCTCGAGCTCGACATCCAGGCGCGTATCAACCAGAACTTCTCCGCCTACATGAAGATCCGCGGCTTCTTCGACGCCGTGCGGAACTTCACCGACGCGCACATCGATGACCACTTCGCCAACCCGATGTGGGGCAACCGCCGCGGTACCATCACGGAGTGGAACAGCCCGGACGCCATCATCGACATCCCGGCGCTGTACGTCGACTACAACGACGGCCCGCTGTGGATCCGCGCCGGCAACCAGGTCATCGCCTGGGGTGAGGCCTACTTCTTCCGCGTCATGGACGTTGCCAACGGTCTCGACCTGCGCCGCCACTCGGTACTGACGCCGGGTGCAGAGGAGTACCAGGACCAGCGCGTCGCCTCGCCGGCCATTCGCGTCAGCTACACGTTTGATAACGGCTACGAGATCGACGCCTTCGCACAGCTGTTCTCACCGACCTTGTTGCCGGGTCGTAATACACCCTACAACATCATCCCGCATTCGGTATGGGTCGACGACGAAATCGGCATGGACGACGCCAAGGGCGCGATCAACTTCGGTGCCCGTCTGACGATGCCCTTCACCGACTCCTTCACGGGTATGGTGGCCTACGTCAACCGTCGCAACCCCGACGGGGTGTTCTCCGGCGTCGATGCCAAGCCGTTCTGGCGTGGCCGTGCGAACCCGTTCTGCCTGGGTCGCAACAACGACACCAACAACACCCTCATCGACCTCGGCCTCTCGGGGGCCGTCGGCGGTGCGATTCCGGCGATGCCGACTCTCGATACGCGCAAGCGTACGATGGCCAACGGTTGCGGCACGAGCTTCATGCCCGATCCGTACACCGCCGGCTCGGTCGAATACTGGGACAACCTCGAGCGCGGCCGTATCTCGAACTACGAGTACCTGGTCGGTCAGATCGACGGCTTCGAGGCGAGCCAGTGGGCAACGCGCGAAATCTTCGGCTTCGGCCAGGAGACGAACTTCGTTGACACCATGCGTACGCTGGAGGGCTTCCGCAGCTCCTTCGGTGGTGTCGCGCAGTGGATCGGCCGCCAGTTCAAGCGTGAGAACATCTTCATGGCCGGCGGTAACTACATCATCACCACCGACGATCCGAACTCGATTTTCGACCAGATGATCATCCGTGGTGAGGTGTCGGTGACGCCTAACAAGCGCCTGACCAGCAACCTGAGCTTCGACTTCCGTGAGACCGATGACGTCGTCTCGGCCCTCATTCTCGAGAAGTATCACCGCATCTCGGACGCGTTCCCGGCGACCTACATGGTGGCGCAGTGGATGCACCGCACGGCGACGGACCTGTTCGGTCGTGACCTCATGAACAATGGCGGTCCGAGCATCGGCAAGTTCATCGACAAGAACACCGGCGCGTTCCTGCCCGCCGCGTTCGATCCGGAAGCCATGCGGCCCGAAGGCAACAGCAACGCCAACTACGTGGTGTTCGCCTTCCAGCAGCCGTTCCCGAACCTCATCTGGCGCTTCGACATGTCGATCCTGATCGACACCGCTGGTGGCTACCTGGTGCAGCCGGGCGTGCGCTACAAGCCCGCCGCCAACTGGCAGTGGGACCTGTACGCCACGATCATCGAATCGCCCGGCGGCCAGAACGACACCATCACCGAAACGCTGGATTTTGCGGACGAAGTCTTCGCCCGCCTGACCTACTACTTCTAGTAGCCGGTCAGTATCCGACGAGCTTCAGAGCCGGCCTTGTGCCGGCTCTTTTTTTGCCTCGGACTCAGCCTCATCGCGGAACGTGCACCGCGCTGATCGAACCCCTGGCCGGCGTCAGCTAACTCTGCACTGCGCCGTCATCCCGCCACGCCGGTCCGCACTACTGGGCCACACGAAGCGCTCCGCTTACCGCCCGGCCCGACACGCCGACTGGCGTACCGCTCGTCCCACCTCGGAGCTCGCTTCGCGGCGATGCAGCATTCGCGCAATGCATGAGAACAGTCTCAAACATAATTTGACTTTATGCGCGCCTTGCCTCAATTTCGGGGCCAAGACACCAGCTCCGCGCGCACGGATGCCGATTTCGCCGGCACGTCGGGCTGGTCAACGTTGATTCGCGTCCGCGCCCGCCAGGGGGCGCCGCGCACGGCGGCGCTTCGCCCGCCGCCGCTGCCGACACCGTGGGTGTCGGCGCATGGAAAGGGGAGAGTCTTACGCCAGCGAATACCGCTTCGCGACCCGCGCTTCTGCGTGCCTCCTGATGTGGCACCGACCATCGCTGACACTCCAACTGGCTACCTTCACGCCGGCGCGGACCGTGCGCGTTCCGGGGACTGCGGCCGGAGCGGCTGTGTCGGAGGTCACCGCCGGGGCACGCTCTCCAACCTGATTGACGAGATCACCGAACGAATCCACACAGGGGCTAGAAAAGAACATGGACCCGTCGAGCAATCCCGACCTCATCACCGAGATCATCAATGGCGCGACCATGCTGCTCACGCTCGGCGGCCCGGTTGTCGCCGTGCTGCTCGCGGCATCCGTGCTCGGGCTGGCACTCGCGCTGATCAAGTTCCTGCAGTTCTCCGGGGTGGGTGGGGCGACTATCAAGCGGCTGCACGTGGCCGTCGATCACTGGCAGAAAGGCGATCGTGAGCAGGCGACGAAAATCCTCGATCGTTCGCGCCTCGGCATCGCGCGTGATATCCGTTTCGGCCTCGAGCAGAAAGGTGCGATGGATGCCGACCTGCTGCACGACGAACTGCTGCGCCGCGCTGCCGCGTTCCTGCGCGGCTACGCCAAGAACCTGCGACCGCTCGAACTGATCTACTACCTCGCGCCCGTCATGGGTCTGCTCGGCACGGTGCTCGGCATGATCGATGCGTTCCGCGGCCTCGCGGTCAGCGCCGGGGCGGCCGGTGAATCGTCGGCCCTGGCCAGCGGTATCTGGGAAGCGCTGCTGACCACGGCCGTCGGCCTGTCCATCGCCATTCCGTTCGCGGTGATGCATGCGCTGCTCGAATCGAAGCTCGAGAGCCTCGCCGACCAGGTGACAGACCTGGTCACCCGCGTATTGACCCTGCAGGGCCAGGGAGCCGACTGAACGTGGACGCGACCCGCCAGGCGCTGATGCCCATGCGGCGGCATCGCCGCTCCGGTCGTATGTCGCTGACCCCGCTGATCGACTGCGTGTTCATCCTGCTCGTGTTCTTCATGCTGCAGACGAACTTCCTGCGCCCGCGCGCCATCGAATTCACGCAAGCAGCCGGCAGCGCCGGGGCGGCACCCGAGACGACCATGATTGGCGTCGAATTGCACGCCAACGGCTCGGTGTGGTTGAACGGCGCGGAGAGTTCGATGGGCGCGTTGCGCGCGTACGCAGCGAAGATTTCCGAACCTGCCGAGACCCGCGTCATGCTGGCTGTCGATCCGGACGTGCTGCTGCAGCAGGCGGTGGACGTGATGGATCTTTTCTACCAGTACGACATCGTCAACATCGCGATGTCGGCCGCACGCACTTTCGACTGAGGCGGTCAGCATGGCACGCAAGATACGCCGCGGCTCGGATTACCAGGAACTGCGCCGGCGCCTGGTCGGCAACAAGGCGACGCAGGAAGAGAACGTGATCCCGATGATCAACGTCATCTTCCTGTTGCTGCTGTATTTCATGATCGCGGGCAACCTGCAGCCGGATTACGACGTCGCGCCGCCGTTCTCGACCCAGGAAACTGAACCATCCAAGCAGTTGCCGACTCTGAGCGTGAAAAAGGATGGCTCGATGACGTTCGAGAACCGCCCGATCACGCTCGAGCAGCTCAAGCTGGAGCTCGCGCGGATCTCGGGCAACGAGAAGCTCAAGATTCACGCCGACGCCAAGGTCGATGCCCTGAAGATTTCCGAGATCATGAAGACCTCCGCCGAAGCCGGCATCCTGCAGTTCGTCCTGGTCACGCAGCGTCGTGTAGAAGGGGGCTGAGGCGGCCATGATGCTGCGATCAACCCGCCGCGCCGTGGTCTGGCTGTCCCTGCTGGCGTTCTCTGCCATCATCCACGCGCTGGTGTCGTGGCGCGTCGGGCAGAAGATCGAGCCGCTGGCGCCGCCACCGCCAGCCGAGGCGGAGATGAAGATTGTCATCGATCAGCCGCCGGAGCCCGTGATCGAGAAGCCCGAGCCGCCCGAGGAACAGCTCGAGTTCGAGGAGGAACTCGAGCTCGAACCGCCGGAAGTGCTGATCGCGCCCAAGGCCGTCGCGCCGCCGCCGCCCGACGTCACGCTCGCGCTCAAGGCCCAATCCGGAGGCTTCGAAGGTATCGAGATCCCGAGCGGCCTGGCGGCGATGCCGCTCGCCGAGGGCTCCGGTTTCGGCGGTTTCAAGACCGGCATCGGCAACGCGATGGGTGACGGCACCGCGCGCTTCGCCGCCTATATCGCCGGCCTGCGCGCTGCGGGCCTCGACGTCGTGTTCTGCATCGACGCCACCGGTTCGATGGGCTGGGTTATCGACGAGGTCAAGGACCGCATCGAGGACATATCGCAGATCGTGCGCTCGCTCGTGCCGATCGCGCGCTTCGGCTTCGTCGCTTACCGCGACCGCGACGACCCGGAGTTCACCACCCGCGTGCAGCCGCTGACCTACAGCACGGCGAAGCTCTACCGCTTCCTCTCGCGGCTCAAGGCGGAAGGCGGCGGCGACTGGTTCGAGGCCATCGACGCCGGGCTCAAGGATGCCATCGAAGAGTCCGGGTGGCGGCTCGGCGCGCGCAAGCTGATCATTCTCATTGGAGACGCACCGATCAAGGACGCCCAGCTCGACAACGTGGTGCGCCTGGTCGAGCAGTTCCGTCGTTCGGGTGGCACGGTATCCACGCTCGACGTCAGCGACCAGGCCAACCCGCACCTGCTCGAAGCCAAGATCGGGCGCAAGGTCTCGACCGCACTCTATCGCAACGCTCCCATGCACGCCTTCCTCGTCATCGGCGAAGCGGGCCGCGGCGATACCGCGACGCTGGACGGCGAGGTCAAGCTGACCAAGCGGCTGATTCGCCTGATCATGGGCGACCAGTTCGCGACCGAGATGCAAGCGCTGCTGGATGTACTGTGACGACGCCTAGCATGATGTTCCTTGTCACAACGATGCCCTGTCGCCTGCTGGCGGTGCTCTGCCTGCTGGTGCTTCCGGGGATCGGCATGGCTGCCGGTGCGGGCGCCGCGATCGACCAGGCGCGCGCCTTCCTCGGCCAGCTGCAGGCGCAGCCGGAGGCCAAGGAGTTCGCGCGCATTTGGCGCGAGGTAGGCCCGGTGATCGACGAGGTCCGCCAGGCCAACGCCAGCGAGGCGGATCTCACGACGCTGCGCGACCTGCTCGAGAAGATGCGCGAGCAGACCGAGAAGCGCCTGGCCGGCCTCGAGCGCGAGACGAACGAGGACGAAGCGGCGCTCGAACGCCTGTATCGCTCGCAGGCCTGGGACGACATCAGTTTCTCGCTCGCGGCGTTTCCCTACTGGCGCGCGTGGATGGACCTCGAACTCGCGCGTCGCATCGACGACGAGGGACTGCGTACGCAGGCCCTGTTGCCGGCCCTGAAGGGCTTTCGCTCCGCCTCCATGCAGTTGTTCCGCCCTGGGCTCGTCTACGGCGGCTGGCTCGGCATCGGTTATGTTGAGATGGCGCAGGGCCGCAACGAGCGTGCGCGGGAGATCTTCGAGAGCCTGGACGAGGCCCTGTCGCGCGAGAGCGATTCGCCGATCCGCGAGGCGGTGCAGCTCGAGCTGCGCCTGCTCGAAGCACGCACCGGGCAGGTCAAGTCGAGCCCGGCCGGGCGCAAGGTCGACGACAACGAGGCGAAGATCCTGCGCATCGAGGCTTTCGCCCTGCTGCAGGAGAGCCGGCGTAGCGGCGGGCGCCCGCTGCTCGCCGCCGAGCGCCTGAAAGCGCTCGTCGACAATGGTTATGTCGATCAGTCGCTGGTCGCCGACATGATGACTTACGCGCAGGAGCTTTCCGGGGTCGATGTCGGCCCCTACACCGATCTCGCCGGTGCCGAGTTCGCGCTCCAATACGACCACTACTACAACGCGATGCAGAAGTACGAGAGCTTCTTCAAACGCGTCAATCCGCCGCCCGGCCTCGATCTCGATTACTACCGCTTCCGCTGGGCGGTGGCAGCCTACAAGGCACAGATCTACCAGCCGGCGGTGACCGTGCTCGAAAAGTTGCTGCGCAAGAAGGATCTCGCACCCGAGACCGACAAGGCCGCGACCAAGCTACTCTATGCAGTGTACGCGGCGCGCGAGGCCGCGGGCGGATCGCCGGCCAATCGCCGCGCGCTGCGTGAAGCGGCACAGCGCTTCGTCAAGCAGAGCCCGCAGGACAAGGACGCCGACGCGGCGCGGCTGATGATCGCACAGACCGCGTCGAACGCGTCGAGCGCGCTCGACGCGCTCGGCGACATCCGCTCGGCGAATCGTCTCAAGGGCGACGTCGAACGCACCGCGTTCCAGATCATCGCGCGCGATTTCAGCAAGACCATCGCGCGCGGCAAGACCGACGCGGCGATCGGCACGGCGAAGCAGGGTATCCGTGCGTTCCAGAAACTGCCCAAGGCCGACAAGGCCGACCCGTTCAATTTCGCCATCCTGCTGCAGATGCGCGCGCTGGTGGACCCGAACCCGGAGGACGTGCTCAAGGCGCTGGAGTTCATCGAGAAGAAGGGCAACACGAACCTCGATATCCGCCGTGCGCTGGTTTGGTCGCGCCTGCAGCTCTACGACCGCATGGGGGATTTCGAGCGCGTCGCGGGACACGTCCGCTCGCTCGCCGCCGACGGCATACCGAGTTGGCAGATGGAGTTCCTCTTTCCGTGGATCGCGGCGCGCGAGGACCTCGACCAGCGTCTCGAATTGGCGCGCCTGGTGCACCCGGCGGCCAAGGATCAGCCCGATATGGATCGCCGCCTGCGCAACCTGACCATCGAGGGCCTGCTCGAGCGCGGCGAGAACGAGCAGGCCTACGACGAAGCGCGCGCCTACACGCGCGACCACCCGAGTTCAGGGGACGCCTGGAGACTGCTCGCGCAGAGCGCCGAGCGCACCGACCAGCCGTTCGAAGCCGATCGCGCGTGGCGCGTCATCACCGACAAGGCGGTGCCGACAATGAGCATCTGGTGGGAGGGCATGCTCAATCGCGTGCGCATCAGGACGCACTCGACGCGCCCGGAAGAGGCCTGCCCCCTGCTCGACGAGATCGAGCGCAGCGCCGAGCACATGCCGGAGAGCGCGCGCGAGACCTACCGGCAGGCCGTCACCGAGAGCGCCTGTCGCCAGGCCACGGGCCAGGCCACGGCGGCGGCGGATGCGGCGGATGCAGCGCCTTGACGGCATGCGCGTAGCGCCGGCGTGCCAGCCGGTGAGAGCATGGCCGGCAACCGTGTTGCATGCCGGGCGATGCAGGTTCTACCCTGTGATTCGCCTCGACAGCGCACCGGCGCGGCCCGGTGAATTGTTCGCCGTCCCGCGTGTCTGATACACAAGGTGCGGGCCCAGCCAGTGCCGCGACGCCGGCCGGCCTCATGCCGACATGGAATCCTGAACGAGGGGAATTTCGATGATCCGAATTCGCAAGTACACCACCGACTATTCGCGCCGCCGTTTCATCGAGCAGACGTCGGCCGGTTTCCTCGGCGCCGGCGTGCTCGCGCCGGTGTGGGACGCGCTCGCGCAGAACGGCGACTTCTCGGCCGCCTATCCCGACGAGCTGCTCTCGATCGAAGAGTACACGCGCGGCAAGCTCAAGCCCGGCGATATGATCAACGCGGATAACGTCGATGACGTGCAGGATCTGCTCGACCCGGTGCGTTACCTGCAGATCAAGCAGCAGGGCCGCGTGCTCGAACTGGTCAAGGCGACCACCGACATCATGCAGCTCAGCCCGGTCGAGTACATCGAGGCGACGGTACGCCACAAGGGCATGGCGCGTTTCGACGAGACCGGCAACGTGGTCGTCGAGGACGGCAAACCCTGGGTCGGCGGCAACCCGTTTCCCGAGCCGAAGTCGGCCATGGAGCTGTTCGCCGCGATCACGCTGACCTGGGGCCGCCACGACGTTTCGTTCTACCCGGTCAAGACCTACGAGCAATCCGCCAACGGCAATATCGGCTACAAGTACGAGCTGGCCTGGTGCGAATTCGCGCCGACCGGCCGCGTCAAGGTGGAACCGTTGCCGTACTGGCCCGGCCACGAGGACAAGCTGCGCTACCAGTCGGTGCTGTTCACCGTGCCGCAGGACTACAAGGGCTCGTCATTTCTGAACATCTGGCCCTATGACCAGCGCGAGTTCCCCGAACTGCAGGGCTACCTGCCGCAGTTCAAGCGCGTGCGCCGATTCCCGACCAGCCAGCGTTTCGAGCCGTTGCTGCCGGGCTCCCATCTCTACTTCTCCGATACCTGGGCTGCCGGCGACCCCTTCCTCACCTGGGGCAACTTCAAGATCATCTCGCGCGGGCCGTTCCTCGCCGGGCTGACGCAGAACTGGGATTCGTCGGACGAGAACTGGGAAGGCAAGACGCACGGCGGTCCGCAGGGTAACCAGTTCTGGGACACGCGCGTGGAACTCGTGCCGGAGGCCATCGTCTGCGAGGCCGAACCGACCGGCTTCGCGCGCGCGCCGATCAGCAAGAAGCGCGTATGGTTCGACGCCCGGACCGGCCTGCCCATCCTCATGGTCACCTACGACCGCAAGGGCGATCCGTTCAAGTCCTTCGACGGTGCCTACTCGGTCTACGACGACAAGGGCAAGCAGGTCATGGACGGCAAGTATCCGTACTGGTCGTGGACGCACGTGCACGCCCACGACGTGCAGAGCAACCACATGTCGCGTCTCAAGCAGGTCAAGAGCATCTCCGGCGGTTGGAACTGGTGGGTCAACCGCGGTGTCGACGTCTACGACGAACTGCTGACGGTCTCGGCGCTGCGCCGTCTCGGCACCTGAGCCGGACGGCAGCGGCGCCGGGTGGCAGCGGTGAGCGCGCTACGCGCTCAGCCGCGCGCGAGGCTGTCGAGTTCGTCCCAGCGCGCCATGGCTCGATCGAGTTCGTCGCGCGCGGCCTCGAGCGCTTCGAGCACTTTGCTCGTCTCCTCGAACGGCTGCGCGTAGAAGCCCTCGACGAGGGTGTCCGCCTCGAGCCGGGCAATCTCCGCCTCGTGGGCCTCGATGCGCTCCGGTAGCTGGTCGAGTTCGCGCTGCAGCTTGTAGGTGAGCTTGCCGGGTGCCTGGCGCGGACGCGCGGGCGCGCCGGACGGCGTCCCCGGCTCGTCGCCGGCAGCGGACCGTGCAGTCGTGCCGTCTGTCCCGCGTCCGCCGGTGTCCGTGCGGGGCGTATCGTCGCGCGTCGCGGCCCGCGCCAGGCCGTGTCCTTGCCGCAACCAGTCGGCGTAGCCGCCGGGGTAGCGGCGCACCACGCCGGGGGCTTCGAACACCAGCGTGCTGGTCACGACGTTGTCGAGGAACGCGCGATCGTGGCTGACCACGATCAGCGTGCCCTGGTACTCGGCGAGCTGCGCCTCCAGCACTTCCAGCGTCTCGATGTCGAGATCGTTGGTGGGTTCATCGAGCACCAGCAGGTTGGTCGGGCGTGAGAACAGCCGCGCCAGGATCACGCGATTGCACTCGCCGCCGGAGAGGTAACCAATCGGCGTCATCGCGCGCTTGGCGGAGAAGAGAAAACCGCGCAGGTAGCCGACGACGTGGCGTGGCTTGTCATTGACGGTGATGAAGTCGCGGCCGTCGCCGACCACTTCGGCCACCGTCTTGCTCGGATCGAGCTCGCGCCTGAGCTGGTCGAAGTAGCCGATGACGAGATTCTCGCCGAGCTTGACGGTACCGCCCTGCGGCTCGAGTTCGCCCAGCAAGAGCTTGAGCAGGGTGCTCTTGCCGACGCCATTGTTACCGATGAGGCCAATGCGGTCGCCGCGCATGATTTTCACTGACAGGCCGTCGATCACCGGCGTGTCCCCGTAGGCGTAACGCAGGTTGGTTGCCTGGATCACGCGGCGACTCGATTGCTCGGCATCCTGCAGCGTGATGCGTGCGCGGCCCTCGGGCTTGATGCGTTCGACGTACTCTGCCCGCATGCGCTGCAGCGCGCGCACGCGTCCCTCGTTGCGCGTGCGGCGTGCCTTGATGCCCTGGCGGATCCAGGCTTCCTCTTCCTCTAGGCGCTTGTCGAACTGCGCGTTCGCGCGCTGCTCTTCTTCCAGCGCCTGCTCCTTGAGCTCGAGATAGCGCTCGTAGTCTCCCGGCCAGCTGCGCAGGCGCCCGCGGTCGATGTCGACGATGCGCGTGGCCAGCGCGCGGAGGAAAGCCCGGTCGTGGGTGATGAACAGCACCGTCCCGGCGAAGCCGCGGACACGCTGTTCGAGCCACTCGATGGCGGCGAGGTCGAGGTGGTTGGTGGGTTCGTCGAGCAGCAGGATGTCGGGCCGCGAGACCAGCGCACGGCCCAGCGCCACGCGTCGGCGCCAGCCGCCGGACAAGGCGCCGAGACGGCTTTCGGCAGGCAGCTCGAGCAGGCTGACGATGGTCGCCACCTGCGCCGCGGTGTCCCAGCCGCCGTGAGCCTCGATGCGCCGTTGCAGGGCCTCCATCTCGTGCAGCCCGGCATCGTCCAGATCGCCGCCGGTGAGGGCCTGGTAACGATCCAGCAGCGCCTGGTGCTGCGCGAGGCCGCCGGCCACGCACTCGCGCACGGTCTGCTCGAGGTCGCCCGGCAGGGTCTGTTCGAGCTGCGCGACATGGACGTCGGCGCGGCGGCGTACGCTGCCCGAGTCGGGCTCGATGAGACCCATCACGAGTTTGAACAGCGTCGACTTGCCCGCGCCGTTGCGTCCGATCAGGCACACCCGCTCGCGCTCGTCGAGCACGAAGTCGGCATCGCGGAACACGACCTGGTCGCCGAAGCGCAGCGTCACCTGGTCGAACGTCAGCAGGGCCATCTCAGCACAGGCCGTCGAGTACGGGTTCGAGTGCGATGCTCGCGGGCGGGGCAGGGTGCGCTCGCCACCGCGCAAGCGCGGCGCTACGCAACCACGGCGCCGTCGAACAGGACCTTGCGCCAGCGCAGGATCTCGACCCGCTCGAACAAGCCGGCCAGGGCGTAAGGATCGTTGGCGGCAAGGGCTTCGGCCTCGGCGCGCTCCTCGGTGTCGAGGATGATGAGACTGCCGAGCGCACTGCTGCCGTCGTCGCTGAGCAGGGCACCGCCGGCGAGGATGCGCGGCGCATGCGGCGCCAGGTACGCCAGGTGTGCGTCGCGGGTTTCGGCGCGCAGCGCGCCGCTGTCGGGTTTGTCGTAGGCACGGATGATGAAGGGCATGTCGATTCCTCTCGGCAGGCTGACGAAGTGAGCACGGAGTGGTTCGCGCACTCCCGCCCGCGTGATCGTGGTCAGTGGGTGGCGGTGCCGGCCTCGCGTGCGTGTTTGATGACGATCGCTTCGATCGGCACGTCGGACATGCCGCCTGTCCGGCCGGTCGGGGATTCGGCGATTGCATCGACGACCTCCATGCCCTCGACGACCCGCCCGAATACGGCATAGCCCCAGCCCCGCGGTGTCGGCGACTGGTGGTCGAGGAAGGCGTTGTCGACGACGTTGATGAAGAACTGTGCCGTCGCGCTGTGCGGGTTGCTCGTGCGCGCCATCGCGAGGGTGCCGCGCGCGTTGGCGAGGCCGTTGGCGGCTTCGTTCTCGATCGGATCGCCCGTGTCCTTGCGCGTCATGTCGGCCGTGAACCCGCCACCCTGGACCATGAAGCCTGGGATCACGCGATGGAAGATCGTGCCGTCGTAGAAGCCAGCGCGCACGTACTCGAGAAAGTTGGCGACTGACTTCGGCGCCTGTTCGGCGTGCAGTTCGACGGTGATGTCACCGCGACTCGTTTCGAGGATGACGCGCGGCAGTTCGGCCGCGTTGGCACCGGCCGTGCCGAGCAGAAAAGCGAGAATCAGTGAACGGATCATGGTTTTCTCCGGGAAGGGTTTGTTGATGGCACCGTGCCATCGCGATGCAGACGGGTTATTCCTGGCGGCGCCGGAACACCGGGCGCTCCGCGGCGGAGACAGATGGTTCGTAGCGGTAGCCGGCCGCGTCGAAGTCGGCGAGCTGCTCCGGTTTGCGCACACCGCTCTCGATGATGAAGCGCGCCATCATGCCGCGCGCCTTCTTGGCGTGAAAGCTGATGACCTTGTAGCGATCGCGGCTCCAGTCCTCGAAGACCGGCGTCACGACGCCGGGTTCGAGCAGGGCGCGGTCGATCACGCCGAAGTACTCGTTGGAGGCGAGGTTCACCAGGTAGCGTGTCTTGAGCGCGCGCGCCTGCGCGTTCAGCGCCACGGTCGGACTCTCACCCCAGTAGCGGTACAGGTTGCTGCCACGCGGGGTCTTGAGCGCGGTGCCCATTTCGAGGCGGTAAGGCTTGATCAGGTCGAGCGGGCGCAGCACACCGTACAGGCCCGAGAGAATACGCAGGCGTTTCTGTGCACGGTCGAGGTCGCGACGTGACAGCGAGCGCGCGTCGAGCCCGGTGTAGACGTCGCCCATGAACGCGAGCACGGCCTGGCGGGCATCGGCCTCCGGTTCGTCGCTCCAGTCCCGGTAGCGTGTCGCATTGAGCTCGGCCAGCTTGTCGCTGATGCCCATGAGGCGCTTGAGGTCCGCCGGCTTCTTGCGTCGCATGATGCCGACGAGCGACTCGGTTTCGGCGAGGAACTCGGGCAGGGTGTGCTTGCTGACCTCGAGCGGCGTCTCGAAATCGAGCGTCTTGGCGGGCGAGATGACAATCAGCATCGCTGGGTCCGTGTTGCGGGCGGGTCGCTATTGTCCCTGCCGCTGCTCGCAATGTGAAGGTCGCCGCGGATGCGGAGCCGGCCAGCGGCGGGGCCGCTGCGGGCGCAGCCGCGTGCTAGTCGATCTCGATCTTGTAGCCGACGCCGTAGACGGCATGAATGAGATCCCGCTCCGGCAGCACGGTTTCGAGTTTGCGCCGCAGGTTCTTCACGTGGCTGTCGATGGTGCGGTCCGATACCTCGCGGTAGTCGTCGTAGATCAGGTCGAGCAGCTCGTCGCGGCGATAGACACGGCCCGGGTGGCGCAACAGTGTCTGCAGCAGCTTGAACTCGACGCGCGTGAGCTCGACGCGCTGCCCCTCGACGGTCACGCGCATGCGCGGTTCGTCGATCTCGATGCGCGGCGTCCCCGTTCCGGCCGCGGCGCCGTTGCCGCTACGGCGCAGGATGGCCTTGATCCGCGCGACGACTTCGCGCGGGCTGAACGGCTTGCAGATGTAATCGTCGGCGCCGAGTTCGAGTCCGAGCAGGCGGTCGATTTCCTCGACCCGCGCGGTCAGCATGACGACCGGCAGGTCGCCGTGCTGGCGCAGCTCGCGGCAGATGGTCATGCCGTCCTTGTGCGGCAGCATGATGTCGAGGACCACGAGATCGGGCGCGACCGCGGCAATGGCCCCGGCAACGGCCGCGCCGTCGTCGACCACCGTCGTCTGCATGCCGGCGGCGGCGAGGTAGTCGCTGAGCAGGCGGGCGATCTTGGGCTCGTCTTCGGCCACCAGGATGTGTGCGTTCATACGGGCTCTCTCAAGGGGATGTCGACGGTTACCGCGAGACCGCCGCGCGCGCCGGCGCGCGCGGCAATGCTGCCGCCGTGGGCGTGGGCGAGGCGCGCGCAGATGGCCAGGCCCAGGCCCGAGCCGCCGTGGCGCCGGCTGCGCGATGCTTCACCGCGATGCAGGGGGTCGAACAAGCGTGTGTGCTCGCCGTCGGCGACGCCGGGACCGCTGTCGTCGATGACCAGCCGCGCGCATGCGCCGTCGCGGCCGAGCGTGACGTCGACGCGTCCCGGTGCGGCGACGTAGCGGCAGCAGTTCTCGAGCAGGTTCTCCAGCAGTTGCGCGAGGCGCGCACGATCGCCGGTGACGACGCAGGCGGCATCGAGATCGCTGCCGACCTCGAGGCCGGCCGCCGCGAGGCGGTGCTCGAAGCGCGCGAGCGCCTGCGTGACGAGTTCGGCCAGCGATACGGGTGCGAACTCGAAATCGAGTGCACCGATATCGGCGCGCGCGAGCAGGTAGAGATCTTCGACCAGTTTTCCGAGGCGCTCGCTCTCGGCTGCGAGCGACTCGAGCAGCCGTGCGTCGAGCGGCCGGATGCCGTCGCGGGCCGCTTCGATCTCGCCGCCGAGGATGGACAGGGGAGTCCGCAGTTCGTGCGAGACGTCGGCGATCCAGCGCCGCCGGGCCGATTCGTTCTCCTGCAGGGCGCGTGCGAGAAGATTGAAATCCTGCGCGAGCTGTCCCAGCTCGTCGCCGCCCGCGGCGGGTACGCGCGTGGCGAAATCACCCTCGGCGAGCGCGCGCGCCGCGCCGCCCAGGCGCCGGATCGGCAGCACCAGGCGGCGGGCCATCCACCAGGCGACGGGGATCGCGAGCAGGGCCGCGGCCGAGGCCGCAATCAGCAGTAACGCCAGCTGGCGGCGTTCGAAACGGCGCTCGCGCGCGTCTCCGGGAGGGCCCAGCGCGGGTGCGCCGAGCCAGCCGACGGTGTGCCCGTCGACACTGATCGCGCGCGTCGTCGCCGCCTCGTCGAAAGGCAGGTGGCCGGCGACGATGCGGTGCCCGGTATCGTAGAGGGTGATGTGGCGAGCCAGTTTGAACGCTGGATGATCGCGCCCCGTTCGTGCCGGCGGACCGGCCGCAGACGCTTCCGTACCGTCGCCCAGTGAGCGCAGCAGTCGGCGCCAGGCGCGCGGCGTGTCGCGCAGCCGGGCGAAGCCCTGTGCCGGGTCGTAATCGGCGGCGAGCCGCTCGGCGAGCCTATCCATGCGTTCTTCGCGCGCTTCGTCAAGGTAACGCGCGAAGCTGCGTTTCATGCTCCAGTGCGCGACCGACCCGAACAGCACGATGCTGCCGAAACTCGCAATGACGATGGCTGCGAACAGCTTGTGGAACAGGCGCGGGCGCAGGTGCATGGCGGCGAAGGATGGCGCTGCGGTCGATGGCGCCTCGATGGTGCGCCACGGACGGCGAGATGCGCAAGCAAACTCCACGATCTGCAGGCTGCCTCCATGTTCCATCCACAAACCTCCCCCGGTGTCTGCCGCATCGATTCATATTCGTTGCCGTTTTCGCGCCGATACTGCCTCTCACCTCGCGCCGCCGCGCCACGCCGCAAGCGCCGGCCGGGCGATGAATCCGTTCAACCAGGAGATTCACGATGAAACGTCTCGATTCACGCTACCGTCTCGCCGGCGCGGGCCTCCTGCTCGGTGCCGTGCTCAGTGCCACCGCGTGGGCGATGCCGCCCGGCTTCGGCGGTGATTTCCACGGCGGACCGGGAGCCGACCTGTTCCACCTCGAACGCATGGCCGAGCGGCTGCAGCTCGACGACGAGCAGCGCGGCCGGCTCGAGGCGCTGCACGAGCGTCACCGCGAGCAGGCACGCCCCTACGTCCGCACCCTGGTCAAGTCACGCCGCGCGATGAAACGCCTCATGAAGGCCGACGCCTTCGACGAAGGCGCGGTACGCGCGGTTGCGGCGGAGCAGAGCGCGGCGATGACCGAACTCGCCGTGATCAAGGCGCGCGGGCGCTTCGAAGTTCGCGAGATCCTCACCCCCGAGCAGCGCGCGAAGCTGCGTCATCGTCACCGCAAGGGCGGGCACGACGCCGAGTGAGCCCGCACGGCGCCGCCCGGGTGGACGATGCCGCCCGGGCGCGCCGCGCGGGTAAGCTTGCCCGTTCGCTTACCAGTGCGCGGGGATGATGAACATCGCCGCGCTGCAGACGAGGAAACAGACCATGGCGACGAGGAAGGTATAGCCGACGATATCGCCGAAACGCAGCCGCGTGACGGCAAGAATCGGGATGGCGAAGAAGGGCTGGATGAGGTTGGTCGTGGAATCGCCGTAGGCGTAGGCCAGGAGCACTG
>JAUIFX010000258.1 GCA_030429865.1 Gammaproteobacteria bacterium | reverse complement strand
AGGTCCTGCTCGCGCTGGCCGCGCGCCACGGATTCGAGCGGCCGCGCCTCGAAGCGCTGCTCGCCTGCGGCAGCGCGCATGCCGAACTCACGCGCGACCTCCAGCTCGCCGCCGAACAGCACGTCCGCGCCAGCCCGACGATGCTGTTCAACGAGGGCCGCCAGATGCTCACCGGCAACGTCGGTTACCGCGTGCTGGAAGCCAATGTCCGCGAACTGCTGCGCCACCCCGAAGGCCAGCAGTCGTGGTGCTGAGCGCGGCCCGTAGCGCCCGCGCGACACGAATCGCGCCGGCGCGCTGAGCGGGCCTCAGTAACCGGGCGGCGGCGGCGTGCCGGGCGGTGGATAGGCGCTGGTCGGCGCCGGCGCCGAGCCCGGGGGCGGGGTATTCGCCGGCGGCACCGGCGCAACCACGTTCTGCGCCGGCTGCGCCTGGTAGGCAGCGGCGACGCTGGCCGGCACCGGCACCTGGTGACCCCGCGCATACATGCACTGGATATAGGCGTCGTCGTAACGATCCTGCATGCGGTAGCCGCCGGTCGCGTAAGCGTCGGTACCCGCCGCGCTGCCGAGCAGCAGGCCGCTGCCCGCGCCGATGCCCGCGCCGGCCGCCGCGTCGCCGGATGCCGCGCCGATCAGCGCGCCGGCCGCGGCGCCGACCATGGTGCCGACAGCGGCGCTGTCGATCGCGCTCTTCTCCGCACCTTCCTGCGCAGTGACGGCGCCGGACTGTTGCATAGCGTAGGTCCGGCACTGCATGTCGTCGTACTGGAACTGGTCGAACGTCGACGTCGTACCGGGCAGGGCCATGCGGCTCGGTCCGGTCGGGTAGGTCGCGCACGCGGAAAGTCCGAGCGCCGCGACGAGAATGATGCTGCGTTGATAGCCGTTCACCGTGCTGTCACCTCCGCTTACTGGTTCAGCGCGCCGGCGGCGGCGCGACCGTGCTCGGATCGACGCTCACCCACGGTTGGTTGCAATTGGGTACGTAGGGGTAATAGCCAGCCGGGTCGGTGCAGTAGTACCACACGCGCGGCGCGGCCGGGGCCGGGGCTGGCGCCTGCTGCGGTGCCGGTTGCGGCTGCGGGCGCTGGATGTAGACCGGCGGCTCGCGCTCGATGATCACCGTGCGCGGCGCGTACCACGGGTCGTACCAGGGATCGTAGAAGTACGGGCGCCGCCAGTAGGGCGAGCCGCCCCACCATCCCGGGCCGACGCCGAAATAGAAATCCACGTTCGAACGATGGTAGCGGCCGCGTGCCGCGGCATCGGCCGCGACGCCGAACAACACGACGGCGGTCAGCGCGACCACGAATGATTTCTTCATCTCGTCACTCCAGCTGATCACTGAGCGGTCCACGACCGCACCGGGCAAACTCGGCCCGCGGGGCATTGCCTGCGAAGGCTTGGACGTCCCGCGGACGGCGAGGTTTCGTTCCTGCCTCGCCTTTGTGGCCTCAATTGTGTGATCGCAATCTTGAATCAAAGATGAACGGCGCCCTCCCCCGGCGCGGCGATTTCCTGATCCGAATCAGCCCGGCGCCGGCTACGCTCAGGAATGCGGCTTCCAATCCAGCCCGATCGAGCGACCGATGAACGCCGGGCGCCGGAAGCCGGCGTGCACGGCGTGGATCTCGGCGAGCCGCTGCATCGCCGCGGGCGGGATATTGCTCACGCCGCGCGAACGCAGCGAGACGTGCATGAAGACGAACTCGGCCTGCGCCGCGAGGTAGCGCTCTTCGCGGTGGAACAGTTCCTGGTAGACATGGATACGGCGGCGGTCGTAGCCGAGCAGCCGCGTGGTCATCTCGAGTGGCGCACCCGCGCGCAGCTCGCGCCGGAAGTCGATGCTCGAACTGACCATGAAGACCGACGCCTCGCCGGCTTCGGTGTAGTCCCAGCCGAGACCGATGTCGTCGAACATCGGGCAGCTGCCGTCGTCGAAGGCCGACACGTAGTGGCCGACGTTCATGTGGCCGTTGGCGTCGAGCCAACCCGGCTTGACCTCGGAATAGCCGAAATAGGGATCAGGGACGTGTGCAGCGGTGGGGGTGTCGTTCATGGCGCGAATTGTCCCGCGCCGCGGCAGGCCGCTCAAGCGTGCCGCCGTGCACCGCCGAGCAGGAACAAAGCGCCGCCGAGCACCGCCCACGCGCCGCAGATCAGCCATTCCTGCGGCCATACCAGCGCACTCGGACTCCACGGCAGGTAGAGCGCACCGATGCCCAGCGCGAGCACCAGCGCAGCCACGCCGACGAACTCGCCGTGGCGCACGCGATAGGGCCGCGCGAGCGCAGGCTCGCGGCGGCGCAGGGTAAGAAACGCAAGTGCGACGACGGCATAGGCGACAATGACCCCGAGGCTGCCCGCATCGACCAGCCACACCAGCGCCGGGCGTCCGAACCAGGGCGCGAGGCAGGACACCGCGCAGATCGCCCACAGCGCACGCGCCGGCGCGTGGTGGGCCGGGCCGCCCGCGATCCAGGCCGGCAGCTGACCACTCGTACCGAGCACGTAGAGCAGGCGGCTGGCACCGACCAGGAACGCGTTCCAGGTCGTCACGATGCCGGCGATGCCGCCGCCGACCAGCAGCCGTCCGGCCCACTCGCCCGACCACGCCGTCGTCGCCGCCGCCGCCGTGGTCAGCTCGGCGCCGGCGCGCGCCGGCGCATCGAGCACCCAGCCGACGGCGAGGATGATGAGCACGTACCACGCCACGGCGCAGAGCACCGACGCCACCACCAGCGCGCCGATGCGCGCAGGCGGGAGATCGATCTCGGCGGCGGCCTGCGGGATGACGTCGAAGCCGACGAACATCAGCGGCACCATCACGACCACGCCGAGGATGCCGTTCATGCCGTCGACCATCAGCGGCGCGAGGTTGGCCGCCGATCCGCTCGCCAGCGCGCCGCTCGCCAGCACCAGGCCGGCGACGACGATGAGCAGCGTGACCGCGCCCTGCAGGCCGGCGGCGCTGGCGATGCCGCGCACGTTGACGAGCGTCAGGGCGACGGCGGCGAAGATGCCGATGGCGACCTGGCTCGCGTAGACGTCCCAGCCCGCGATCTGCCACAGCAGGCCGACGTTGATCGCCGGGAACAGGTAGGACAAGGCGAACGGCAGCGCGACGACTTCGAACGCGACGACCGAGACGTAGCCGAGCAGCAACGCCCAGGTGCACACGAACGACAGCCCATGACCGAACGCGCGCTCCGTGTAGACGTGCTCACCGCCGGTTTCCGGCATGGCCGCGGCGAGTTCGGCGTAGGTCAGCGCGATCAGCACCATGACGAGGCCCGCGATGGCGAAAGCGGCCACCGCGCCGAGCGTGCCGGCGCGCGCGATCCACGGCCCCGTCAGCAGCACCCAGCTCCAGCCGACCATCGCGCCGAAAGCGAGCGCAATGACGTGGCGGCGCTTGAGGATGCGGTCGAACTGCATCGTCAGCGGACGTGCCTGCGCACGCCCCGGCTCATTGCTGCGACTTGACCAGCGCCTGGTCGAGATCCCACAGGATGTCGGCGAGCGTCTCCAGCCCGACCGACAGGCGCACCATGTCGGGCGTGACGCCGGCAGTGCGTTGCTGCTCTTCGCTCATCTGGCGATGAGTCGTGGATGCCGGGTGGATGACCAGCGTCTTGGCATCGCCGACGTTGGCCAGGTGGCTCAGGAACTGCACGTTCTCGATGAACCGCGCACCGGCCGCCTGGCCGTGACGGCGCGACGCGACCGGCCGGGAGCCTGACCGCCAGAGCGCTCGACCGCTGAAGAAACGTCGGCGGGCAGGGGCCGTCAGTGGGGCTGCGGTGCGAGTCGCGCGCCGTCGCCCAGGCCGACGAACGGCCGGCGTGGAGACCCCTTGCGAGCCTTGCCATGTCGTGCCGCGTCCTGCCCCGCC
>JAUIFX010000073.1 GCA_030429865.1 Gammaproteobacteria bacterium | reverse complement strand
GGCCCAGGGCGCCGAGGCGATCTTCGGCGAGCCCGCGCTCGACATCAACGACCTCATGCGCCGCGACGCGGACGGCCGGGGCGTGGTGAATATTCTCGACGCCACCGTGCTCGTGCAGCGCTCCCCCGACCTCTATGCCTGCTTCCTGCTATGGTTGCTGTCGGAGCTGTTCGAAGAGCTGCCGGAGCAGGGTGACGCGGACCGCCCGCGCTTCGTCCTGTTCTTCGACGAGGCGCACCTGTTGTTCGACCGTGCGCCGCGCGCGCTGCTCGACAAGATCGAGCAGGTCGTGCGCCTGATCCGCTCCAAGGGCGTCGGTGTCTATTTCGTCACCCAGAGTCCTGCCGACATTCCCGAGGACGTGCTCGGCCAGCTCGGCATGAAGGTGCAGCACGCATTGCGCGCGTTCACCCCGCGCGAGCGCAAGACCGTGAAAGTCGTGGCCGAGTCCTTCCGGCCCAACCCGGCGGTCGACGCGGCAAGCCTGGTCACCGAGCTCGGTACCGGCGAGGCGCTGGTCTCGGTGCTCGCCGCGGACGGTACGCCGACGCCGGTCGAACATGTGCTGGTGCGGCCTCCCGAATCGCGTATCGGGCCGCTCGACGACGGCGAGCGGCGCGCCCTGCTCGGTGGCAGCGAGCTGCACGACAAGTACGCGCAGGCGGTCGACCGGCACTCCGCGTTCGAAGCGCTGGCCGAGCGTGCCCGGGCACGCGAGGCACAGCGCGAACAAAGCCCGCCGCCGGCGCCGCACCGCGCGCCGCCCGCGTCACGCCCGGCGCCACGGCGGTCCAACCGCCAGTCGGCCGGCGAAGCCATGCTCAAGAGCACGCTGCGCTCGATAGGTTCCTCGCTCGGACGCCAGATCGTGCGCGGCCTGCTCGGTTCGATCTTCGGCGGACGGCGGCGCTAGCAGCGTGCCCGCCCGGGCACGCCGTCTGGCCTGCCCGGGTCGGAACGCCCGGCCTCAGCTCTCGAGCTTCGCCGCGAACTGCGAGATGTCGACGTTCTCGCCGACGATGAGGTCCTGGCGGGCGAGGAACTTCGGCTTGATGTACCAGACCAGCAAGGGCAGCACGACCAGCGACAGCACCATGTTGATCAGCATCACCACGACCAGCAGCAGGCCCATGTCGGCCATGAACTTGAGGTCGGAAAGGAAGTACCAGGGCACGATACCGAGCAGCATGATGCTCGCGGTGAACATGATCGCCTTGCCGGTGGTGGTCAACGCGGCGACCAGCGCGCGGCCGAGATCGCCGTCCTGCGCGCTGTACTCCTCGCAGATACGTGACAACAGGTAGATGCCGTAGTCGATGCCGACGCCGACCCCCATTACCGCGACGATGCCGGCGTTGATGTCGAGACCGACACCGACGAGGTGCATCGCGGCGACCAGCATGACGTTCGAGAGGTTCACCGGGATCAGCAGGATGACGGCGGCGACGATCGACTTGTAGGCGAACGTCGCCAGCAGCATCACGGCGACGTTGACCATGCCGATGATGATCCAGTGGTACTTCGACACGGTATTGTTGACCGCCTGCTGCAGGGCGATCACGCCGGTGCCGAGCCGCACGCGGAACTCGTCGTGCTCGATGCCGACCATGTCGACAGCTTCGCGGGCCGCGGCCAGGGCGTGGTCCACCGTCTCCTGCTTGTTGTCCTTGTACCACAGAGACACGGTCGAGTTCTGGAACGTGAAATCGGCGACGTGACCGAAGTTGATCGCGTTGCTGCCGAGCAGCGCGCCGAACGAAGCGGCGGCGATGGCGTCATCGGTCAGGTCGAGCGGCGCCCACTTGGGATTGCCACCCGAAAACAGGCGGTTGGTCTCCGACATGTAGTCCGTCCACGACAGCGTGGCGCGCGGCGGCAGCACGTCGTCGGCTTCGAGCTTGCGCTGCAGCTGCTGCTGCACGGCGACCACTTCGGGCGTGTTGGCGACGCGGTTGTCGATGTCTTCGGTCTTCGCCTCGAGCACGATTTCCAGCGTGTTGGTGCCGGGGAAGTGGGCGTTGATCGCGCGTACCGCGGTGTTGAACTCGGAGTCGTGCCAGAGCAGGTTGCTGCCCTCGACCGGGTTGCCGATCTTGATCTGGGTATTGAGGTAGAGCGCGATGGCCGCGACCACCACCATCACGGCGGCGGTCACGTGGGCCAGCTTGCCCTGGCTCAGGCGCGCCGTCGCGAGCAGTGCCTTCTCCTCGACGAGGTGGATGCCCGATTCCTTCTCCTTGCCACCGACGATGTGCTCGATGTTCTTCGGCACCGGCAGGTAGGAGAGCAGGATGGAGCACAGGAAGGTGCCGGTCGGGATGATCCACAGCGCCCACATGCCGCAGAAGATCGCGTGGTTGAGCAGCGTCTCGATCGGCGCGATGGCGATGAACACGATGCCGCAGAAGTCGGTGATGACGCCGAGGATCGATGGCGCCATCATGATTCCCATGGTGACCTCGGCAGCCTTGTGGCGGTCCTTGAGCTGCATGAGTACTTCGTAATAGCGCTCGGTGTACTGCACGCAGTGCGAGAACGAGCGCGCCACGAGGAGCAGTGGCACGATCATGAGCAACGGCTCGATCGGCCGTTCCAGCCAGCCGATGAAACCGAAGCCCCACACGCCGGCGACCGCGGCGCAGGCGATGGGTGTGACCACGCCGGCGACGTTGCGCATGTAGAGCACCAGCGCGACGACCAGCAGGCCGAGCGTGATGCCGAAAATGAAATAGGTCTGCTTCTGCAGCTTGTAGACCCAGCCGGTGAGCACCGGCTGGCCGGCGAGATAGACCTCGTGGTTCTCGTCACGGGCTTCCTCGACGAGCTTCTGCGCGTAGGCGAATGCTTCGCCGTACTCGATGCTGTCCAGGAACGCGGCGTTGATCAGGGTCGCGGTCTCGTCGCGCGAGATGAAGAAGGTCAGCGCGTTGGGCGCGATGGCGACGCGGCGTTTGAACTCGGCGATCTCCTCGGCCGTGGCCGGCGCGTGATCGTCCATCAGCGGTTTGGTGTCGACGCCGAGCGAGTTGGCCTCGGCATAGCGGAGTTTTTCGGTCGCGACCGACAGGATCTGGTCGTGATCGACGTACGGTGCGAGGTCGATGTCGCGGGTGAGGTCCCAGACTTTCTGCAGCGTCTCGGGATTGTAGATGTCACCGTCCTTGCGCTTGACCATGATGGCCATGGTCAGCGGGTTGCCGAAATTGCGGTGCTTGAAATAGACCTGCGTGAACGGGTCGTTGCGCGGCAACAGGTCGTTGAAGATGGTGCGGATCTCGACTTTCGGGATGCCGACGGCGAAAGCGATGCTCACGAGCAGGAACAGGAAGCTGACCAGCACGCGGTGGCGCATGGTCCAGGCAGCGATTTTGAACCTCATCGATGGGGCTCCGTAAGAGGGGACGGGATTCGTGGCGGTGGCGCGTAGTGCGCCGGGGCGACAGGCGGTTCGGGTCTGAACCAGTGGCCGCGGGCGCTCCGGCTGCTGCCGGAGCGGCGCGTATTGTACCCGGGATCAGCTGCCCAGGGTCTGCTGGATGGTCAATTTTCCAAGCTGTGACATGTGGACCTCGTCGGGACCGTCGGCGAGGCGCACGGTGCGCGCGTAGGAGAAGATCTCCGGCAGCACGGTGTCCTGGCATACGCCCATGCCGCCATGCGCCTGCATGGCGCGGTCGGCGACCGTCTGGCACATCTGCGGAATGGCGATCTTGATCATGGCGATGGCGTCCTTGGCCACCTTGTTGCCTTCGCGATCGAGGCGATCGGCGGCCCACAGGCAGAGCAGGCGGGCCTGTTCGATCTCGCAGCGCGACCTGGCGATGTCCTGGCGGATGCTCGACTGCTCGGAGATCTTCTTGCCGAAGGCAACGCGGCTCTCGACGCGCTCGCACATGATGTCCAGCGCGCGCTCCGCGCAGCCGATCAGGCGCATGCAGTGGTGGATGCGGCCGGGACCCAGGCGGCCCTGGGCGATCTCGAACCCGCGGCCCTCCCCGAGCAGCAGGTTGGATGCGGGCACGCGCACGTCGGTCAGCAGGACTTCGCCATGGCCGTGCGGCGAGTGCAGGTCGTTGAGTACGCGCAGGGGGCGCAGCAGCTCGACGCCCGGGGTGCCCGCCGGAACCAGGATCATCGACTGCTGCGAGTGGCGCGGGGCGTCCGGGTTGGTCTTGCCCATGACGATGTAGATGCGGTTACGCGGGTCGTAGACGCACGAACTCCACCACTTGCGGCCGTTGATCACGTACTCGTCGCCGTCACGCACGATCGAGGTCTCGACGTTCGTCGCATCGGAGGAAGCGACCAGCGGTTCGGTCATCAGGTAGGAGGAGCGGATTTCGCCGGCGAGCAGGGGTTCGAGCCACTGCTTCTTGTGTTCGGCCGTGCCGTAGCGGGCCAGGACCTCCATGTTCCCGGTGTCGGGCGCCGAGCAGTTGAACACCTCGGCGCCCCAGATCACGCGGCCCATCTCCTCGGCCAGCGGGGCGTACTCGAGGTTGGTGAGTCCGGGACTGTAGTCGCCGTACTCGTGCGGCAGGAACAGGTTCCACAGGCCCTGGGCCTTGGCCTTGGCCTTGATTTCCTCGATCTGCGGCGGCACGACCCAGAGATTGTTCGGATCGTGATTCCAGTTGAAGACGTCTTCCTCGACCGGGTAGACGTGCTCGTGCATGAAGGTCTTGACCTCGTCGAGCAGGCGCCGGGTCTTGTCGTTGAAGGTGAAATCCACGTGTACTCCCCTTGAAACCGGTTATTGAACGCGATCGGGACATTCTAGCCGTTGCCCGGGCGGGCGACGACCACCCCGGGCGTTGCGGCCGGCGCCGCCGCGCGGCGCGGCGTCACTCGACCAGGGCGGTGATGACGAGGTCGGCGAGGCGCTGCAGCCGTTCGACGTGCCAGGTCTCTTCCATCAGGCCGCTGGAGAGGAAACTGAAGGTCAGGTCGAGTTCGGGATCGATCCAGAAGCAGGTCGAACCCGCACCCCAGCCGCAGAACGTGCGCGGACTGGAGAAATTGCTCATCGGGCCAGGCTGGATGCCTTCGCCGCGCATGAAGAAGCCGAGACCGATGCTCGCCGGCCAGGCTTCCCAGCCGCGCGTCTCGCGTGCGTAGTCGAACAGCAGGTTGCGCTTCTCGCCGGTGAAGTTCCGCGTGCAGTAGTCGAGGGTACGCGGCGAGAGAATGCGCGTGCCTTCGAGCTCGCCGCCGTTGCGCAGCATCAACGCGAAGCGATGCAGGTCGTCGAGGCAGGTCAGGTAGCCGCCGGCCGGGATCTCGCAGCCGTCCATCAGCACGACCGCGCCCACGCCGATCACTTCATCCGGATGGAACATGCCGGGCTCGCTGTAGCAGGCCGTGACCGGCACCAGCCGCTCGACCAGGTCGGCGCGCGGCCCCATGCAGGTGTTGTGCATGCCGAGCGGCTCGAAGAGGTCCTCGCGCATGATGTCGGTGAAGCTGCGTGTCGCGCCCTCGGCGCGCAGGATCATCTCGGCCATGACCGAGTGCGCGGCGATGATCGAGTAGTTCACGACCTCGCCCGGCCGGGTCTCCGGCCGCTGCGTGGCCAGCCAGGCTGTCAGCTTGCCGATGCTCGTGATGACCTCGGGCGCGGCCACCGGGACCGCCGACATGATGCCGCTGGTATGCGTGAGCAGGTGCCACAGCTTGATGCCGCGCAGTCCGCGGCTGCCGAACTCGGGGATCAGTTCGCATACCGGCATGTCGAGGTGCAGCTGGCCCTGTTCGATGCGCGCGAGCACCACGGTGTTGGTGAACTGCTTGCCGATGGAGAAGGACACGAACACGTCCTCCAGCGTCATCGGCCTGCCGCTCTCGCGATCGGCGTAGCCGTGCACGTCGCGGTAGACCGTCTGGCCGCGGCGCGACACGGCGAGGGCCGCGCCGTGGTAGCGCCCGGCCTCGACATCGGCACTGATGCGGGCCGGCAGGCGGGCGAGTCGGTCGGTATCGAAGCCGAGATCGGCGGGAGCGGTCATGTCGTCACCTCGTTCGTCGTGATGCGCGCATTCTAGAGGATGCCGGGCCGGCGCGGCCCGGGCGCGGCGCCGGGCCGTTTGTGGCATGCTGCCGGCCCCGCCAGAGAACGATTCGAGGAGGACGCACGGTGCACCGCAAGAGCTGCCTGCTGTCGATGTGGCTGATACTGGGCGCGCAGGCCGATGCCGCGCAGGCGCTCGACATCCTGCTGACCAACGACGACGGCTGGGACTCGCCCGGTATCGAGGCGGTCGCGACGGCGCTGCGCGCCGATGGCCACGAGGTCACGGTCGTCGCGCCGCTGGCGCAGCAGAGCGGTTCCGGGATGAAGATCACGTTCGGCGAACTGGCGCTCGTCGAGCAGCGTCCCGGGGTGTGGTCACTCGACGGCAGCCCGGCCGACGCGATCGGTGCCGGGCTCGCGCACGTCCTCGCGGGAAAGGCACCGGACCTGGTCGTGTCGGGCGCCAATTTCGGCCAGAACCTCGGCCACAACGTGATGCTCTCCGGAACCGTCGGCGCAGCGATGATGGCGGTGCTGCAGGGCGTGCCGGCGATCGCGGTCTCGGTCGGCCTCGACCTTGCGGAAGCCGGCGCCGAGCCACGGTTTCCGAGCACACTCGCGGCGTTTCCCGGGGCGGCGACCTTCACGGCGCGCCTCGTCGGCGCGCTCGCCGCGCAGCCGCAAGGAATCCCGCTGCTGCCGCCCGGCACGATGCTGAACGTCAATTACCCGGCCCTGACCACGGGCGCCCCGGAGGGCATCGCCTGGGTGCCGGCGAGCCGTCATGGCGGCTTCACGATGACCTACGGCGCGGCCGAGGGCGCGGTCCGCAGCGGCATGGCGCACGATCTCGCGGGGCAGGCCGAGGCGGACACCGATACCGGCCGCTTCGCCGCCGGTGCCGTGACGCTGACCCTGCTGCGTCCCGACTGGAACCTCGGTGAAGTGCCGGCGGACCTGCTCGAAAGCCTCTCGTTGGAGACGCTGTTCGCGCCCTGAAGGTGCGCGCTCAGGCGCCCGTGCGCGCTTTCGCGTGGCGCGCGGCGAGGCGCGCACCGACGTGGTCGCCCCAGGCCGCGATCGTGATCGACGGCGGGCCGCCGACCGGCTTCGGGAAGGCCGCGGCATCGGCGACGTAGAGCCCGGGGTTTTCGAACACTTCACCGTCGCAATCGACCACGCCGTCATCCAGGTCGTGACCGATGCAGGCGCCGCCGGTCGGGTGCACGGTGATGGGCGTGTCGAAATGGTAGATGCGCCGGCCGCTTTTCTCGCCAATGAGACGGAAGGCCTCGCGGATGCGCGTGAAGATGTCGCTCTGCTCGGGCCGGTAATCGATGCGTAGCCGGCCGTCGCGCAGCGCGACGTGCCCATCCTGGGCATCGGCGCCCATGCCGGCGACGAAGCTGCCGTGGCGCAGCAGGCGCGACACCCAGCGTCCCAGCGGCAGCTGGTGCGGCGGCGGCAGGGCACCTTCGGCGATCGCCGGCCATTCGCGGCCGGGACCGAGCGGGTCGGGCTCGGCGAGGCGCAGGAAGCCGTGCGCCGGCAGGCTGGCGCTCAGGTCGCGCGCGCTGTCGTCGAGTTTCCAGTAGCCGAAGAAGTCGCCGTTACCGCCGAAGCGTTCGCCCAGGGCCGGCATCGAGGCGAGGCCGCCGGCGGCAACACTCTCGAGCAGCAGTTGCACCGTGTTCAGGGTGCCGGCCGCGAGTACCACGCGTGGCGCGCGCAGGGTCTCGTCGCGACCGTCGTGGTGGTTGCGCAGGTGTACCTCGTAACCTGCCGGTGAGCGCGCGATGCGGCGCACCTCGTGCATATCGAGCACGCGCAGACCGGCTTTCATGGCTGGTGCGATGAAAGCGAAATCGAGTGTCGTCTTGCCGCCGCCGAGCGAGCCGAGGTTGCCTTCCTCGCCGGGTCGTGCTTCCCAGCGTTCGATGCCGTCGGCGCTGCGCACGAGGCGCGGCTGACCGGGCGTTTCGGGGAAGCGCAGGCCCATGCCGAGCTCGTGGTCGGCGCCGGCGATGTCGAACGCCGGGTTGCCCCCGAAGCGCTCGGCCAGGGTGTTCGGGAGGCGGTCGTCGGCAAGGGGTTCGCGCGACTCCATCCGCGCGAAAACGCGCGCATAGCTCGCGGCCAGCGTGGCTTCGCCCAGCCCCGGGACGATGCCGTCCCACCAGGCCGGGTCCGGCGGGCGCACGTTGAGCCCGGAGTAGACGTGGCTGCCGCCGCCGACGTTCGCCGAGCACACCACGTGCAGCCCGCGATCGAGATGGACGTCGAACAGGCCGCGCCGGTTCAGGGTGAGACGGCCGCCGGGCAGCCAGCGATGGCGCACGCTGCGCAGCAGGCCGAGCAGTGCGCGACGGCCGCGCGGCAGGGGCGCCCGCGTGCTGACCCCCATCGACCGCACGGGTACCGTGTCGCGCCAGGGACCGCGCTCGATCAGCGTCACGCACATGCCCGCCTCGACCAGGCGCAGCGCGCAGGCGGCGCCGCCGAAACCGCTGCCGATGACGATGACATCGGCAGCCGGCGCCTTCATCGCGGAAACCCGAGCGGCGGAAAAGTCTCCGCAATGGCCGCGTGCGAGACCATCCATTCGACCTCGATGAGGCGGCTGTGGAACAGCCAGCTGCCGTCCTCGCGCACGTACTCGTCGTGGTAGGTGCCGGTGGCGTAGAAGCCCTCGCCAGTGCCGGCCGCGACAGCGGTCGCGACGAGGTAGCACACGCCGCTGGCACGGTTGCCGTCGACCTCGATCAGGGGTGACATCACGAGATGCTTGAGATGGCGTACCCCGGCGCGGAAGTGCTCGTGGTACCAGGCGTACCAGCGCTCGATCTCGGCACGGCCGGCGAGTTCGTAGTCGCCGTCGTAACGCGGGCGCAGGACCGCGTCCCCGGCGAACAGCGCGGCCACGTCGGCGGCGCTGCCGCGATCGACGCGGTGACAATAAGCGGACAACAGTTGCTCGATCGCGACGATGGCATCGCCCATGCGTGTTTCCTCCCCGTGTGCGGCGCGGGGGCCGCGATGGCCGCGACCATAGCGCGCGCCGCCGGCGGTTGCCACTGCGGGCCGCGGCGGCCGCGTCTGGCGAGCCGGCGCGGCGCGCGTTATGTTGAAGGACCTCCCAGGCCAGATGTCCGAGATGTCCCAGACCAGCCCGTCCGATCCCTCCCCATCCGTAGCCGGCGATCCCCTGGCGGAACGGGAGTTCGCCCACCTCGACCGCCGCCTGCGCGACGATGTGCGCCTGCTCGGCCACCTGCTCGGGCGCGTCATCGGCGCGGCACGCGGCACCGCTTTCGTTGCGCGCATCGAGGCGATCCGCGCGCTTGCCAAGAGCGCCCGTGCCGGGGACGCCGCCGACTGGGCGCGCCTGAGCGAGACGCTGGCCGACATCCCGGCCGCGGACATGGTCGATGTCGCGCGCGCCTTCAACCAGTTCCTGAACCTGGCCAACATCGCCGAGCAGCATCACCTCACGCGCGAAGACCACGACCGCGCCGTGCCGTTGTCGCTGCCCGATGATCCGCGCCTGCGGGAAACGCTCGACAGCCTCGACATCGAGCTCGTGCTCACGGCGCATCCGACCGAGGTACTGCGTCGTACGCTGATCCAGAAATACGATGCGATCGCGGCGACACTTGCCGAGCGGGATCGCGCCAGCGGCGCCACCCGGGCCGGCATCGAGGTCGTCCTCGAACGGCTCATCGCCGAGGCCTGGCATACCGACGAGATCCGCCAGGAGCGGCCGACCCCGCAGGACGAGGCGCGCTGGGGCTTCGCCGTCATCGAGAACTCCCTGTGGCACGCGTTGCCCGCGGTGCTGCGCGAACTCGACCTCGCGCTGGCGTCCCGTGGCCACCCGCCGCTCGCCCCGGCTGCGGCGCCGATACGCTTCGCGACCTGGATGGGAGGCGATCGCGACGGCAACCCGCGGGTCACGGCGACGGTCACGCGCGAAGTGCTGATGCTGGCGCGCTGGATGGCGGCCGATCTCTACCTGCAGGACGTCGAGGTATTGCGCGCGGCCCTGTCCATGAGCCACTGCAACGACGAGCTCGCGCGCGCCACGGGGGGCGCCCACGAGCCGTACCGCGAACTGTTGCGCACGGTGCGCGACCGGCTCGCGCGCACACGCGACTGGGCGGCCGGCCTCGACCCGGCGCCGCCGGCCGATCGTGAATCGATTTTCCTGGAGACGGCCGAACTGCAGGCGCCGCTGATGCTGTGTTACCGCTCGCTGGTCGGGTGCGGCATGGCCAACATCGCCAACGGCCCGCTGCTGGACACCCTGCGGCGCGTGGCCGCGTTCGGCATCACGCTGGTGCGGCTCGACGTGCGCCAGGACGCCGCGCGCCACGTCGCGGTGTTCGAGGAACTCACCACCTACCTCGGCTTCACCCGCGGCGGCGCAGGCTACGCGAGCTGGCCGGAAGAGGAGCGCTGCCGCTTCCTGCTCGCCGAGCTGGCCGGGCGGCGGCCGTTGTTCCCGCTCGACTGGCCGGCCAGCGACGAGGTCCGCGAGGTGCTCGATACCTGCCGCGTGATAGCCGCCAACGACGGCGCCGGCATCGCCCAGTACGTGATTTCGATGGCCACCTCGCCGAGCGACGTGCTGGCCGTGATCCTGCTGCTGCGCGAGTGCGGACTGTCCCGCGCGCTGCCCGTCGTGCCCTTGTTCGAGACCCTGAGCGACCTCGATGGTGCGGCCGACACCATCGATGCGCTGCTCGCGCTGCCGTGGTACCGCGAGCACGTCGACGGCTACCAGCAGGTCATGATCGGCTATTCCGATTCGGCCAAGGACGCCGGCCAGCTGGCCGCAGCCTGGGCGCAGTACCGTGCCCAGGAGCGCCTCGTCGAGGTGACGCAGCGCCACGGCGTGCGGCTCGCTCTGTTCCATGGCCGCGGCGGTGCGGTCGGCCGCGGCGGCGGCCCCGCCCAGGCCGCCATCGCCTCGCAGCCGCCCGGCTCGGTGGCCGGGTCGCTGCGCGTGACCGAGCAGGGCGAGATGATTCGCTGGAAACTCGGCCTGCCGTCGCTGGCGCAACAGACGCTGCGGCGCTATCTCGGCGCCACGCTGGAGGCCACGCTCAACCCGCCGCCGGCGCCGCGCGCAGCGTGGCGCGAGCGTATCTCGGAGATGGCGACGAGCGCGTTGACGGCCTATCGCGCCGTGGTCCGCGACGATCCCGATTTCGTCGAGCTGTTTCGCACGCTGACGCCGGAACAGGAGCTCGGCATTCTCGCCCTCGGCAGCCGCCCGGCGCGGCGCAAGGCGAACGGCGGTATCGCCAGCCTGCGCGCGATTCCCTGGGTCTTCGCCTGGACCCAGGTGCGGCTGATGCTGCCGGCCTGGCTGGGTACCGACGCGGCCCTGCGCGAAGCGCGCGAGCACGACCAGGCGGCATTGCTGGCCGAGATGGCGGCCTGGCCGTTCTTCAGCATGCAGATCAACATGCTCGAGATGGTCCTCGCGAAAGCCGATGCCAAGCTCGCCGCTTACTACGCCGAGCGCCTCGTCGATGCGCCGCGCCAGGCCGCGGTCGCGCGGCTCGGCGAGCGGCTGGCCACGCTCAGCGAAGACCTGCTCGCGATCACCGGAGCGCCGCACCTGCTGGCCGGCGACCCGGAACTGGCCGAGTCGCTCACGGTGCGCAATACCTACCTCGATCCGCTACACCTGCTGCAGGCCGAGCTGCTCGCCCGGCGACGCCACGACGACCATGCGCGCGAGGCGGTGGAGCAGGCCTTGCAGGTGACCATGGCAGGGATCGCCAGCGGTCTGCGCAACACGGGCTGAAGGTGGCGCGGAGAGATGTCGCGAACGGGCGTCGGGGCGTCTCCGTGAACGAGCAGGCCGGACCCGGCAGCAAGTGGCGCTGGCTGGTCGTGCTGACTTTCCGCGAGGTCTGGGTGCGCTCGGTGGCCTACGGCCTGCTCGGCGTCGTCACCGCGCTCGGCGCGCGCCCGCTCGCGCGCTTCATTCCGCCGGGCGTGGGTGAGCGGATCGGCGCGCAGGCGGTCGACCAGGTTCTCGATATCCTCGCCTCTTCGATGCTCGCGGTAGCGACCTTTTCGCTTTCGATCACGGTCTCCGCGTTTGCCGCCGCCGCCAGTACGGCGACGCCACGGGCAACGCGCTTGCTGCAGGAGGATCCGACGACGCAGAACGTGCTCGCGACCTTCGTCGGCGCTTTCCTGTTCGCCCTCGTCGGCATCATTGCGCTGCACAGCGGACTCTACGACGACGACGGGCGGTTGCTGCTGTTCGCCGGCACCATCGCGGTGGTCGGACTGGTGGTCGCGGCACTGCTGCGCTGGATCTCGCACCTGATGAGCTTCGGGCGCATGGGCGATACGCTCGCGCGCGTCGAGGGGGCGACGGCGCAGGCCATCGACGCCCGCGTCGCCGCACCGTTCCTCGGCGGCCAGCCGCTGTTCGGGACGCCGCCGGCCGGCCTCGAACCGCTGCCGGCCGCGACGACGGGCTACGTCCAGCACGTCGACATGCAGGCGCTCGCGGCGTGCGCGGAGACGGCGCAGACGGACTTGTGGATTGCCGCGCTGCCGGGGACTTTCGTGCATCCTACGGCCCCCTTGCTGTGGTGGGCGGGCGGCAAGGCCGGCGAGCGGACGGCGCATCGGCTGCGCGCGGCATTCACCTGCGCCGGCACGCGCAGTTATGACCAGGATCCGCGTTTCGGTCTCGTCGTTCTCGCCGAGATCGCGTCACGGGCGTTGTCACCGGCGGTCAACGATCCCGGCACCGCGATCGACGTGCTCGGCCGCTTCGTACGCGTGCTCTCGCGCTGGGACGCGCCGGCCGCACCGGAGGTGGCTTATCCGCGCGTTCACGTGCCGCCGATCCACGTCGATGAACTGCTCGAAGACGGTTTCCGCCCGATTGCGCGCGACGGCGCCGGCGTCATCGAAGTGCAGCGCCGTCTGCACAAGGCCCTGGGCGCACTCGCCGCGCACGCGCCGGGGGTGTTCGGCGCTGCGGCGGCGCAGGCTTCGGACGAGGCGCTGGCGCGGACCCGGGGGGCCGCACTCCTGGCAAGCGAGCGCGCCGGGCTGGAGCGTCTGAACGCAGGGTTGGCAAGACACCGCCGGCCGGCCGGCGCCGACTGACGCCGGCCGTGCGCGGCGCGGCTCAGCGGCGGCGGCGCAGCAGCGGCAGCAGGGCACCGCCCAGCAGCAGCGCCGCCGGCGGCAGCGGGACCGGCGCGGCGCGCAGGTTGACGAAGTCGGTGCCGAGCGGGTCGAGCAGGTAGTCGAGCCGCCAGTTCAGGTGCGCCGGCAACAGCGCCAGCGAGAGGGCGTCGAAGCTGCCGCTGATGGTCTCGGCGGCAAGCAATTGGAAGACGTCACCGGCGCCGGGGGCGAAGTCGTCGAGCAGCGTGACGTCGAGCAGGCCGCCGAGCGTCGCCGTGCCACGGACGTCGACGGCGTCATACTGCGTACCGCGTTCGTGACCGGCCAGTTCGATGGCGAGCGTGCCGCCGGCCAGGGTGTAGTCGCCGTCGATGGTGGTCAGACCCGGCGAGTCGCCGGGTGCGAGTACGCCGCCGGCCTGCACGAGATCGCCATGGAAGGTCTCGACGTCGAGCAGGCCCGCGCTGAACAGCAGGTTGCCGCCGCCACGGGTATCGAGCACGCGCGCGCTGAGCGTGCCGCCGGCCAGCGCGAGCGCCTGGCCCGCGGCGATGACGAGCGTGTCGTCGAAGGCCAGTGCGCGGCCATTACCGAGCAGCTTGTTGGTGGTGCCGAGCACGGCATTCAGGCGGGTCGAGGAGGTGCCGAGATCGAACAGGCTGTCGGTGAAGCGCAGCGTGCCGCTGGCAAACAACACGTTGCCGTCGATGGCCTGGTCGAAGTTCGCCGCGCTCGCGGTCAGCGTGCCGCCCAGGATACGCAGGCTGCCGCGAGCGCCGCTCGTGCCGTTGCGGCCGTCGGCTTCGAACCGGGCACCCTGGCCGCCGCTGCCGCCGTCGCCGCCGCGCAGGTCGATGGTGCTCGCGACGACCAGTTCGCCGCCGGACAGGGTGATGTCGCCGCCGCGGCCGCCGTTGCCGCCCGCGCCGCCACGGCCGTTCGAGACGAACGCACGCTCGACACCCGCGCCACCGGTACCACCGTTGCCGCCGCGCAGGCTGATGCCGCGGTCGGCAACGACCTGGCCGCCGCTGATGTGCAGCGTGCCACCGTTGCCGCCGGCGCCGCCGGCAGCGCCGTTGGGAAAGCTGTTGTCGCCGTCGCCGCCGCGGCCGCCCTGGCCGCCGGCAATACTGAGTGCCGCGCCCGCGATGCCCCCGCCGCGGACCGCGAGGCTGCCCGCGCTGCCCCCTTGACCGCCCGGATTGAGAACCACGGTGGCGTCGTTGCCGGCGCGGCCGTCGAGCGCGATGTGCGCGCCGACGAGGGCGCCGCCATTGAGTTCGATGGCGCGCGCGGCGATGCCGTGGGCAGCGTTGACGACGCCGTCGACCAGCAGTTGGCCACCGGGACCGTCGCCGCGCGCGATACGTCCGACCTCGAGGTAGCCGTTGCCGGCGAGTTCGATCAGGCCCTCGTTGACGAGCGTGCTGCCGGCGCCGGCGAACACGAACTGGGCGCCGTCGAGCTCGATGGTGCCGCCGGCCGCGTTGACGAAGCTGTCGCCATCGATCAGCTCAAGCGGTGCAGCGGACATGTCGGCGCGTTCGAGGCGGGCGCCGCTGCGCAGGGTCAGCGAACCGCTGTTGCGCACCAGGTATTCGAGGCCACGGAAACCGGCCTGCGTGCCTTCGATGAGGACGTCCGCGCGGTTCTCGTGGATCTCGGCGACCGCCGCGCTGTCGAAACCGGCGCGGTATTGCGAGAAATCGATCAGGCCGGGCGTGATGGTCTCACTACCGTCGGGAGCGGTGGCGACGCTGTCGCGCACGATCCACGAGCGGCCGCCGAGCAGCACGTGGCCGCCGCCCGCGCTGCGGCCGAGAAACGCCGGGCCGCTGCCAGCTACGGCGTCGAGGCCGCCGCGCTCGGCGATGCGCAACGTGCCGCCGTTGACCTCGATGTCGCGGTGTCGCATCGATCCGTCGCCCTGCATCACGTCGCCGCCGGCAACCTGCAGGCGGCTGGTCGTGGTGTCGGCGTCGAACGCCTCGCCGATGCGCACGACGCCGCCGTTGACGAGCAGGGCGCCATTGACGATGAGCGTGGCATTGGTGTCGACAAAGGTCTCGCCACCGCGGTTCTCGTAGTTGCCGACCGTGTGGAAGCGCTGCCCCTGGGCCAGGCGCAGGCGCCCGCGGTTGACCTCGACGGTGTCGAAGTAATCGAAGCTGGCCCTGCCGGAAAGCAGCACGTCGGCGTCGTTGTAGACGAGGCGCGTGTCGAGCTGACCGATGTCGCTGCGCACGACGACTTCGCCGGTATCCGCATCGATGACCTCGTCGAAAGCGAGGTCGGCGAAATTCTGCGCATTGCCGAAGACCTCGTTGACGCGCACGTCAATCGCCGCAACCCCGGAGGTGAGCTCGGTGACCGTGCCGGTGTTGTCGAAAATGCCGGATTCTCCAATCAGCTCCCAGGTGCCGCCGGCGAGGCTCGCACCGCCTTCGCTGTAGTCGACGATATCGACGTCGAAGGCGAACAGCGCGCCGCCGCGTACGCGCACGGTGCCGTTGTTAGTCAGATCGACCGGCTCGATCGTCGGTGGCCCTGGTGGCGGGCATTGTCCGGCGGGGCAGTTCGGGCGCAGCGGGCGCAGCGAAGTGGTGCCGGACAGCAGCTCGAGGAGACCGTCGTTGACGATCTCGATCTGCTCCGAACCGCGCTCGCGCTGCAGGCCGTTGAGTTGCAGCGTGCCGCCGTCCTCGGTGACCAGGCGCAGATCGCCGCCCGCGTCGATCCGCGTCTCGAACGTGGTCGTGCCACCGTCGGCGCTCAGGAACTCCAGGTTGCCGCGCGTGCGTAGAACGCGCGTGCCGTTCTCGAGTGCGCCGCGGACGACGATCGCGCCGCCGTCGGCGGCGTGGAACTGGCCACGGCCCGGTTCGAAGATGCTGCTGCCGATCGAGCTGCTGGTGATGTCGATGCGCGAGCCGGCGCCGGCCGCTTCGACGAGGCCGGTGTTGTCGATGCCGCCGGCGAGGTTGACGCGGCTGCCGGATTCGGCGCGCAGCACGCCGGTGGGCAGGTTCTCGAAGTAGGGCGTGGCGACGTCCAGCGTGCCGCCGAAGCGCGCGCGGATCAGGCCCTGGTTGCTGATCTTGTGCTTGCCGGCGAGGATACGGCTGCCGCCGGAGACGACCTGCGCGTTGCCCTGGTCGAAGCTGACGGTGTGGCCGCGGCCGTTGATCAGCGTGCCGGCCGAGAGCCCGCCCTGGCGGCCGAAGCGCATCTCGCCCGCGCCCTGCACGAGGAGCAGGCCATCGGCATCGACCGAGGCGAAGCGCTGGTCGAAGGTGAAACCGTCGGTGCTGACATCGGCCCTGATCAGGCCGTCGTTGGTGATGGTCGAAGTGCGCGCCGTGCCGCCACCGAAGCGCGCGAAGCGCAGCTCGGAGCCCCGCGGCACGTAGAGTCCGCCGATCTCGCCGCCGATGGTCGTGATGGACGTGTAGGTCGTGGGCATGATGTCGGCGCGCGTGCGTGCCTGCGCGTTCGCGGTGCCGATGACGAGCGTCAGGTCGCGCAGGTCGCTGTGCACGGTGTAGACGGGCTCGTGCGTCGAGAGCAGCTTGAAGTCGAGGACGCTGAAACGTCCGCTGGAGTTCGTGACGAGATAGGCATCCTGGCTCGCGATGGCGTCGATCAGCACCTCGCCGTCGAACAGGCCGTCGACGAGGCCGAAGTCGCCGAGCGTGATGGTCTCGTCGTAGATCTCGAAAGCACCGAACTCGCCCGCGAGTTCGAGCTTCTTGTAGAGCAGGGGACCGAGTTCGATGCCGGCGATACCGCCGAGCACGCTGGCCTTCGCCGCGAGGGCACGCAGCTCCATGTAATCGCTCAGGGTCAGCGAACCTTTCTGGCGGATTTCGCGCTTGAGCCCGGTGAAGTCGACCTTGAGCGTGACGTCGTTGGCATCGAGCAGGGCGATCTCGGGCAGCAGGTCGAAGCGGCCCGAGTAGGTGTTGGCGATGTCGACGACATCGCCGTCGCGCAGCAGGACGTCGACCGCCCCGCCGTCGGCATCGACGAAATCGAGCGTCACCTCGAGGTACGTGGCGAGACTGTTCTCGAGTTCGTAGCCGAGTTCGATGCCGTACTTGACGTCGAGCGTGTCGTAGCCGACGGTGGCGAGCGGCACGCTGCCCGGTTTGATGGTCGCCTCGAGGCCGGTGAACGAGACGCCGGTGGTGGCAAAGGAGGCGATGCCGTCGAGATCGAGGCCGAGGCGCAGCAGGTCGCCCGTCGTGGTGCTCACGATGGCGCCGTCGCGCACCTGCGGCGCGCTGGTCGTCGCGCTGGATGCCGGGTTGACCAGCACGACCTCGCCGGCGGAGAGCAGCGGCGGCGGCTTGTCGCCGGGTTTCAACGGGTCGACGCCGGGCAGCTTGAGGCGGTACACCGCGTCGTCGCGGTCGCTGTCGGGGATGAGATCGGGAATGTCGAGAAACCCGAAGCTCGGCAGTTTCGGCAGGTTGAGATCGAGGTTGAAGTCGAACACCGGCAGGTTGATGTCCGGCAGGTTGAAGTTGAAATTGCCGACCTGGTAGCCGGTGATGGGAAACAGGCCGTACTCGAGCCTGCCGCTGGCGTTGCCGCCCAGCACCACGTCCATGCCGAGGTCGATCGAGGGCAGGCTGACGTCGAGATCGAGATTGCTGTTGCTGACGAAGGTTTCGCCGCGCATGGCAAAGAACTCGCCGGCGCGGACCTGGTCCGGCAGCGTCAGGCGCGGTCCGAGCGCATAACCCGCGCCGATGCCCGCGCTGGCCGTCTCGATGCCGGCGCTCAAGACCACGCCGGCGTAGGCGTCGATACTGGTCGTGAGCTTGAGGCCCGTGCGGGTGTCGGCAGTGACTTCGGGAATGATGGTCTGCCCGAACGCGGTCACTTCCGGCACGATGACGCTGCGCCGCGATCCCGTGATACCACCGACCGAGCCCGCCGCGCGCAGGTTGGCGACGAGCGAGTCGCCGGTCGAGAACTCGTAGCGGGTGCCGGCCTGCTGCTCGAAGAAATCGAAACGAAAGCCGCCGCTGGGGCCGAAGTCGGTGGTGACCTCGGCGCCGGCCGGCGGGCTGGCCGACGCCGCGGCGGCGAGGAGCAGCGCGGCGGCACGCGCGCTGGCCGTGCCGCCGGCGCCGCGACGAGTGAGACGGAAAGATGGAGCGATAGCGTGACGGCGGTGATGGTGCATGCGGTGTGACGACTTGTTGTTATCGGGGCCGGGAAAGCCGCGCACGGCGCGACAGCTTCCCGGCACGGGCATGGTCGCCCGCGCGCAAGGTGCGCACAATTGGCCGTTGGTCAGGGGTGCTCGACGATGGTCGTAAGACTTTCGTCGCGGTGGCGATCACGGTTGCAGTGGGATCTCCCGCGCAGCACGCAGAGGCCGCACGAGGTGCGGGGGAGATGGCCGCCAGCGGTGGCCGCGGCCACCACCGGGAGTGGCCGCCGCGATACCTGGACCAGCATCCTGCCGGACCCGGATTCCTCTGCGGCGGCGGATGCCCGTCGCCCGCGATCCCGGGTCCGGCAGGCTGCTAGGCCCCGAGTATCGCGTTGACTTCGGCCACCGCCTCGAGCTGCACGAGGTGCCCGTACCCGTCGAGCACCGTCACCTCGGCCCCTGCCAGGCCGTCGGCATGGCTCGCCGGGATGATGCGGTCGGCACTGCCCCAGATCACCTTGACCGGTTTGCCGAGCGCGGCCAGGCCGCCGCGCAGGTCCAGCGTCTGGCGGGTGCCGTCGTGGAAGCCGGCGGCGATGGTCGCGAGCGCTTCGGGTACGCCGTCGATGCGTTTGAACTGCAGCATGTCGGCAACCAGCGCGCGGTTGACCAGTTCGGGGTCGGCGACGAGTTCCTGCAGCAGCTGCTTCATCTCCTTGCGGCTGTCGCAGGCGACGAAACCGGACAGGTAGTCGCCGTTGATATCCGGACCCAGCCCGGCCGGCGCGATCAAGGCGAGGGCGTCGACCCGCCCGGGGTGCGCGATGGCCGTTTGCAGCGCGATCGCACCACCGAGGGAATGGCCGACTAGCTCGGCGCTGTCGATGCCGACGGCGTCCATGAACGCGACGACGACTTCGGCCAGCGCCGCGACCGAACCCTCGCGCACCGCTTTGCTCGACTGACCGTGGCCCGGGAGATCGAAGGCCCAGACCGTGGCGTGCGCGGCGAGCGGCTCCTGGGTGAAGGCCCAGCGGTCGGCGTCGCCGCCGAAGCCGTGGATGAGCACGATGTGGCGGGCGCCGTCACCCATCTTCGCGTAGCGCAGGCGGTAGCCGCCGGCTTCGACGAAGGCCCAGCCGCCGTCGCCATCCTCTTCGTCGGGCTCGGGTGGTACGTAGCTGGCCTGGAACTCGGCGATGAAAGCGTCGATCGCGGCGTCGTCGACGCCGGCCGGCGCGATCACGCCGAGCAGCGCGCCGATCGGCAGGATATCGTCCGGCTGCGCGACCTTGCGCCGCAGCACGCCGGCGTCGAGGGCCTCGAAGGTGTTGGCGATCTTCTCCGTCTCGATGTCCATGACCGGGTCGCCCGGCTTGAGCTCGGTGCCTTCCTCGGCCAGCCATTCCATGACCTTGCCTTCATGCATGGACAGGCCCCACTTGGGCATGGTGATGGCAATGATGCCGTCTTTACTCATCAGGCGTACTCCACGGTCTTGCGCACGGCGGCCTCGATCTTGGCCGGGTTCGGAATGTAAAGATCCTCCAGTGCGCCGTTGAACGGTACCGGCGTGTGCGGTGCGGTAACCAGCTCGACCGGGGCTTCCAGGTCGCCGAAGCCCTTCTGTGCGATCAGCGCGGCGATATCGGCCGCCATGCTGCAGCGCGGATTGGCCTCGTCGACGACGACCACGCGACCGGTTTCCTCGACCGACTCGAGGATGGTTTCCTCGTCGAGCGGTGAGGTCGTGCGCGGGTCGATGACCTCGCAGCTGATGCCGTCCTTGGCCAGCGCCTGCGCGGCGGACATGGCCTGGTGCACCATGCGGCCGAGCGCGACGATGGTGACGTCCTTGCCCTCGCGCACGATGTTGGCCTCGCCGAACGGGATGGTGTAGGACTCTTCCGGCACCTCACCTTCGAGGGTGTAGAGCACCTTGTGTTCGCAGAAGATCACCGGGTCGTCGTCGCGGATGGCCTGGATCAGCAGGCCCTTGACGTCGTAGGGACTGGACGGCACCACGACCTTGAGACCGGGTACCGCGGTGAACATCGGGTAGAGGCACTGCGAGTGCTGCGCCGCGGCGCGGAAGCCGGCACCGATCATGGTGCGGATGACCACCGGCGTACGCGCCTTGCCGCCGAACATGTAACGGAACTTCGCCGCCTGGTTGAAGATTTGATCGAAGCAAACGCCCATGAAGTCGATGAACATCAGCTCGCAGACCGGGCGCATGCCGGAGGTCGCCGCGCCGACCGCGGCGCCGACGAAACCGGCTTCGCTGATCGGCGTATCCATGATGCGATCGCCGTACTTGGCCCACAGGCCCTTGGTGACGCCGAGTACGCCGCCCCAGGCGTCCATCTCGCCGTCCGCGCCGGTGCCGCCGACGACGTCTTCGCCCATGATGATGACCGACTCGTCGCGCGCCATTTCCTGGTCGAGCGCTTCGTTGATCGCCTGCTGGTAGGTGATTTTACGTGCCATGTCGCGCTCCTCAGTACTTGATGTAGACGTCGGTCATGAGGTCTTCCGGCGCCGGGTCCGGTGACGATTCGGCGAAGGCCACGGCCTCGTCGATGAGCGCGCCGACCTCGGCGTCGATGGCCGCGAGCTGGTCGGCACTGATGCCGTGTTCGCTGGTCGCCGCTGCGGCAAAGCGCTTGATGCAGCAGACGTCTTCGCGCAGGCGCTTGACCTCGTCCTTGGGCCGGTAGTTCTGGTTGTCGCCTTCGAAGTGACCGAAGAAGCGATCGAGCTTGTGCTCGATGAGCGAAGGGCCGCCGCCGCTGCGCGCGCGCTCGGCGGCTTCGGCGAAGGCTTCGTGCACGGCGAAGAAGTCATGCCCGTCGACGATGCGCCCCGGCATGCCGAAGCCGGGTGCGCGCTCGGCAATGTCCTTGCACGCGACCGAGAAGCGGCTCGCGGTGGCCTCGGCGTAGCCGTTGTTCTCGAATATGAACACCAGCGGCAGCTGCCAGACCGTGGCGAGGTTCATCGCCTCGAACGTAGTGCCCTGGTTGGAAGCGCCGTCACCGCAGAAGACCACGGCGAGCCCGCCGGTCTTCTTGAGTTTGTGCGCGAGCGCGGCGCCGCATGCGAGCGGCGGACCGCCGCCGACGATGCCGTTCGCGCCCATCATGCCGGTGTCGAGATCGGCGATGTGCATCGAGCCGCCCTTGCCGTGGCAGGTGCCGGTCTTCTTGCCGTATATCTCGGCCATCATGCCCTTGACGTCGACGCCCTTGGCGATGCAGTGGCCGTGACCGCGGTGATTGCTGGCAATGCGGTCGTCATCGCGCAGCTGCATGCCGACACCGGTGGCCGAGGCTTCCTCGCCGGCATAGAGATGGA